>CAZDWQ010000001.1:0-63005 GCA_964509285.1 uncultured Pseudomonadales bacterium
GACCAAAATAATATCCCATGACAACTAAGTCTAATGTATCTTTTAATTTTCCTGAGCTACCTTCCGTCTCTTTTATTTTGACCCAACTAAATCCTTTTCTACCACTTTGATAATGAGAATTAAGTTGTTTTATCACAGCACCTTCCAAACCTTCGTGTAGTTGTTTTTCGTGAAATGCGTGTAATTCTATTGGATCTGAAGTCACAATATACTCTGTTAATTTTATTGCTCTATTATCAATGAATAGTTGCTCGAGTAGCTCTTTTCTTTCTTGCAATGATTTTTCTAATAAACCCCTATTACCCGAATATAATACATCAAAAACATAAAATCGAATTGGCACTTTTTCTGATGCTTCACCAATGTCATGTTTTCTTTTTCTAGTCATTGTTTCTTGAAATGGAAGTAATTTGTTAGAAGTTGTGTCATACCCTATTGCTTCAGCGTCTAGTATGCAAGAGTCTGTTTTCAGTTGTGAAATAATTTCCAATAATTCAGGAAACATGTGTGTCACTTCTTCTAAGTTTCTTGTATAAGCACGCATCTTTGAACCATCACTAAATCCTTCTTTTGCATAGTGAATTTGAATTCTGAGCCCATCGTACTTTGGTTCTGCAATAACAACCCCCATTTTTTCTATAATCTCTTTTGCAGTATTTAATCTTTGACAGAGTGCGGGAACAACAGGAATTCCAACTGCAACTTCATATTTTTCTGCAAGTTTTTTTTCTAACTGTTGCAAAAATTCTTGTGTAGGTTGCGGTTCTCGCGCCAACTGTAAATAAACTTGAGCCAACTCACCCACATCTGCACGTTTTTGATACGCGTTTTCAAGAATTTTTCTATGCTCTTTTGAATTTGCAACTGCCCAAGAAAGGGCGTCCAAAATTGTCATTGCACTAAATCCAAGTCGTAATTTACCAACAATAATTCTTGAAATAAATTTGGAAGAAACTGGATCAGATAATTTGAATAATTGCTCTAATTTTTGTAGTTTTCTGTCTTGAGAACCAGAGCCACCTTCTTGAGCGATTTCTACTAACCGCTCATAAACCTCAAGTATTGTTAGGTTCTCTGATAGTGCACCCAACGATTCACTCATTTTGTTTTTTCGCCAATTTGTCACAATTTCTGATGCAACTATTCCAATATCACCAACAGTTTTGTAATTTTTTGTAACTTGATCGATGGAAGTAGAATTACCTATATCTCCAAATAATCCCATACTTTCACCAGAATCTTGAGTATATTCAGCATATAGTTGCGCCAAAGCTCGCAAAACCATTTTGACACTTAACTGAAATTCTAAAGATAAATATGGAGGGACCAAACTTCCCTGCATTAAATAACTCGCTATCTTAATCTCATCTTTTTCAAAAATTTTGTACAAATCAGCTAACTGATACATCATCTCTAATCGAGAATTTGTCTGCTCTAATTTTTCCAACCAAGATGATAATTCTGAAAATTGCATAGTATTATTTTAACATTTATAACACTGTTTACTAGGCGTATGGTAACTATTCAACAAGGCGATAATGCACACCCTTAGTCACACCATATTTTTCGATCACTTTTTTATCTATCAAATCTTTAACATCTCTTAAGATAGTATCAACTGAAACATTTGGTAGCACTGCCTTCATATCGTCTGAAGTAACATGTTCCTGTTGTTGGAATAATTCAAGTAAAATAATCTGGCGTTCTGATAAAGCAACTTGTTCGCCCAACTGTTTCTTAAGCTTCAAATCTTTAGAGAGGCGAGTCACTTGCAACTTCACTTTATCAATTTCTATTGCTAAACCATAGCAAAAATATTCCAACCAATAGGTAAGGTCAGCGTCTTGATTTTGTTGCACAGAAAGGAGGGCATTGTAATAACTTTCAACATCACTATCAAAATATTGCTCCAAAGAAAAGAAACGTTTAAAATCATATCCTAAGATATATAAAAGTAATGTCGCCATTGCTCTGGCGGTACGACCATTCCCTTCAATAAAAGGGTGAATGTGAACTAACTGATAATGCGTAATAGCCGCCTTGAAAATTGGGTGAATATTTTGTGACTCTACCGATTGGATCCACTCGAAAAAATCAGAAATTAAAAAGGGGATTTCCATAGAAACTGGTGGACGGTACACTATCGATGCATTAGCAGCACTTTTAACAATTACCTGTTTATCGCGATAAATACCAGAATAATTGTCCTCCACAACACGAGCGACTGTGAGTTTATGCAAAATTTTTAAAGTATCTTCAGTAAAAATTGTTTTAACTTCTCCTGCCCTTTGCTTCTCAATCCAAGAAATTACATTTCGATAATTAAGCACTTCTTGAATATCTCGATCTCGGGCCATAATGCCTGCTTTTTGTGCAATTTGGCTCGAATCAATGTCATCACTCATCCGCACAATTTGAGAAGCTTGCTCTTTAGTTAAGTCATTTCCTTCAATTTTGGTTCCATAGTGAACAGTTCTGGTAAAGGCTTCATCACGGAATTTTGCTTCCCATGCAGGAACAAGTGGCGCATGATCAATCATGGCCTTAGCTGCCTCAATCCTGGAAATGTAGGTAAGCAAGTTATTCGTAATTTTGAAATTTGGCTGATACATTTTGCTTTTTTATTTCTCTTTCGAAATCAAACAATATCTTTCTTCTACAAAAGTATACAGTATTGTTGCAAAATTTGCGATGATATTTTTGAATTACTCTGAGACCAGTTGCCAAAGAGTTTTTGGAACTTGAGCTACTAAATCAGATGCATTAAAAAATGGACCAACAATTTTGTATAGCTCATCTCCAGCCTGCTTATTAATAGTACTTGCCACTATGGCAGATATGTTGGCTTGGTTAGTACAGTATAAAGCAGCAACTAGGCCAGCTAAGACATCACCAGTGCCACCTTTTGTCATTCCTTCATTACCGCCCGCAATTTCTATCGTATTTTTTTCACCATTTTCAAACCAGGAAACATGGTCTGTTATGCCTTTTTGTAGAATTGTTATCTGCTTAGTATCTAAGTTGTTGCCAGACTCATCTACTCTTTTTTGTAAATCTAACATTTCCTTAGCGTGAGGAGTAATAATATGATTTTTATTCAATAAACTTGGATTGAGCATTTGTAGAGCACCTGCATCTATCACAAACTTTTTATCTGGATACTTTTGCAAAAGGTCATTCACCAAACTTTCAGTTTCTTGATTTCGCTCCATACCAGGACCAATCAAAATACAATCAGCTTCTGTAATATAGTTTTCCAAGTGTTCTCGTTCAATCACAATACCGTTCCAAAATTCACCTTTAGCCTCTTTAATCAATTCGTTATTGCTTGAAACTGAAGAATAAAACACCATGTCCACAATTTTTGAAGCAATATCTAAGCTCCATTTGCTTGCAGCATGAAATAACTCTGATCCACCAATTAAAAGTAATTTTCCATTTTGACCTTTGTGTGAATCTTTTTCTGGCAAATTAAGCTGTGAAAAATAATGTTCTAAATTGACCGAATTCATAGTTGTTATCTCGTGATTAAACCCTCAATTATTATAAATTAATTACTTGAATATTGTCTGTTGCTTGCTCAATTTCCGCAAGTACCGATGGTTCTGTTGTGGTTACTATTGATTGGTATTTTTTTAATACACTCAAAGCTAATGTTTTGCTCTCATCATCGAGTTCAGATAATATGTCATCTAAAAGTAACACCGTACTGACTTTAGATTGATTTTTTAAATATTCAAGTTCACAAAATTTGAGCCATAACACACCAAGTCGTTGCTGTCCTCTTGAGCCGAAAGTATCTAAACGAAGTTTTGGTTGCTTTGGTTCCCGTTGTGTTTTTGCCACCTCGTTGTCAACTTTTGTTTTAACACCATGTTCCCGCCATGAATTTAAGAACAAAATAATGTCGTCTTTATGCGGACCAATTAACGTATGCCCAGCTAAAATTTCTCTGTCTTTATATTGTGCTAATCTTTCTGCAGAAATAAGTGAAGGATCATATTCAACTGAAAAATCGAGTGGAAATTCCACACTAGCAAAGCTTTCTAAGAATTGTTGGCGAAATTTTTGCAAAATTTCGCCATACTTTACTAAATTCAAATCCCAATACTGCAGAACTGTTCGTGGTTGTCTAGCGTCTTTTATTTGCTGAATCAACTTATTTCTTCTGATCAAAGTTTGCTCATAGTTTTTAAGTGCAACTTCATATTCCAAAAAAAGCAACGACAAAACCGTATCTAAAAATGCGCGCCGGCGACTCGACAAACCTTCAATCATCCGCATATCTTCTGGCCTAAAAGAAACGGTAAAGAACTTGCCCGTCGCATCTTTTTTACGCCGGCGCACACCATTCACGCTAAATAATCTGTGTTGTGTTCTTTTTCCGTTCACAATTCCGCGAGTTAAAATTATCTCAACCTCATCGGTAGGAGCATTAACTGTACTAACTTTTGCCGTAGTCTTTGAACTGTTGTTTTCTTCATTGCGGTTTGCACTCTTCTCACCACTTGTGTCTACAATCACTCCTTTTACTCGAGCTAAATCGCTCTCAAACTCAACCATCTCTTCAACTTTTCCAGCCCGAAAACTATTACCAGTTGCTAATAAATTCACCGCTTCAACAATACTGGTTTTCCCAACTGCATTGTTGCCGATAATCACCGTAGTTTCATTGGTAAACTTCAAAAAATAATTTTTGTGTAACCTAAAATTTTGTAAAGCTATGCCTGTTAGTATCATTGGCTATACGGTATCATAAACCCGAAATGAATACACTAGAAATCTCAGTTCAAAACACCGCTTCCTTTCAACACTTTATACTTCGATTCTACCAAAAACATGGCAGACACGAGTTGCCTTGGCGTCGAACTGATGACCCATACAACATTTTAGTTTCAGAATTGATGTTACAACAAACCCAAGTTACTCGAGTTATTCCAAAATATGAAGCATTTATTGAACGTTTTCCCGATGTTTTTATTCTTGCTGAAGCAAATTTGAGTGAAGTGCTCACCTTTTGGCAAGGGCTTGGTTATAATCGTAGAGCAAAGTTTCTGTGGCAGTTGGCACAAAAAATTACAAACTCCCAAACAAAAAAATTTCCCAAAACAGAGTTAGAGCTCCGAGAACTTCCTGGAATTGGTCCATATACTGCATCAGCAATTCTAAGCTTTGCATATAACCAACCAACTACTATTATAGAAACAAATGTACGAACTGTATTCTTACATCATTTTTTTCCTGAACAAATTGCAGTTCCGGATTCAAAATTACTGCCACTAATCCAACAAACTTTGTATACAAAAAATCCACGTGAATGGTATTGGGCTCTCATGGATTATGGCGCATACCTCAAAAAAATCCTGCCAAATCCATCAAGAAAAAGTAAACACCATACTCAACAAAGCAAATTCCAAGGCTCGCTGCGACAGGTTCGTGGAGAAATTATTCGAATTTTGATCAAACATCAAGAATCAGATAGTCTTTCAATTTTAGAACTCAAACAAAAAATCACTGGGAACAAAATTTATTTTGAGGAGGCACTTGAACAACTAATTATAGAAAATCTCATTGTAAAAAAAATAAATAAAATTTATTTGCCAGACTAAAACATCTGTATCTATTCAAAATACTCATTTTGCAAAAGTAAGCTTAATGTAAGATTCAAGATATATAAAAAAATTATTACAAAAGTTGTTTTTGATACGGTTAATGAAATTACTAGCACTATTACACAAACTAAACTTCTCTCATTTCAAATGACTGATGCGGAAATAAATAAACTTTTGGCATTATTTTGAGAAATGCCAAACTAAAAAGTTAAAAGTATTACACAAAAAAATAATTATCAAAGCAGCAAAAATTCGCAGACAATATTGTTTTAGTACTCCTGATTCAATACAACTAGCCGTTGAAATTATAAATAAAGCTGAATTCTTTATAACTAATGATAAAAAACTCAAGAAATGCTCAGAAATTTCTGTTAAACTACTCTAAATTGGGACTATGCAAAAGTTATTTCTTTACAACATTAAAAAATGCGTTTGTGCACTGATGCCCTGACCACTGTGGAATTCTTAAGTATCCAGGAGCACGTAAGTTAAATGCTTTACAAAAATCATCACCATTAATAGTAACTCCGTTAATCAAAACTGAATTTGTTCTTCCATCACCCAACGACACAGAGGCACTATTTGCTGAAGGTATACCACCATATTTAACAGCTATATCTCTCAGCTCACCCAAACTATATGGGTTGCCCCCCCAACACTCTGTAGATATTGAACTTATTCTTTCTGTTTCACTACTAGATCCATTCTTTAAAACTAAATGTGCATTGACTATGTCTGCCATTTCTTCTGGAGAAAGCCAAGGATTTGACCTACCACATGTGTCTCCTTTTGGTTTTCCCCATTCACCAAAAACATTTACATACCAAGAAGAATAAGCCCAAGGTGATCCAGCAATAATTTCATATGATTTTTCCAAAAAATTTCCACCACCAGATCCATCTATTGTATCCCATCCAGTTCCATTAATCCAACCACCATGTGTTGAAGCATATTGTCCAGTTCCAGAACCACCAGTCATAATCATTCCTTCTGTTTCTTTAACAGCTTCTTTCCAAGCATCAGTGTTTTCTTCACGCTTAAACTCTTGACAATACTGATTCGGACAAATGCTTGATTTCCCACGCGCAAACGTTCTGGCTGCAATAGCTTGCGCCTTTAAAACTTCTTTCGGCCAATCTCCTGGAACTTCATAAATATGTTTTAAATAATCCTCAAGTTGATATCTTTCATTGTTAAAAGATTGTTTGTAAGAGTTTGTGCCATTCACTGTAATACTTTGATTAGTATCAACTTTTTCAAGGTTCACACCTTGATAGTAGTACTTTAATACTTGTTCTGCATTTTGTCCTTGGTTCACTCTGCCCAAAGCACCATACTGACTCATGCCATTTCTGTGGCTATATCCACCAAATGAAAAAACTGCAAAGTAACCACTTGGAGCCTCATTCAAAAAATGAGATCTTGAGGACTTACCAAATGAACCAAATGCCCCTGATCCTAAATTAACCATAAATCCACCACTTCTTGCATTAATAATTTCTTGCTGACGTGCTGATAAATCTGCAATTTGCCCAGATAAGTCTTTTTGATAATCTTTTGCTTTATCAATTTCACCCTTAAAAAAATCAGCCTGTTCATCAAGCTTTTTTTCTAAAGCAGTAAGTTGAATTTGATTGTTTTCAAGTCGTTGTTTGTCTGCTTGCAAACTTTTAATATCTTCGCCAATTGCTTTAATAAACTGGTTGTCCTGATTTTTGACAGATTCTCTATATGCCAAATCTTTTGATAAATCTGCAGCAGACTCTGTTGCCAACACTGCAATCAACGGAGAATATGTTCTCAAACGCTTGTATTGCTGAGTAATTCTTCTTGAAAAAATTTGGTATTGAACAGTAAGATCAGCCTCTTTTTGCTTAATTTGTTCTGCTAAATCAGCAGCTTCCTTTTTTGCTTTTACAATAGATGCACGGGCGTTAGCAATTCGTTTTTCTAAAGAATCAACTTCTGCTTCAAGCGGTTTTGTTGCATCTTCTGAAAGTTTTTTTAATTTTTCTAGTTCATCAATTTGTTTCTGGAGATCTTCAACTTCATCAGCAAAAACCTGAGAAACCACACCTGGAAAATCTATAAACCTATTAGCGCCAATCGCCAAACCGATAACAAGCAGCACTACAAAAACAAACCGGCATACGTTTTTGGGTTTATTCATAATTTCTTATTTTATTGTACTCAAGCCCAGCTTAAATATCTACTATATCAAACATACTCAGTCAATACATATTTGCACCCTGGCGTGTGCAGAAAAAATAAAGTACAATATCCATAGATTTTATATGAAAAAAATACTTCATATTTTTATTGTTTTCCTATTAGGGCTTAGTTTTCTGCGCACAACAACTCAGGTCCAGGCGGAACAGTGCCCTGCACCAATCAATGGCCTTGGAGTAACAATTCCTGAATCACCTTTAACCGAATCTCTTACAATAACTATCGATTTATCATCTAATTGGGAAGAAGAACCACCAAAAAATTACGAACTCGTTGTTGAGGAAGGTACTGTTAACCAAGCAAAGAGTGTTCCGTTTAAAATTTTTCAAAATGTTACTAACGTTTGCAATAATGGAGAAGATTGTATTACTGTCAAAGATGGAGTTGTAACATGGACCATTACAAGTGTGGCCGCTTTAACACAAAGTGCTGCAGAAGGTGGTGTTGACACACATACTGTTGATTTGAACACCATAGGAGAGGACCAGTGTGATGTTGGAACGTATGATGTCACCGATGTAAACAATCCTGGCCCTGGATGTACAGTTAAAGTATATCAAAATAGAAATGGTGAACAATGTTACTTGAATGAAAGCCAGAGTGCATGTTTTGCAGATGACGTTGCTGTAATAGTAGAAGTCTCAGAACTTAAATCTATTTCTGGTACTCCATGGAACGATGCTGTTGGTTTGAGAGTTGGACAAGGTGGTGCGCCCGGAGAAGCAGAAGGTGGATCAAAACAAGCAACAAATGGAAAGGCTTCCCTAACCTTTGTTCCAAACTCAAGTTCTGGTGATGATTTTTTTATTCAAGTCGAGGATAGGGATGATTATAATGAACTATTTCCAAACTGTGAGTTCACTATAACAACTACACCAGGATGTAATAAGGACCAATGTGAACCAGAAACTGAGTTAGAAATTGGCACCGCTCCAGCATCTGTTGCTCAAGAGGCATTTTCCCTTTGTAAACAAATCCCAGAAGAACAGGCTGAACAACGAAGTGCCTGTGAGGCTTGTACTGGCGGTGAAGGTGAGTTTGAAGGTAATGAAGGTGTCTGGACCGCTATTGGGTGTATCAATCGTGAACCACGGGCAATTTTACAAAAATTTATTACCGTTGGTTTAGGCATGTCTGGTGGAGTTGCACTACTCACCTTTTTAGCTGCTGGTTTTATCTTTAGCACTTCACAAGGTGATCCAAAAGCATACGGAAAAGCTAAAGAAATGATGACTGCTTCTATCGTTGGTATACTATTTGTTATATTCTCAATAACGATCTTGCAATTCATTGGATATGAAATTCTCAAGATACCAGGATTCGGAGGAGCATAATGAAGAAGTTGCAGTTATTTTTATTAATTTTCACTTTCTTTGGATTTATAGTTACTAATTCGTTACAAGTATTTGCTGCAGAACCGTCAGTGTGCGCTGCCGGTGGATTCTGTATGGAAGCAGGTAACTCTTGCGATGGCGGTGAAATTAAAGACGATGTCGTTTGTACGCCAATACCACCAGATGGACCACCAGGCTGCCAACACGGTGGATACTGTATGAACTTTAACGTAGGCTGTAGTAATGGTGGAACGACCATTACAGATGCTTCCTGTGTTGATATTCTATTTAACCAAGATGGAGAAGCCTGTTGTTATCAACCTGCTCCCGCCGGAAAAGCTTGTTGCAACACTGTTGAGCCTCCTCCTTCAGGGCCACCAAACTGCGAAAACGGTGGATACTGTATGAACTTTAACGTAGGCTGTAGTAATGGTGGAACGACCATTACAGATGCTTCCTGTGTTGATATTTTATTCAATAAAAACGGAAATGCCTGTTGCTACCCACCCGATGCTCCTCCACCACCAGCACCTCCAGCTTCCTCTTGTGGATCTCCTGATGAGAGTGGAGCCTGTATAGACAACAACAATAACACAATCCCAGGAGCAATAACCTGTGAAAGGAATTCTACTGTATGTTGTAATACTGAAGCAGGATGTGATGACGTTTTTCCTATTGAAAATATCGTAGATGGCCCAAGTAAAGAATTTTTTGATGCACTCAACCCTCTTAAAACTGATGGTGATCCTGCACTTTTTGAGCAGCTTTCAACTCCGGGTGGAATTGTTTCTAGAGTGCTTCAGTTTCTATTTCCTCTAGCTGGACTTGTTTTGTTTATCATGCTTGTTTGGGGTGGTTTTGAAATACTAGCAAAATCAGCACAAGGAACAAAGGCACTTGAAGCAGGAAAAAATAGAATTACTGCTGCAATCGTAGGTTTTATGCTTTTGTTTGCAACTTATTGGATGGCGCAAATCATCGAGGCTGTTTTTGGAATTGCTATCGTTTAACCTTTGCCAAACCGTCTCGTTCTTTTATTGAACTCGATGATAACTTCATCTAGTTGCTCAGCATGCATTTCTGGAAATGTATAGGGAACAAAAACGAACTCTGAATATTGCTGTTGCCAAGACATAAATCCTGACATTCTATATTCACCACTCGTTCTCACAATAAAATCAGGATCGGGCATGTATGCGGTATCTAAGTTTTGAGCAATCACTTTCTGTGTGATATCTTCAGGTTTCATTTCACCATTTACAACTTTTTGTGCAATTTTTTTCATAGTCCTCGTAAGTTCGTCGCGACCACCATAGTTCATTGCTAAAGTTACAGTAAGTTTTGTCTCATTTTTAGTTTTTTCTTCTCCATCTACTATTCTGTCTTGAATATCTTGAGCGAACCCGGTGATATCACCTATCATTTTGAAGCAAACACCTTTTTCTTTCCATGCATCAATTCTTTTATCGAAAATCTCTCTAAATAAATTCATTAAAAAATCAACTTCTATTTTGTCACGATCCCAATTTTCAGTACTAAAAATCCAAAAAGTGAGATATTTTAAGCCAATTTGAATTGAGTGATTAATCAGCTCCTCAAAGTTTTCATGGACTGCCTTTCTGTGACCTGCAAAAACTTTCAATCCCTGAGCTCGAGCCCATCTTCTGTTACCATCACAAATAACCGCGATATGTGTTGGAACTGGGCCGATATTCTTTGAATTTTTTATTTCTGAATTTGACGTGCTTGTAGTTGAATGTACCATAGTTATGTGCGCGCCTGCGGCGCGCCCTCTCAATTTACACTTGATTATACCTGAAACAATCAACTGTATGGTCATTAACCATTCCCGTTGCTTGCATGTGAGCATAGATAATTGTTGGACCTACAAAGGTAAAGCCTCTTTTTTTTAAATCAGCACTAATTTTTTGGGAAAGTTCTGTTTGTGCCGGATATTCAGCAACAGTTTTTCGGCTATTTATAATTTGCTTCCCATTTACAAATTGCCACATATACTTTGAAAAACTCCCAAACTCTTTTTGAACTGCAAGAAATTTTTGGGCATTAATAATTGCAGATTTTACTTTTAGTTTATTACGAATAATTTCTGGATTTTGAAGCAATTTTTCGATGTCTTTTTCACTAAATTGAGCAACTTTTTTTACATCCCAGTTCGCAAAAGCTTTTCTATATCCTTCTCTTCGTTTCAAAATTGTTTCCCAAGAAAGTCCTGCTTGAGCACCCTCTAGTACCAAAAATTCAAACAGTTTTACATCATCAAAAACCGGAACACCCCATTCTTCATCATGATATTTCGCATAATATACATTACCTTTTGGAACCCAACTGCAACGATGTCTGTTCATTATTTAAAAAAAGCAACTTTGTATGTACCACTCCAAATATTTTCTAAAATTGGCAGATACTTTGTGTTAAAAGATTCTCCATCTGCAATCATTTTTTCTAATGCAACTTGAGAGACAACCCTCACTTCCGATACCTCAGACTCTTCAAAAGTAATTTTCTCTCCAGAATATTCACCAACAAAATAGTACATAAAATGAGATTCATTCGAATATTCTACAAATTTCTTTGTCAAAAAATGAAGCTGAATATCTTTTAAATCAAACTCTTCTGCAAGTTCAATATATGCTGTTTTTTCTGGATCAGCTCCAGCCGGAATATGACCAGCAAGGAGTGACCACATATTTGGATGAACAGATTTATATTTACTGCGTTTTTGAATAACAACATTTTTGTTTTTATCAAAGAGTAGTACAGAAATCTCGCGATGAATTAATTTTGGATCTTTATTCGCTATTTCTCTATTAATTACTCCAATTACAACATCATTTTCGTCAACCAAATCAAGCATTTCTTGGGGAGAGTTTGCTTTTTGGAAATGTTGTTTATTAGAAAAACTCATATTTTTTGCTGGTAAATCAACCAAAAAAAACATAAAATATTAAAATAAATGTTCTGCAATTTCTTGGGGCTTATCACCTACTTTCGCCGTAAGAGTTTTTACTACTAGTGACAACGCCGACAATCTCTGAGTAACTACTTCTTCAAATTCTGGCAAAGTTAGAATGTGTACATTGAACCCGGTATTAATTGTAAAGTAACATTCAATTCCCTCTTCGCGCATTTTTTGGACCTCTTGCATCACTTGTACTGTACCTGGATACCATAAAACAAGTGGCACTTCACTCGTTAATAAAATACTGTGAAACTCTAATGCTTCGGCTTCTACGATTTTTCCTAAAGTTGTAAAGTTTTTTTCTTTGATCGCGTTTTTAACTGCTCCAATTTTTTCTTTTATTTTTTCTTGTCTCACACTAAAAAACGGACTTGTTTGTGCAGTTGTGTGACCTTCAGTTGAACTAATTTTCTTCATTCCTTCATCAACTACTGCAACCACATCTCTAATGTCCCAGTGATTTTTGTTAAAAATAGTTTGAGAATACGAAGTATCTGAAGTTTCACCATCAAGCCACTCAACAAATCCACCACATGCACATCTGCACGCAGTTCCAGAAGCCTGACGAGATAAAATGCTTAATTCTTTTTCTGATAATTGCAAACCTAGTGCTGCTGCTGCTGCATACGTAAGTGCAGCCATTCCAGAACCTGAACTTGAAAGACCAGTCCCTCTTGGGAACGTGTTTTTTGATACTACTTTTGCCCGTAAATCTGCACCTTCTAAATTCGCTTGTTTCGCAAGCACTCTCAATCTATCTAAGTGTTTACTCACTCTTGCTGCTTCATTAGATGAGTTTTCAATTTCTTCATCTTGAATAAAAACTTGGTCAGCTGTGTAATTTTTGCTAAACTCAACAGTGGTAATAGTATCTAGCCCATCTAAAATAATAGAAACACTCCCATTTTCTGGTAACCTCAAGACTTCATCTTTTTTGCCCCAATACTTTACTAAAGCAATATCGCTTGATGCCTTAATCGTGGTTTTCTTCATATTCTGTTATTCTCTTCCTTCTATTGTAACCCCTGGAGCCCCTATTGAAACTTCAATTATTTTTCCGTTGATATTTTCCAAAGCCTTGATCACATTTTCTTTCGTTTCTTCTGATGCAATAGCTAAAATGCAGTCTCCCCCCGCTGCTCCTGAAGAAGTTGCACCATATGCACCAGCATCTAATGCCGCGCTAATCAAATGCTCTAAACGATTATTACTCACTCCAAGTTCACGGGCACATTCTTGAGATTCATTAAATAGATTTCCAAGCTGTTTCCAATCTTCCTTGGCAACAACTTCACCAAATTCTTCTGCCACGGCAGCTATTCTTTTAAAAATAGTGTCAATTCTTTCTGGGTTCTTGTCTAGCTTTGCGTCGACTAGTCTAATTAAAGTTGGAGTATCTGCTTTCTCGCCAGAATAGGCAATTATGAGTGGTAATTTTGGAAGTTCGATTGGCTTTACTATTCGTGCAGGACTTACGTAGTAGAGTGTCCCACCCCAAATAGCCGCTGCTAAATCATAACCAGACCCAACTCCTTGTACTTCTGTAACAGCTTCGTAACAAAACTCAAATAGTTCTTGATTGGTCAATTCAACATCGTACAAGGTAGTTAACGCTTTTGCGAACGCAACTGTAACCGCACTACTAGAACCAAATCCATAGGTAGAAGAAAAATCACTTCGTGTAGTGACAATAATTCCTTCTTTTTGTGGGTACTTTTCTAAAAAGTTTTTATAAAGAATCTCAATAAAGCGGACTGCCTTTGGTAAATCTTTTTTTCCAAGATCTGCCATATCTTTTGTGTATGAAGTTAATCCTAAATCTGGAGCATCAAGATGAAACACATCGACTCCATTTTTAGTTACCGTGGCAAAAAGTCGTTGATCAACTGCCGTCACAACCGTTGGATATCCATGCACAACTGCATACCCCACAGACAACATAAGTTTACCAGGAGCAGACGCTGTTACTTGTTTTAAATGTGTGTGTTTAGTCATATTTTTCACCAAAAGCCCTATTGTACCTTAATCTTGAATTTTCCCAATCGTTTTGAGTACAAAACCTTTCTACTTTTTTTAAATCCTTGTCATATACTAATATCCAACCAGAACCAGATTTTACGCCTCCTGCACCAGTAATCTTGGCGTAAGCACCTATTTTTTTAATTTTACTGAGCATTTTTTTTGCTCTCTCACCAACAACATGCAGTTTTTCTAGTTCTTCCTGATTTTGATCAAGTAAGTTACCCTCAAACGTACCAGAAACCAATTGTTTCTGAATCTGTGCACTTATTTTGCCAATTTTTTTAACCACTTTACTATTTTTGGGATCATTTTTTAGTAACTCTGCAACTTTTGTTACCATCTCACCAGTGGTTTCTGTTGCAAAACCAGAATTTACTAATAAAAACTCGTATTCTTTGGCAAATTTGAGTTTTCTTTTTTGAAACGCACCTGTTTTTAGATTTTTTCTAAAAGAATGAGTACCTCCATATACAACTGCACAAGGATCGATCCCGCTTGGATTTTTGTGAACAAATACTTCTGATTTAAAAACTAACTCATACATTTCATCTTGTGAAATTTTAATTGAAAAATATTCGACCAAAGCTTGTATTACAGCATGAGCAAAAGCAGCAGATGAACCCAATCCAGATTTTTGAGGAATCTGCGAATCAACTTGAATAGCTAATTTGCTTGTATCAACTATAAAATTCTTTGAGAACAAATCAAAAATATGTTGTTCATAGCCCGTCCGTTTAATTGTCTTTTCTGATTCAGATAGTGAAACTGAAAGCTCTTTGTCCAAAAATGAGACAAGCGCTGGTTCTCCATACACTACACTGTGTTCACCGGTAATAATACACTTGCCGTTACTTGTATGTTTCATAAAAAACGTCTCAATTTGAGATATATTAATAGTCGCAAAAACTCACAAAAATCATGCAAGTTTGCACGCTTTTAATCCGTAGGGAATTATCGACTTTTCATCAGGAATAGCACTCTTTCGTAGCTCTAATCTAACTTTTTCTCCAACTGTAAACAAAGTTTTTGCTTCTCCCATGATTTCTATCTTTTGTTTTTGACCATCTTTGAGTACCGGATCTAACTCAACAATTAAAAAACAATATGGTAAAAAATCTTCTAACTCTTTTGAAGTAACGTCCAAACGAGTCGAAAATAAAATAGTCCCTGTTTTTCCAAGCAGTTTATGCCAATTTTTGCTGTTTCGATGATACTGTGCGGGTTGGATATTCATAGGTTAGTCCTTTTGCCCAAAATCTTTACTTAAAATATGAACTATCGCAGTTGCACCACTCCCACCAACATTATGTGCGAGTGCATATACTTTTTGATTTTTTATGTGTCTGGTTGGCAACTGATCTCGTAATACCTTTGACTGTAATAACTCAGCTAAAAAAGCAACTTGTTTAACTCCAGTTGCTCCCACTGGATGTCCGCAGGCCTTTAGTCCACCAGAAGGATTTATCACGACTTCTCCACCAAAAGTGGTTCTTCCTTCTGCAATAGCTTTTCCGCCCTCACCTTTTTTGAAAAAACCTAAGTCTTCACTTGCTAAAATTTCTGCTATGGTAAAACAATCATGCACTTCAACAAAAGAGATATCTTTTGGAGTAATTTTTGCTTGAACATATGCTTGCTCTGCGGCAAATCTAGTTGCTTGTAACTCTGTTAAACTTTCACGATCAGCTAAACTCAAACTATCTTGGGCATGACCTACCGCCTCAATCACTGGTTTGTGCTTATATTTTTTGATATCTTTGGTAGTTAAAATTACGGCACTTGCACCATCTGAGACTGGGGAACAGTCAAATAAACGTAGTGGATCAGCAATCACCGTACTAGTACTAATAACTGCCACAGGAATTTCCTTTTGAAACTGAGCTTTGGGATTCATTACAGCATGTTTATGATTCTTGCTCGCAACTCTTGCGAGTTGCTCGCGCGTTGTTCCAAAAGTTTGCATATGCGCTTGCGCCAGCAATGCATACAAAGCAGGAAAAGTGCTTCCATATTCTTTTTGGTACTCACTCGCACCTGATAAAGTTTTCGTTGCATCTTGTGCTAAAGCGTCGGTCATTTTTTCTGCACCTACAACCAGCACTGTCTTATATTTTCCTGAATGCAGTGCCAACTCTGCTAGTTCTAATGCCATTGCCCCGGAAGCACAGGCTGCTTCAACTCGGAACGCTGGTGGATTATGAGGCAACATTTGTGAAACTAACGCGTTGAGATGTAGTTGGTTGGTGAACTGGCCTCCGGCCATGTTCGCCACAAAAACCGCATCAATTTCATCCGCAACAAATTTTGACTCAGCAATTTTTGTTCCGTACTCATGCTCAATATGTTTTTTATCAAATTTTGACCCAAACACAGAATTAAGCGCACCAAAAACTGCTTCTTCAAACAAGCTCTCTAAAGATCTGTCCCACAACTCTCCAAACTGCGTAATATAGTTACCGATAATTCTAATTTTTTTCATAATAACTGTCTTGTACCTAATGGGCGCTGTTTACTCGATACTCTTCGTAAGAAATAGGCTCTAACTTTTGTAACTGGTCAGACAAAAGTTCAGCCGTTACAACAAAACTTTGGTTGCCCGACTGATCCGTCCATTTTTTTCTAGCTTGTTCGAGATATTTTGTCGTTTCAAAAATAAATACATCACTTCCAGAGCCAGAACCGTAAGAAACCACTAAAACTTTTTCGCCAGCTTGTGCAATGTCTAAAGTCGCAGCCAAACCCAACATACTTGAACCTGCGTACGTATTCCCAATTTGAGTCACTAGTAAACTTGCTTCAATTTGCTGACTTGAAAATCCAAGCTCACGGGCAACCTGAGTTGGAAACTTTGCATTTGGAGTATGAAACACGCAGAATCCGAAGTCTTTAGGTTTTAAATTAGCTTCCTTCATTACCAATTCTGCAGCCATTTTTATATGAGTGAAATATCCAGGATCAGCGGTAAATCTCCCCGCATGTTCTGGATATGCTTGGTAAGGCCTCCTCCAAAAATCTGGCGTGTCCGTTGCCACAGAAGTTGTTGCTAGTAGTCGTGCGAGTAGTTTTTGTCCACCATTTTTCTCCGCACCCAAAATATACGCTGCTCCACCTGCTCCAGCCGTATACTCTAAGACATCTCCTGGTTTTGCTTGAGCAGTATCTGTTCCTATTGCCATCGCGTACTGGCTAAAACCCGAGCAAACATATAGCAACGCTATCTGCATTGCCTGTGTTCCTGCCTTACAAGCAAATTGAAGGTCTGCTAAAGCGAGTGGTGAGGTAACGCCATCGTCAGAACTGTCAGAAGCAATTCCCAAAGCTTGAGCCACAACTGTTCCTGATGGCTTGACTGCATAAGGATGGCTTTCACTTCCAATAAAAAGCGCTCCAACTTCCTTCCCGATTTTCTTAGAATCAACTGACAACTCCAACCGCTCCAAAGCCTGAAACCCGGCTGCAGTAGACAAAGTAATTGTGTCTTCATCAATTCCTGGAACTGTTTTTGATTCAACCCCAAGTGCTTTAAAAATCTTTTGTTCTGTTTTTCCCTGAGCTGCAGCAACTTGAGATCCCAAAATTTTGAGCCGAGGAATTCGTGCCCCATATGAAACAATACCAACTGATGTTTTTTTATTTAAAATCATTACAAAAAACTTGCGGGAGCTAAAACTAGAGCCAGCAATTCACTTTCTAACTTTTTTTGATCTTCCAAGCTTGGCGTGAGCACTTGCAAGTGTATTTGTTGTTAACGCAGCAAGCCCAGAAATCTCTCCAGCTAACGCTGCCAAACCTGCCACAACCGCTAGATCTTGAGCTTTTGGCAATTCGCTACCGCTTTTTTCACCATTTAGCATGGTTGAACGTGCTTGACTTTGCTTTGGCAACCAAGTTCCCCCACCAACACTTCCAACGCTCACATTCGGCAAAGTAAGCGCTATATATAAAGTATCTTGTTCTTTGTCATCTGGCTTATCTCCACCCATTAACTCAAAATGAACACTTGCTTCACTCCCTGCAACAACATGGGCAACATCTTGACCAGTTGCTAAGTAAAAAGCACCTAAAGCATTAGCAACGTGCATATTTTGAGCAAACGACCCAGCCACATTACTGCCAATCACGTTTTTAACTAAATGAATCTTCACTAAATCTTTGGCATTTACTTTTAATAACTCTTCTATTTTTTTAACACTAACTTTAGTCTCAACCGTTACAAAGTATCCTCGCCCCAATAAACGGTTGATCATAGAATCTTTTTTATCAGTACATACGTTTCCAGAAACAGTCAACAAAGAAACCCAAATATGATCTGGCAACTGTCTTTTAAACTTATCCCATGCATATGACAAGGCAATCGTAACCATGTTCATTCCCATGGCTTCGTCTGTATCAAAGACAAAACGAAAATACAGTAATTTATCTCTCATAAATGTTTCATAAGATAAAAACTTCAAGTGACTGCTCGTTTCTTCACAAAACCCAGCAAATAACTTACTGTTTTTAGAAAAATACTCACTAAATGTAACGGCATCATCAATAGAACTACACTCAAAAACCACAGATCTACTCATGCCTACTTTTTTGACAACAACTTTTGTTGTTCCCTCATTTAAAATTTTTAAACCTCTATGAATTGAGGCCACCAAAGCTCCTTCCGTTGTTGCTAATGGAATCAGAAATGATTGTTGCTGTTTTTTACTAATTTTTTTATCACTTGAAATAAAACAAGTTTGAACGTTCACCGGGCCCGCAATCCCAACAGGAACCTCCACAGAGCCAATTAAGTTTTCACAATTTTTTTGCCCCACATCTTCTAAAGGAAAACTTGTAGTAAATAGATCACTCAAATCAGATTTGTTTTTATTAGAAACAGCACAAACTAGATCTTGCCTCGTCTTTAGTTTTTCTGCTTCAGAAGATTTTTCATCACGAATAAAGAAAGATTGTTGTTTTGTCACAACACATTAGTCGCAAAAAAACAAAAAAATCATGCAAGACTACTATTTTTTATTTACAATTTGTTTGAAAGCGTCAAAAAGAAGTGAGTTCTGGAGCATAAAAATAGTCCATGGAGCAATTTTCAGTTCTTTTTCACCAATTTTTAAAGAAACTGGCTTTGTATTTTTTTCTAACTCTTCTTGCGTGAGTAGTAGAGACTGTTCAGGAGAAATATATTCAAGAGTGAGTGCCTTTGCAATTAACTCTTCAAAACCAACCCAACAATATTCGCTTGCTTCTTCAGGATTTGGTTGCACTTTTCCTTCATAAGAACCAGTATAAACTTGATCCAGTTCATGCTCTCCATACATTTCATTTCCATATGCTTTATAGGCAAATTTATAGAGAGGACTCAAATTAAACCCATCAGTAATACCCAACTCAACTTTTAATCTTCTCAGGGCGCAGTCAAAATATGTTTCTGTTGGCCAAACATTACCACAAACGGTATTTGCCCACCAGTCAGCACCAACAATTTTACTTTTACTGCGTTTTTGAAATAAAACTTGTCCTTTTGAGTTGAATAGCCATACCGAGATAGCTAAATGCAATTTTGATGGATATTTATGAGCATTAAATTTGTCATCTCTGCCAATAATAGTTCCATCCAAGTCACAAAGTGAGACTTCGTCTTTTTCAATCAATAGTTGCCGCACTGTTTTATCTTCAGTCATGAGGTTATCTTCTATATGCTAAGGTAAATCTTATTAACAAATACAATAACAAAACCTGCCAATAAATACAAAAGAAAGTAACTATATTCGAGAAAAAAGAAATCCAGTTGCAAGCAAAAAAATCGGACACTGAACAACTAAAAACAATCCTTACTGTGGGAACTATTGCCAGTTTCCAAAACACTGTAAGTAAACTAACAAACAAACTTGGTACTAATGCCATCCAAATGAATAACTGCTGTTTTACCAAGGACTGCATAGTTTGGTACGGATGCAATAGCAACCCAGTTGTGATTTGTCCGATTGAGTAGATGAAAGAAAAAATAATTCGAGTAGTTTTCATATTTATTTCACAAACTCAACAACTAAGGCAGAAAAAATTGCTAAAAAAACGAGAACTACCAATGTGTTCTCCCCGATAAACGAAGTCAACGGATCAAATGCTTTTGGAATAATACGTGAGCTGTACAACTTTTGTTGTTGCTGAGCTTCATCTTGTAGCTTTTTTAAAAAGTCTTCATTCATCTGTATATCCCACACACCTTACGCAACTGACCACAGTTCTTTAAACTCTTTTCTTGCTCTAAATAAATCTGACTCTATTGATTTTTCACTTTTCTTAAACTCTTGAGCAATTGCTATTACTTTTTTACCGTCTGCATACTTGAGTAACAATAATTCTTTGTAGTAACTCTTCATTTTTGCTAATACTTGTGTAACTTTTTGTGAAACATCATCACTATCAGAAATGTGATTCAGCGGAAGTAAATCTGATAATGGAATTGTCTGCAGTGCCTTTTTGGCATATTTTTTTCTAAAATAATCCGCAATTTCATGCCGTGCAATAGAGTTCATCCACGTCCAAATGCTAGATTTTCCCAAAAAAAGTGGTAAATGCTTTAAACAGTTCAGAAAAGTCTGCTGCACAATTTCTTCGGCATCTTTCTTATTTGATATTTTCACTCCGACAACATTTAAAAGCCGAGTGTAGTACAAATCAAACCATACTTTAACTGCACGTTCATCGCCTGTTTTAAGTTGAGCTAGTAATTGCTTTTCTTCCATACTATTTATTGTATTGTACAACAAAATTTACACCTGCCAGGCAAACTTAGATACTTTCCATCAAGATAAGCCTACTATATAATAGGGTTACATTATGTTTTTTGGATTAATACCTACCGTCTATGCCCAACAATTGAGTCCTTGTGGAGCAGGCAACGGAGGAATTAACTTAGGAAATTGCCTCAAGCTTTCAGATAGTACTCAAATAAGCGCTGTGTACGACAATCCTGCATTTTTAGTAAATTTGCTCATTAGCAACCTATTTGTTGTTGCTGGAGTTATCTTTTTCATTTTTCTCATTGTTGCCGGTTTTAAATTCATAATTGGTGGTCAAAAAGGTGCAGAAGATGCAAAAAACATTATCACAACCGCCATGTCTGGTTTCATCATTATGTTTGCTGCATACTGGGTCATTCAGATTGTTGTCTTATTAACAGGAATAACTATTGCAGGAGTAAGTCAATAAATATGTCAATATTTACTATCTCGAAAGTATTTGCACAAACTCCAGAAGAAATGATAGGAGAAATTGAAATCCCGAAAGGTGTTGATCTTATTAACACACAAGCTGGTGGTATAGGTATCATTTTATTCGTCTCTAAAATAATTCGTTTTATCATCATTCTAGGGGGCATTTGGACATTAATAAATATTATTTTTGCTGCATTTTTATATTTTAACGGTGGAGGAAAATCAGATACGCATAGTAAGGTAAGTAGTAAATTTACCATGAGCGTCATCGGATTGATGCTCATCATCATTTCCTATACTGCGGCAGCACTGATTGGATTACTCTTCTATGGAGACGCAACCTTTATCTTAACACCAAAAATCACTCCTATTGGAGGATAGGAAACGTATGAAAGTATTACTTGTGAAAGTACTGCGTAATCTAATTTTAAGCTTATTTACTACCTTGCTTTTTGCTAGCGTACTTTTCTCTTCACAACTTATTCAGCCAAAACAAGTTTCTGCTGCAACATGTAGTTATATAGGACAATGTATTGATAACAAAAGATGCATTTGCGTAGTTTTGGGAGGAGAATGCTATAGCAATCAACCAGAACTCATTTTGAGTGACCAACCATGTGGATCAGCAATCATTGGCGGTGTCGAGGCTCCAATTGCTATAACAAATATCAATATGGCATCAGGTCAAGAAATTGGACTTATCTTTTTTATCTCTAGAACTCTCAACTTTGCCAATATTGTAGCCGGAATTTTAGTAATGATTAACTTTGTAATTGCGGGATTTACTTATATTACCAGTGCTGGAAATGTGGCAAACATGACTAAAATCAATGAAAAACTAATGTGGAGTGTTCTTGGCATCTTAATGATTGTTGGTTCATACACTTTAGCCGCAATTTTTGGTCTTGTTTTTTATGGCGATCCAACATTTATTATTACCCCTGTATTAACAGGAGCAATTTAATGAGTATTTGGTATATAATAGAATAAAGAAAATAATATGATCTTACCAACACTGATAGCACAACTTGGCAGTTTTGAATCATTTTCACCACTCACAGACGGTGCAAAAGAAAATCCAGGCGAAAATATAGAAACACTCATTTCTAACGTTTTTGGTTTTCTGACTATTGTTGGTGCAATTTTCTTTATTGTATCTTTTTTAATCGCAGCAATGGAGTGGATTACTTCCGGAGGTGATGCTGGCAAATTAACTAACTCGAGAAATAAAATGATGCAGGGAATCTTGGGTTTAATTATTTTGGTTGCAGCATATGGAATTATCGGGCTTATTGGAAGCTTAATTGGTATTAAATTACTTGAACCAGCACTATTGCTTGAAAGTATTACTCCAGGACAAGCCACTCCATGAAAACACTAACAAAAAAAAATTCAGCAGCAATATTAACAATTAGCTCTTTTGTAGCAGCAACACTGCCTTCTTACGCCGCCATTACTAACCCAGTGACCGGAGGTCTGGGAAATGATGTAGAAAAAGCAGCCTCAGGAGAAACCTTTGTTTACTACTTTACAACCCTTTGGAACTCATTCGTCGTCATTGGTGCAATCGCAGTTCTCATCATGTTCCTCTGGGGATCACTAGAATGGATTGCTGCTGGTGGTGACACAGGTAAGATTGAAAAAGCAAGAAATAGAATTACGCAATCTATCCTGGGTTTGCTGATCTTAGTGAGTGCTTTCGTAATTATCGGATTTGTAAGCCAATTATTCTTTGGTGAGGAATTTTCAATACTCAACTTAACATTTACACAAGTCGGAGGAGAAGAATAATGAAACAACTTTTACTCGCGCTCTTTGTAAGCTTTTCAATTTTTGTCGGAGGCATTATTGCACTTTTGCCCGCAAAAACGACTTATGCACAAGAAACAATTGAGCTTAATTTTGGTGATGTTGCCAAAGATAATAATGTGATTGGAACTGAAAACTATGAATCAGACGATGGTAAAGCTGGTTTTGGAATACTCATTGGACAAATAATTGATATTGTTTTTACTATTGCGCCAATCATCGTATTTATCATGTTTCTCTGGGGCAGCATTGAATGGATGACCTCGGGTGGTGATAAAACCAAAATTGAAAAGGCAAGAAGCAGAATTACTCAGTCAATTATTGGAATGTTCGTCCTTACAACAGTAATAGCAATTTTCATAGAACTGCAAAAAGCTCTGAATTTTGAGGTATTTGATTTTGCTGCTGGAACAATCTCAAACCCTCCCAATAATCCAGAAAATCCGGGTAATCCGAGTATCCCACCAAAAAAATCACCGCTTTAAAAAAAGAAATAGAAACTTGACGTTTTGTCCCGGACACAGGTATAATTAGTCATAAGTATTCAGTAATTAACTGAAAGTAAAAAAAGGAACACATATGAGAAATAAACTCAACGGTTTAGCGCTGACAGTAGGCGCATTTATAACATCAGCTCCTGTAGTATTTGCAGCAACTCCTGTAGAACCAACCAGTTTCTATTTCGATGATATTGGTGTATTGATTAATAAAATCCTTAATTTTGTTATGGTGCTTGGTGCGTTACTAGTTTTTATGTATCTTATTTGGGGTGGCATTGAATGGATTACTTCGGGTGGTGATAAAACCAAAACAGAAGCTGCTCGTGGAAAAATTACTGCTGCAGTTATAGGTTTAATTGTTCTTGCTGCATCATGGGCTATCCTTGGATTGGTCCTCAACTTCTTGGATGCAGGATCATTCTCAGATTTAATCGAAACCCTGTAATTCTTTGCAGAACTATAGTTAAAAAGCCCCTCTTTATGAAGGGCTTTTTAGTTTTTAATAATTTGATGCTATAATTATCTACACAGATGATCAGAAAAAATAAACTATCAACTTTCAAAATAGTACTGACTATTTTTGTTGCGTATTTATATTCCGCCTCATCAGCATTTGCCCAAACCGTGAGTTGGAGTGGCGTCTGCGTTGGTGGAGACGATCATGATGTTGCAACCATTCAAGGTCTTGAATGTTTAATTGCAAACGTATTTACTGTTATTATTACTCTTATTGGGTTATCTGCCTTTGTCATACTCATTGTTGGTTCGGTTCGCTGGCTTCTCTCTGGAGGAAACTCAACTCACTTAGATAAAGCAAAAAATACTATGACTTATGCGGTTATTGGTATCGTGGTAGCATTAAGTGCATTTATCGTTCTAAACTTGATTGCAGGATTCACTGGGATTAACACCATCAAAACATTTAAAATTCCTACTTCAAACTAAACTGGTGCTCCATAATCTAGATCAAATAAGGTACAATAAAGATTGTGCGCAAGATACTATTTAAACTGCTATTCATACAGATTTTGTTTTTTTTTGTTATTGTAATCCAAATCATTGACCCAACTGTTGTCTTTGCAGCATGTGGCGCAGGCCAGATAGATATGCTTGAATATATGGGTCCTGAAAACGCTACTAGTTTTGAGCTTAGGTATTGTGGACCAAATGGAGAAGGTAGTGAACAAATTTTAGTTGAACGCGGAATAGTCTACACAGAAGAAGGTGAAAAAAATGGTTTTTTCATTAATAAAGGTGGAAACTACGAGGCCTACTTCTTTGATGATTCATTCATATATTTTTACGAAGACATCTCATGGGATGAACAATGTAATGGTCAAGAAGCCTTTTATAGAGTGTTTACTCCTGGTGAAGGCGTTGGAGGAAAAATTCCTCGATGTATATCTCCTGGCGAATCTTTTTCTTCAAATCAACAGATAAAAGCATACTATGAAGCTGATTATCTACAATATACAAAAACAAACGCTCCTCCAACAGGAAATATTTGTTCAGATTCTTTTCCAGCTAATGTTGTTACTGCAACAGTTGTGTATGCAAATGAAACTCAAGGAGGTCCAGTTATTCCTGGCACAAACACAACAGATACCATCGCTATGACAAATGTAAGTGGTGCTGGTGTTGGAGAAATAAAATACTATACAAAAGGCTATGGTCTCACAGGGTTTCAAGCATCAAATTCTTCTGGAATTTATTTTGAAAGCCTATTTTATAAAGATGGTCTGAGTACTTCAGAGCCAGTCCTTTCCTGCTCTAGTCAAGATGGAACTTATGATATGAGTATTTACCCAGACTATGAAGTTGATGAAACAAAATTCTACTTATCTCCTATCAGAAATGTAATTAATCAAGGCTCTTTACAAAGAACAGTCGAAAAATTAAGAAAAGAATTAGCAATGCAAGGGTATCAAGCATATTGTGCTACAGAAGGTGTAAAAATTGAACCAGAATATAATACAAAAGAAAAAATAGAGACATACCTTGAACAATATAATATCCCAAAAATCCTAGAAATGGATGCTATTGAAATACTCAATATGACAAACGCACAGTATCCCCTTTGGCGTGATGTAAGTAATAAGCAGTTTTTATTAGCTTCACTTGAAGAATATTTTGGTTTTCGCGATGTCTATATTGGTAGTCCATCCGATGCTGTTCTAACAAGTTCACCTATAAATTCACTACTCTCTGAACCGCAACTCTGTGTTCAAGGTTGGAGAAACTTGGTAGCCCAACAACTAGCTTGTGAAAGACTAAAAAATCCAGGAGAATGCGAACTCTTAACAAGAAAAATTCCTAAATTGGCATTTTCGTCAGATCTCTCCGAGAGTTCTGGACCAGAATACACAGTGAGCACACTTCTTGATGAATTAGCTGAATATGAACCAAACTATCGAGACGGTACTGCTGTGAGTGGTTGTAAAAAATTAACAACTCAAGATAGGGCGGCTAATGAAGATCTATTACAAGGATTGATGAACACCCCAACATACTTTGATCGCGCATATAGATATGGTTTCATTGTTGCAGTTATACATGCAAAATCCCCAGGAACCGAAAGCGGTAATGTAGCAACAAAAATTTTCAACTTCTTCACAAAAACAACTCGAAATCTTGTTCCAGATGATGAAGTTTTAGTGGCTGCTTTCAAACTACCAGACATTGCAACAAATAAAGGAGGAGGCGATGATACCGGCTCACAATTTTGGTCTGATCCTCTGGATTTAACGCGAAAATTACTATTCACGAATGAACAAAATATCACTCATGAAGATGTTGATAGACCAAATAAACGACAGAATACTCTAGATCAAGCTATTGCAGCCGCAGTTCAAGGACCAGAAAGTAAGATTTATTGTTATGAAGGGGCCTTTCCATATGGAATTGGCACAAAATCTTGTCAAAATGAACTTACCAAAGCATTAACTGATATTATAAATGGTAATGTCGAGGGTTGTGGCGAGGCTGAGGTTGTACAAGTTATTAAAGACTTGGCTGGATTAGATAATCCAGCAGAAAAATATGGGAAGGTTTTTAATAACGATAATGGCCAACAAGTAATGCTCAATCTCTTTTTGAATGATTTAACCCACCCGCCTTTGGGTGTTAACGGACAAACAAATCCGCAAATTGCTAAAACTGATGATCCTGCAGAAAAGCTCAAGTCTCTTTTTACAATCTCTGAAGATACCTGGCCACCAATAGTAGATTCAACCACTGTTGACTTCTATATTGTATATCCGATTGGTTTTGAATTAAACGCAGTAGAAACAGCAATGAAAAGTGCATTTTTTTCTAAAGCCCAACTCGCCGCCCTTGAAGCTGATAATAATATCGACAATTTTGAAATGACAGATCACGAAATTGGACTTGCTGCTGGATCAGTTGGTTTTGATTATATTGACAAAGAAAAAACCGCAAATGGTGAGTGTGGCACTGAAATTACAGCTTCTGGCGCCGTTGTCAACAAGCCATGTGTTGAAAATGTTTCTATTAGTGTCAATCAGGAACATACTGAAATTGGTGTAATGGGAGCAAAACTTGGGTATTGGATGAGAAAAATTCAGTTGCAATTAAACGCGCGTGCGTCTGATGCCTGGGCATACTTTGATTCTTGTAAAACGACAGAAGAGTTTTTACTCGGTAAGTGTGAAGGTGGAGGAATTGTTGCCGATGGCGGTGGAGGCGGAGGTGGGAACGGTGGACCAAATCCTGGGAATGGGCCTGGACTATCCTGTGAAGATCTCAGAGCGCTGACTGTAAACCTTCCAACAATGAGCGAACTTGAAAATATGGTTTGTCAAATTGCAAACGGTGATTCTAATGATGCTCAATTAGTCTGGGGTATGTTACAGGTTGATGGAAGTCCATTTTTGAGAACTATCCGCTCTGGAGCATCAAGCATGAGCTGTGGAGATATTCTAATAAATAGCTGTGGCGCCTCACAAATCGTTGGCGTTTTAATTCCACAATGTATTGATAAAGATGCTTGTCCACAAGCAGCATATATCGCTGACAACACCTCTGACCCTTGGGTACAAGAGGCTCGTAATAATCCTGATGTAGCCTGTGATATTGAAACTCAACTTGATTTCATCCTAAGAAAAAGAAAATCAGAAAAATCGTATCTTATTGGGCAATATGAAGCTGCACATGGCGTCTCTCCATCAACGCAACAACTATATTATATGATGGCTGCTAGAAATTATGGACTAAGTTCAGATATTTTCACTAAACCAGCTTGCCAAGGAGCACCTGCAGTACAAGGTTGTGGTGGAGCTAATTATTGTGAATGTGTCATGGATACATTCCAATTCAGTTGCAATTAACTTTAAGACCTAGTTAAAAGAAAAAAATTATGCTGCTGAAGGATCAAATCCTGAAGGAGTATGTTTTAAATTACCTGGTTTTGGTTTATTTTGATTTTGGAAACTCTGCTCCGCCTCAACTGGTTGCTGAATAGGTGCAATTTTTGATTTATTTCTACTCCCTCTTGGTCTACCTCGACCTCGCTGTGGCTTTTCTGTTTGTTGCAGTAGTGTTTCTGCAACTTCTGGCTGATCTACTGGTTCTTCAATTAAAAGAACTTCGTCTTCACTACTTTGGCTATATATTTCTTGCTCGTTTTCATCTTTTTGCTGTGCTAAATCATCATTTTGAGCTTCGCGGGCAAACCTACGAGCACCACTCCTTAACAAGAATGAAACAACCTCAAAGGTATCTGCTGTTGCCAAGTATGATTTCAAATTATCTGTCTCTTCATCTATTCCTGCTAATAAGTTTGTTGCTACTTCACTATCCAAAGTATAGTTGAGATCTCTGAGGAAAACCGCGACATATTCACTTACGCAAGAACTTCCTAAAATATCAAGTTTTAGGTTTCCAAATGAAGTTTCATAGGAATTAATACTTACCAGAGTAGTGTTCTGATATAAGTTTTCATAACCAAGATATAGATTGTCTAATGACTCAAGATCATCGACACCGACCAAAATTACCATGTCTGCTTCAACGCCAGTGTATGAAAAAACAACATCTTCTTTTGAAAGTGGGCGAATACCTTTTTTGGGCCGAATTGTAAGGTGCAACTTTTGAGCACTTTCATCAACTGCAGAAGTAATTTTTTCTACTGCCTCTGGAGAATACTGAAACGTAATACAAAGGTTTCTGTTACCAATATCGGTTTTTGTTTCATCTAGGTAAACAATATCTTGCTCTACATTGAATAAGTTTTCGCTAGATAGCAAAGATACGTCCTTATTACCTAACTGTTGAAATGTTTTATAGATTGCTGTGGCGGCAAATAAATGATCACGCAAAGCATCTGGTGCATAAATGATAAGCACCGACTCCGCTTGAGAAAACAACTCTTTAAATAATGATATTTTGTGTTGATCAATCATACTATCTATATAGATCATATTATATACTATATAGTACAATATATACACGGTTGCAAATATATTTTCAACCCTACTTTTGTTCCCCCCGCTAGAACTTTTACTAAAAAACTCCTTTTATCAGGCTTAAAAAGCGCACAATTCCTTCTGGTGTAAATATAAAGAATTTTGATATAATAGACTTTGAATATGGCAAAAAAAACCCTTGCAGTGTTGCTTGTTTTATTTTCATTATTGGTAATCACTACTAAGATTTCTTATGCACAAGGAAACGTCTGGAGTCCTTCTGAAGACGCAAAAGGTTTTGAGAGTTACCGTGCTGCAATTGATGATGATGGTTGTATGACCCCTTCTCTAGAATGTCTAGTCCATCAAGTCTTTAGATTTACTTCTCTTGAATTTGTGAACTCAACCCTATACACAGAATTTAAACCAACTATTACTAGTGCCGATCCAGAAGGTGGCCAAAAAGTCGCAAAAGGTAGTGGCGTTCTGAATGGAGTCGGAACCCTTATCGGCCAAATGTACTCTCACCCAGCTGCAAATACCAGCGTTTATATTGCAGATTTAATGGAATCAGCACACATAACTCCTAAGGTATATGCGCAAGGTCTTGGTTTTGCATCTTTAAATCCAATCTTGGAGCTTTGGAAAGCATTTAGAAACATTGCCTATATGTTCTTTGTGATCATGTTCATTATTATTGGTTTTATGATTATGTTTAGACAGCGTGTTGGTGGCCAAGCAGCAATCACTGCACAACAAGCAATCCCAAGCGTGATTGTTAGTTTAATCCTCGTTACCTTTTCATATGCTATTGCCGGTTTTATGATCGATTTAATGTATGTGATTATGTTCTTGATTATTGGAATTTTTGGTCAAACATTGCCAACCGGTAGTGAAAATTTAATTGACATGACCATTTTGCAAGTTGCCGGAGCAATGTTTAAGAGTGCGGCAAACCCAGCGGCAAATGCAGATTTAGTCAGCAACCTCTTTGGAAGTTTGATTGTTAACGAAGGGATTAACTCGTTTCTCTCTATCGCAGGTGGATTAACTTTAAGTATAGTCTTAGCTATCGCAATCTTGATTGGAACTATCAAGCTGTTTTTCGAACTACTAAAATCATATGCGAGTGTCGTGTTAAGTGTCGTTACTTCTCCACTTGTTTTAATGATGGGAGCAATTCCAGGTAAGAACCCTGTTGTGCCTTGGTTAAAAGATTTGATTGGCAACTTATTACCATTCCCAGTCGTGTTATTAGTCTTAGTCATTTTCTATCAATTTTCTAACTTAACTGGATCTGGCAATGAGGGTGGATTTATTCCACCATTTCTTATTGCTCGAGGTCAATCAGGTGCTATTGCAAGTTTAATGGGACTTGCTCTCATTTTGGCACTACCGGAAATTGTTAAAGACGCTAAGAAAGGACTCGTGAAAGAAGGATTTGGCAGTATGGTATTTAAAGCCGCCACAGAATCTGCGAAACAAGGTTGGAAGGGTGGCGAACTTATTCCTGGAACTGGTATTAAAACTCCAGGTGCAAGGCAAGTTATTGAAACCCCATTGTTTGGTACTAAAGAATCTAGAAAAGATGCTGAAGGACGTCAAGATTCTGCAAGATTCTGGAAACGTGGACTTGCCGGTGGAACATATGAAAGAAGTCTCGAATACTGGAGAAACAGACAAAAAAGAAAAACTGCTCGAAAACCAATCGCCCCAACAACAACACCTTCTTCTGGTCCAACAAGTGGCGAAGCTCAAGGTGGAGCTCAAGGTGGCCAAAGAAACTAGAACTATATACACTCATAATTTTCTGATATCATTTATGCATGTCATACCCAACACAAATTTTGCATAAATTAATTAATATCATTAAACCTCAAAAAAAAATTGAGACAAATGTACCAACTTCTTCTAACAGTACAGAAACTCCTCCACAAAAAATACAATATGAACTTGGGGGACCGGCTATTGAGCCGCACCAGGGCGGGATTGGTCCAATCAAACTATAGTCTAGCTTTTCTTAGTGTCGGAAGATTTTTTAACTAACTCTTTATATCCACTACCCTCAAAGTAGTGCAGATCTACAAGAATTTGTTGTGTTGAACCAATAATACCTTTTCTTTTCATCATGTCAAAAACGTCTGCTGAAGAACATAGATTTGTAGGACGTTCGTTACCGACGGCAAATTTTTCACTACCAAAATACTTAATCATAGCATCAACGTAATGTACAAAAATCTGCCTATCAACAAAGTTCATTGGTTTAGCGCCAGAGATTGTATCAAGCTTATTCATAAGCATTTCTCTTCTACCATAGTTTGTTTCTAATGGCATCTGGTCACTCAAATCTATATCAAAAGCATATTGATCTAAGTAGGCATCAACTGCAGCCCAAAAAAGACCCACTATTATCTCATTCTCAGCGCGTTTTTTCTTTGTTTTAGCAAACCTTACATCACGCTCATAGTTGGCATAAACCTGAGATTCTTTCTGTTTCTCTATCTGTTCTTCCAACTCTTTAATCTTTGCCTCTATACCTCTTCTAGCTTGAGGATCATTCTCATCTTCAATTTGACCACCAAGTTTATCAATCTGTTCTTCAATAGCAGAAATTAACTTCTTTACTTTTTTAAACTCTACGCTTGAAGCACCAGAATTATACAACTCCCCAACTCTTAGTATCTCTGCATCACCTTGCAACTGCTGGTCAATCGCTCTTCTTAAATAGTCAGGCACAGGTGTTTTTATTGCATCACCAAAGGACTTAACCGACTCAGCGTCAGTGGTCTTCGAATATAGCTTAATTGTTGCCTCTATATTCTTGCTTTTTTCTCGAAACATTTCGAGCAATATCAATACATCTGGGCTTTTACCAATTAAATACTTTGCCGCATACTGAACAACATCTGGAAAACCCAAACCTGCTGGATTAGCTTCTTTTTTGCTTTCATCCGATTCACTAACAAGTTCATATTCAGGAATTGTAGCAACTTCAATTAATTGTCGTAAGTGTTTGTCCAATATTGAACCAAGCTGAGCAGTATTTTCAGCTGTATCAGGATTTTCTTCTTTCTTTTGTCTTCTAAAGAAATCTTGAACTATGCTAAGAATACCTCCTTTTGGCTTTTCATTTTCAATATCTTCGTCTGGAGCAAAACCCTTTTTTATATTTAATAAATTGATAGCTCTTTTAATAAGCCAAGATCTACCATCAAATATCTCTTGAGAAAATGTGGGAGGAATTGCAATTGCTTTATCCTGAACATCCTTAGAGTGTATTGATGCAAAAATTGCTTTTTCGTCATTGAGCTCTGCCATCTCATACCATCTTTTTGCTTCACCTGCATAACCGACAAAATTTTGGTTGTTATTTTTTGGGAAACTAGTCCAGTCAACAAAATCGTTTGACATACTTAGTTGGCAATTTCTTATATCTTGTATTGGAATTTGGGTAGCAACTAATCTTCCCTTTCCATTTCTTCGTATTCTCTGTATAGGAATTGCTATTGGTAACCGTTCTGAATCAACCTTAAGACAGGTATGCTCTGGTTTAATTTTTACAACCATATATCTATTATTTACTGCATAATCAGCAGCCGTTCTCATAACCACATCATTTCTTGCATCTTGACTATATCCAGATGGCAAACTATCCAGACTTGACTTAATTAAAGCTGTTAATCGCTGTAGTTCTGTAAAACGCTCATATTTTAGTAAAATATTCTGTAAATCTTTTAATCTATCTAAATCTTTTCTTCTCTCTTGTTTTCCAAATGGAGTCAACTTTTCATTTACTGTTTGATAGTTCTTTAACTTAACAACCTTAATCATTAGGTCTGCTGTTTCCCTCTGTAAATCAACTATTTTATTTGGAGTTAAATGATATTGCGCTAATTCTTGCTGTAAAGCATCCCGCCTCTGGATTAGTCCAACTTTTTTCTTATCTTTTGACTTTGAGCTATCATAATCTTCCTCCGCAAATATAGCTGTAAAGGCGTCTATTGATTTGAGTTTCAAATCAAGTAACCACCTACCATATATTGCGTCACGAGTTGCAAAATTAAGGTTGACCTTATTAAAAATATCATTTCCATCAACATCAGTTAGATATATTGAGAGTCTCGTAAAAGTTTCCATAGGCATAAAAGCCTTTTCAACCTGAGCAGCCATATTTGGCCTCCATCTCACACCAGAAACGGCTGTCGCAAAAACTTTTCTATAATATGTCTTTACCATAAATCTCGATAACTTAACATGAATTGCGCCTTCATCAAACTCATGTAATTTTAGAGAATGCACAATTGTCCAAACAGCCTTCATCTTTGCTAAATTAATTAACCCGTTATCTCTTCTCAATATTCTCTCCGCTTCTGCTTTTCCTTGAGGTGTATTTCCACACCTATCCTTAATCATCTGAACTAGTTTTTTATGTATAAACCCATCAGCTGACAATGCTTCTTTAAGTTTTCTATGACGTTCAACACTGTTATAGTTAAAATCATTAAAAAATTGTTCTATCTGATAAATAAAGAAAGTCTCATATTGTGGAGTCTGCCAACTTTTTTCTTCTCTACCAAACGTCTCAGCAAAAAGAAATTCTCCATCTTTTGCACCATTATCCGCTTTGCCCCTATGGTTAATGTGACAATAAGGACCTTGATCCCAACCTTGGTTTCCACCACCACTACCCTTACTTGCTATATGTTTAAAGATATCATCCTTATAAGAACCGTGTTCATTACCTCTCCAAAGCTTTTCAACACCAGAAGCTGCATTCAAGGAATTTTGAATTGCAAGAATCCTATATTTCCATAGATCAATGACATATTTTCTAAACTCAACTATATTCTCAGGAGTAGCATTTTCACTACTAAGTAGACGCTCCCAAGGGAAAGACTCAATAAAAAACTGAAACGATCCAAGTTCGTGAGCTCCGTCCTTTGGAACATTGAACATTTTGTCACTCGACCAAATATCTAATGAGCCACCTGCAAACGCAAAAGCTGTTTCGCCAGCAGCAAGTTCTGCATCAAAAAACTTCTCAATCCTTTGGATAAACGCTACTGTTAAAAATTCAAGCACTTCTTCTGGCTTCTTTTTAAATAATGCCTCAAAATCAGGTAAACGCCATTCTTGATTTGCCGGCACATAATTATTTTTAAGAGAGTCGTAAATAATTCTGACAACTTCTTGTATGTTTTCTGAGGATTCCATTCTTGTTTCACCTCTAATTTTAAACGCCCACTGCAAAACAGCATCAAAGCTATCTATAAGAATAGTTCTCTTACTTATTAACAGCGAAAGTTCCTGAGCTCTCTGGATACTTTCAAGAGCGTCTGAATCATTTTCAAAGATTTTTCTCAAAATAACAATGTTTTCATCAGAAAATCCCTCATCCACTTTTATCTTTTTCAGCTCGCCCCTGTTAATCAGTTTTTGCTTAATACCAGCAAACAAGCTTTTACGCTCATCACTGTTTTCTTCAAGATCTTTCTTGATAGGAGCTATTGTTGCTTCAATTCTTGAGATTATGGTAATTACTCTTGGTCTATCTTTCGCCAACTCAGCTGCTTCTGTATCTAATTGCGTTTGGTTTTGAGTGATTTTATATTCATTTTTACCGAAATAGATACTAGACAGGCCTAGTTCTCTTCTTATGCTATTAATTTGTTGAGCACTAGATAAATTGAAAATTCTTGCCACTTCTAACTGTTCTGGATTTGGATTTGCTAACTCTCTCTTTTTAATAACAGCAGCCTCAGCCTTTCCCAGTTTTTTGTCTAAAATATCTTGAAGTTTCACAACTAATGCAGCTGATGCATCAACCATTGCAGAGCCAAATTGTTCCATAGCCATATCATAAGCAACCGGATCGTTGTCATGAGGCCTTATTAACTGAGCCCTAATTGCAAAAGACTGAGCGTGAATTGATTGAGCAAGTGTCAGAATATCTATTTTTGTTGCAGTCGTTGTTGGATCTGATAGTAACACCCGCACCCAACTATTTGGCAAAAGCACTTCACGAGGATCTGTTATTGAAGAACCAATCTGTTTCATAACATCGTACAAAATGATCGTCTTGTTATTCAAGCTTCTGATCTGATCTGCTGTTTTTGAACGCAAAGGGATTCTTAAAGCATCTAAAACCTTGTCTAAAGCAGACAGTTCTTCTTTTTCTTCTTTCCGTTTCTTTTGTTCTTCTTTATTTTGAAGTTCTTTTAACAAAATATCTGCTTGTTCTATAACACCTTTTTCAGCCTTCATAGCTGCCAATATTCCAATGCGTCCAGATTTCTTTAATTCTGCAGCATCACCAATAGCAAGCTGTAAATGTATTTCTAATAACTCAATTGGGCTTCTTTTAAAATCATGCGGATCAGGAAAAGTTGGGTCAACTTTTTTAAAATCGTAATCTGGAACAGTAAGTTTTTCTTTCAGAGCGTCAAAAACAGCGACTAAATCTGCAATGAGGTTTAGCGGTTGTTCTGGTTGTGGTTCTTGCTCTGCAGCTGTTGCTCTAGTTGTCATAAAACATACCCTAAGTAACTGTCTTATATTCTACCATTTCGCAAAGAAAAAAAACACCAGCTTTATAAGTTAAAAGATCTGGCTAGGAAGCTGACGTTGTATCAGCTGTACTAGTAGTATCGGCGGTATCTGTTTGTGAAGGTTGATCCGCAGAAGCAGGTGCTTCTGACCCGCTAGTCGGCCCACCAATTGGCTCAGTTGCTGAACCAGTTTCAGTTTTTGTTGCAGTAGCTTCGCTACTAGATTCACTCATACGCCAAAACTCTCTCAACTTTGCTCCTTCATCCATGAATTGTTCTTTCAAAAACTTAATAGATTCATCCTCCATAACTACATCGTCTTCTCCAAATAGCGCTGAAGCAAACTCTTTGCTAAAAACTTTCCAATTATCAGCAACATTAACGCTGTCAGATTTAAGTGCTTTATTATTAAAGCCCATCAATAAATCGAAAATCGTTGCAACATCTGTAGTTTCATTTACATGTCTGAGTTGTCTCTGAATATCAACATCTGATGCCCATGTAGTTGGTGAAAGTTTTGGTGCACACTTATATAGTGCTTTACCAACCAAACGATAATCTTCAAATTTATTTTTAAAAAGATAATGCGGAACTTCTCCATTTTCATTTGTAGCAGCACCAAACTCATATCCAGAACTAGAACGTCCAGTTGGATTTAAAATGAAGGATAAAAATGCTCCAAGATCACCTTTTTTTGCATCAAAAAAAGTTTTTAACGTTACACCTGCTACCATGCCTGCAATACCGAGTGTTTTCCAGACCACCTTTGCATCTAAAATTAATTTCCTTTTTGCAGGATCACTTTCACCTTTCTCAGCATCATCAAGCTCCTCAGCAACAGCATCAACTTCTCCAGAGGCAGCTTTTTTCTTTTCTGCAGCTTCAAATGAGTCGACTTCAGGATCAGATTGAGCTGTCTGATTTTTTAAATCAGCTAAAATCATTTCAGCTAGCTTGGCTTGAACAACTGGGTCTTCAGATCTCATAGCTGCTAACTGTGACGCTACATGCTGTAACTGACTTTCAGTATTTTCTTCAGCATCAGCAAGCTCAACGCTCCCATTTAAAAGTCCCTCTGGCAAACCGTTGAGTAAATTATCAATCTTTACTTGAAGCAAATCTCTTTTTAATTGTAGAAGTTCTGGGTATGTATTAGAGTCACCTTGATCAGAAAATCGAGTACTCAATAAGTCATTTACTATTTTAAGTACTTCAGAAACTCTATCGATATCGGTATCTTGAATTTGTTCGCGGGACTGAAGTTTTGGCTTCAGCTCTGCAACTAACGCTGTTCCAACCGGTAGTACTTCTGAAGAGCGTGCTTGAACATCATCATAACTCTTATAAGTTGTTGCTTCAGCTGATTGAGGATTTGCTTCCGCCCCGGCACCTACAACTTCTCCCCCTGAACCAGCCGCATCGTCCTCATTTATCACCACGGCATCACCTGTTTCTTGTGCTTTTGCTGCTGCTGCTTCTGCAGCAGCCTCCCTCACAGCTCTCTCTGATTCTCCAAAACCATCGTTCATCATATACTCTAGTTATACAAAACTATCTCAAATTTTTCCATTGCACTTTTTTGATAAATTCTGATATAACTACTTCACCAAAATAATTGTGGAATCTAGTGTGATTCTAGAACTGTGCCGCAACGGTAAATTTGAACTGATAATTCAACATAAGTCCGATCTTCAATTACTTTGAGTATTGAATAAAAAAACTTCAATACTAGTACTAACTCAACGAGCATTGGATTTTATGTTCTACCAAACAACGCCAGACAGCCTTGTAAACACATCATCACGTACTTCAGAATACTCTGGATATTTTCCTGTAACAAAAAAATTTGATCAAACTCATAGAAAATTACTTGAACAAAAAATTCTCTGGCAACAATTATTGAGAAGACAAGCTGAGTTAAAGCCAAAAAAAGCCAAACTAGAATCAAGAAACTCTATTTGGGATACCGTCAAACTTTCGGAACGATTTAAAAAAGAAGAATATCAATCACAACAAACAAGAATTGGGTTACTGAGAGCTGATGCAATTCATCATGCAAAAGAAATGGCTCTAGTCGAACCAGTTACTCGATTTAGTTATTCACACACTGTTACTAACAACGAAACAATAGCGGGCGGTTATTCTGAAGATTTGGGTTTTATGATGAGTACCTTTGCTCAGGATTTAGCTGAAAAAGGTTTGAGTGCATCAAGAGCAAGTGTTGAGTCAGTGAGTTTTGAAAGAGCCAAACAAATGTTGACTCAAATAGCAATCCAAATTGCCAATAACAAGTCAGGCGAAACTCTTTCAAAACAAGGTGTTTTGATCACTAGTTTTCCAGACGATACAGAATCTGGGTATCACGGAGTTGACTCAAAACACAGCTGGGATAAAACAGAGACTCATCACTCTTTTTTCTATTTACTTCGTGTTGGAAAAATTGAAACTGATCAAACTGGCAACGTTATTTCATTTGAGATCAACACTACACAGTATCGCGCCTGGCCGAACATTCGCCAGGCGCTCAGAATCCATGAACAGTTGGGTTCTCCTATTACAGAAATTGACGCACCAGTACCCAACTTACTTTTTGCAAATTTGATTCACTTAGATGCAAAAGAGTTAGAAAAAATCGCGCTCGAGCTTGGCATTACTACACACTTGGAACAAGAAAAAAAACCGCTCCTAATGACAGCGTAGAAGACGAGTTTGAACAATTATTTAAACTAGTTTTATACCAAAACTCAGAACAACACGCCATTAACCATACCCATGTTCCAGAAGTCGATCTACAAGCATTTTGGCAAATGCAGGAAGAATACTTTAATAACTTTTATCTCACTGTCGCGCTCCCCGTTTTTGAAGAAATTTCTGAGTTACAAACATCATCTCAAGAGTTAGATCTAAAAACTCAAAGACTTATTCAGACAAAAATTGATTATCTCGATAAGGCTTTTTTCTACTACTCAAAAATTCTATTGGGTTGGATAAAAATTCATAACACAAATCCAAACTATACCGAAGGATTCAGAGAAAGAAGTCAAACAAAAAATCTCATGGCTCTGCAACAAAAATTACTATTGAGGATTTTAGGTCAAAAACAAACTCAAATAATGCCATCTGTCTCAGAACTAAGAACTGTACTAGATATTGATCACAGATTAGCTACCAACCAAGCAGTTTCAAATGATGAGAAAAAAAGATTACTTACTGCATGGGGGTTTTTCTCTTTCGTTGGTAACTTTGGTAGTTTGTTGCAGTGTGGCACAATCGCACCATTCACTCTACCAATTTCAGTAATGAATAGATCATTTAGCGCAGGATCTTCTCTTTCTGAATTCTCAAGTTCTATTGCGGGCATCTCCATCCCGGAAAAACAACTTTTATTACAGACTCTGCAAAAGGAAGAATACGTTGAACTTAACCTCACAAAACAAAATCCACCAGCGAAAAGAATTTACACTGTTCCAAAAAGCTACCTTGCGGGTGAAGGTTGTATTGTTGGTGAAGATGGAGCTGTCCTTGGGCCATGTATAGATCCTGCAACAAAAGAAAGAATTCCTCTTGATGACCCTCGAGACACATTGGCTTTCCCGATGACGTTGATTGAGTTCAATCAATACATGAAGACATTGCAAAAAAACATAGAACAAACCACCCTTTCAGAAATTGATACTTTATTTCAATCTGAAGACTTTTCCTCAGAAGATAAAAGAAAAGCTCAGGTCGTAATTAAAAAACTACGGCAAAGACTACTCAAGAAATCACTCGGTTTGCAAGAATTTATTACCGGAGATCTCACAAATAACCAATTCCAATCAGATAATGAGTGGCTCAAAACACTTGTTGTTAAGCTCTCTTTTTCTCTAAATCCTGTACAAACGTTAATGCAAGAAGTTGAAAAAAAATTACAAGAAAAAGACCCTATTTTAAATAAAGCTGTCGAACAGATAGAGTAGCTAGAAATTACTACCTAACTCAGGGTATAATTAACTTGTGGCAGAAGAAGAACAAGAAACAATAACGAAAACAACAAGTCGATTGGCGAGACACCTTGATAAAGTAAAAAAACTTCATCCAGAGGTTACTCTGCTTCCTGACTCTTATTATCGTCACATTAAATACTTTTTATTTGGAACAAATGACTCTTCAAAACCGTTAGATTTAAAAAGTCCACCTCCGGGCGGAGTTAATGCCATCATTTCTGATGGGAAACTGTCTCCTGGAAAAAAAGTAATTATTAAGGTTGTATCACCCTCAAACGAAGATTTTACTGTTGCAGATATTACAAAAGGCACAGAAAAAGATGGTGATGTCTTCTTTTTTCCAAGTGATTTGGTCAGTATTTTGACCTCACTCGCTGAACTATTTTATAAAGGAGATGGCAAACACGTTTTTAACCAAACAGGTTTATCCGACTTTAAAAGCGAATCCGACAACTTAAAATTTGTTAGACTTTGGGGACAAGTTGAGTTAGCAGAAGAATACAAACAAAGAGGCTTCATAGTTGAAGAACGTTTTCTAAGATTTGGTTCTACAAAGGTAAAGCAACTATTTGAAGAAGTCAAAAAGGCTGCTGAAGAATACGAAAAAACATTTAAAAAACTCGACACTACTGACTTTGAGCCTAAATCAGAAGTCGAAAAACAGTTAATTGCAGATCTCATTCCAAAGATCCTTGAAAAGTATGAAAAATACGACGAAAAAATAAAACCAAACCTCGACTCTGATCAAAAATTTAAAGACGCGGATGAAAAAATACAGGAAGAAATTGAAAAAATAATTAAAAATGATCAAATTATTTTTTTTCTTCCACTCTATTCAGGAGACAATCTCAAACAATTTGGAGAACTCGGTTTATTCGACTCAAGCACTAACTCATTCCTCATAAACAAAAGATCTTCGGATTCTCAAATTGGACTACTAGACCTCACCACAGATGAACATGATCAATACAAAAAGTTTGCTAAAGATTCAGTTAAAAAGTTTCTTGATCGTTACTCTGAAGAACTAACAAAACAATTTATAGATCCCCTTTTTGTAGAAGCAAAAGAAGAAGAAAAAAAGGAAGAAGAAAAACCAACTGAAGCACCAGCAGACTCAGGCGATGCTGAAACAATTGAAGAAGTAAAATTTGATAGTCCAGTAGATCAAGAAACCTTCCGTAAAAAAATATTTGAAGATATTGCAAAACAACTTGTTGCTAATTTTACCGACCAATTTATCCCTCAATATTTTACAAGTTTCCCTGATTTCAAAGATAAACTTCCAACCAGCTACTTAAATAGTGTAGTAAAAGAAATCAAACAACAGGTTGAAAAAAATGTTACTGCGATTCTAGAAATAGAGTTCGCAGAACTCGAAGAACTGAAGGCAAAAAATTTATATTCTGATGAAAAATTTAATCCAGAGGTTCTCGAGTCTGACTGGTACAAAGAACTTATCCAACAAGGCGTCCAATACATAACCAACTCGCCTTCACCAGAGAGTCAATATTCCTCATTCTTCATTTATCTCTTTGAAAAATTCGTTGTTCCACAAATTGATGCCTTAAGACCACCAGAAGAACCAGGCCAAACTCCTGAACCAAGTGGCGCCGTCGTTCCTCCGGCTATACCAGTACCACCCATCACTCCAGAAATTACTGTTCAAACAGGTGATATCACTCGCCTTTCACAAGAAGAAGCTCGACAACTTCAGTATGAGGCTGCTTGGCTTTACAACAGAGCCGTATACGAATTATCAACCAGCAACGGCCGTGAACTTACTGCCGATGAGTTAAGAGCATTGCAAGCAAGCATCTACGAGTTCACTGCACAGATGCAACTTGAAAAATCAGGCGATTTTTCAAAACTTTTTGGAAGTGCAACCTCTCGTCAGAGAGCTCTCATAGAGTTCTATACAAAAAACGGCTACATAGAAACAATACAGAACTTATATTCTGGGCTTTCAAGAGGAAAAACCGGCAAAGACCAAATTGACACACTACTACAAAAATCGCTTAAAGAGTCACTCAATATTGATAGTCCAGTTTTCACCGAGAACGTCAAAAACACTATTGATACACTTATTATCCAGTATGGTTTAAACCAAGATTTTTACGCATTTGATCCAGTCACGAAAACTGTTACTCAATATTCTGGCAATAACCAGCACGATATTCTTTGGTTTATCGACAATGTACCGATTGAGAGACTCGCGATAATCCTCAATATTCCTGCAAGCGCACTTAAAAATGATCCAACAATCATCGCAGCACTCAAAGAAACTCTAAAAAAGTATGCTCGATATAGAGCTAGCGAACTTTCTTTACACATACAAAATACTTCACTCCAGAATGGACTTGTTAAAATCAGTGCAGAAGACGCAGAAAAAATCAAAAATGGTGATGAACAAACCATTGCGAAACACCTCAGTTTTACCGGAGATCTCAGAAACTTATCGCAAAAACACGGAAGTGACACTGTTGCTGCCGCACTCGATGAAAAACCTGACAAAAACAAAGAAAAAATCCTCAAACAATACAAAACGTTTATTCCTCTTTGGAATCAACTAACTGGATCAGAACAAAAACTCATTTACGAGAGATATGGCATACCAGTTCCAAGAGATTTTGATCCAGAGATTAAAAAATTAGACTTTATCCCAGAATTTATTCTCTTTGATCCATCACAACTAAAAACCGTCAAAGAAATTGCAGAGAGCTCGAAATTAAATGAACAGGAAAAATTAGAATTACTTGCGATACTTGAAGAAAAGAAACAACTTGAACAAGACTTAGAAATTGCTGAAATAATTGCACAATATCGCAGAGAACAAGAGCTTGCATATGTTTTAAATAATGAGTTTACGAATAACTCCGACCTAAGCGAGCTCCAAGAAATTAGCAACCATACTGGTGAAAACTACGATGATCTTTCTTACTTTGAAAAGTTTGCAGCAGATCAAGAGATTCAAGACGGTGGAAGCACTGAGTATGAAGTTGCAGGTGCTGGAGGTGGATTAGCCTCGAGATTTTCAAATTCAAAACTAGGCAAACGATTAAATTCAAAAATCGGCAAAACATTTAAAAAGAAACTCAGCCCAACAGACAAGACAAAAAAAGCTGCAAATAAAGCAATTGAAAAAACTCTCAGCGCTGTTGCTTCTAAAGCTGTTGCGTTGATTCCAGGTGTTGGTACTGCGGCAAGTGCAGCACTACTTGCAATGAAAAACAAGGTTGTTCGAGAGTTTGTTTCTGGAGCTATTCTTGGTGGCCTAGCCTTTTTAATTGGAAGAACGATTTGGGCGTTGGGAAGTATTGGTGGCTTCATTGGAGGTGTAATTGGGGGTGTAGTTGGCGCTGCAGTTGGAGGACCAGCTGGAGCTATTGCTGGCGTTGTTACTGGAGCAAATATTGGACAAGCAATCATGCCACAACGATGGGATAGCTTGGCAGCAGGGAGAGGCTCAACCGTAATAACAGCAGTCCCTCCAAAACTTCCTGAAAGTCTGGAAGGATTGCTGGGCAATACTGCCGGAATTGGAATACTTGCTGTTGGTGGATTTGCATTTATGGGAACCGCAATTACATTCTTTACCATTTTCACTATTCAAAGTAGTTTCTTAATTCCAGTGCCAAGCGAATCTATGAGAAAAGGTTCTAGCCCAAATTTGCCACCTGGTCAAAGTCTCTGTTGGCCAACGAGTGGGTATTTAACACAGGTTGATGTTTCAGGTCATGAAGGTCTTTACAAAGTTAATGGAATAACCCAAGCAATTGACGTAGGATGCGGCGAAACCGCCAACTGTCCTGACTCAAACGGTGAAAATGTAAATCCACCAGCTATCTATGCCTCTCACGATGGTATAGCAAATATAATTAGTATTCGAGATGGCTATGGATTACATATTATTATTCAATCACCACAAGGTTATCGTACGATTTATGCACACATGAGTAGTACAATCTTACCTTCAGGAACAACAGGACCTGTTTCAAGAGGAGATCTTCTTGGTTACATGGGTGCTACTGGTAATTCCATCGATCAACACCTTCATTATGAATATAGCGGTGGATTGATTAGAGATATTCTGCCAAGCACACCAACAATACCTCCAACGAACCAAATACCCGGTGGTACATTACTACAAATTCCCGTGGCTGAAAACTGCTCAACTGGTGGCGAACTCCCAACAGGCTTTATGGCAATTGGTCCGCAAACACCTGGAAACATTGTCACTACTGACAGCTCTTTAGTAAGCACACCACAAATAGTCTGTTCTTGGAAAGATAGTCAAGGTTTGGCTGCAGCCATAAATGGAAACTTTTATAACAGCCCAACTGTCCCAATTGGGTTTGGTGGCAGTAATCCAACTAAATATTATGCTAATGCTGCAAATCGTGGTGGACCAGAATACATGGGCTTTAATATGAGATCATTAATTGTTAATCAATCTGGTATTCCAAGTATTATAAAAATAGATCAACAATGGTACAACGCTGGGTCATTCCCAATTGACGCTCCACAATATTCTCACGCAGTCACCGGATTGTCAGAGTTTACCAGCGATGATGGCGATCGTAGACAAAAAACTGCAATAGGCTTGGGTGAAGCGAGTGGAAAATGTGGAACTTTTACTGGAGAAGCGGTCTTTTTGGGTGCAATTCAGCAAGGTGAGTGGTCAGATTTGAAAAAACTCATGCAGTATTGTGGCGCAACAGAATTTGTATTTATGGATGCTGGTGGTTCCGCTTCATTTTGTTCTGATACACTTAATTTACCAAGTACACGACCAATGCCCGTTAATGTTGGTTTAAAAAATGCAGAAATTATAAAAATTGGTCAATAAATAATTACAAAAAAAATAAAAATATATGAACAAAACAGCAACCGAATGGTCTAAAACAAAACTTTTGCTAATCGTTTTTGTAATAGTACTCATTGTAAACATCATGTATCAACTATTTGCACAAAAACAAGAAATGCCACCAAACGCTGTTGTGCCAGAACAACCGAGCCTTACCTCTAATTCTGTTCTTAATCAGATTGCAATTCAAAAAATTACCGTGACTGCAAAAGAACCGCAATTACCAACACTTTTGCCTGTTTATAAGATAGAAAACCAACAACCACTCTCTGCAATTGCTCAAACAATTGCTCTCAAACAAGGTTTGCAACATGAAAGTAGTAGAACTGACATTTGGTCACACCCAACAGATCAAAAATTTTTAACCTATTCAAAGACAAACAATTTAATTGTCTATACAAGTCAAACGAGTGAAATAGCGCAAAACCTCGACCAAAATGTTGCTATTGAAACCGCACAATCATTTATAAGTACAAACATATCAGAAATACCAGTTACTCCAGATTTACAATCCATAGTAAAAACAACATATCAAACAGAAATGAGTGAATCTTATGGAGCAATCCCCGCTGGTGAATCCCTGTATATTATCCCTTTTATTCAAACAACCAATACTTTCTCAATTTATTCGCAAACCCAAGCGCAACAACCTATTTGGGTTTGGGTTGGACCAAATTATTCTATTATCAAAGTTGAAATTTCTGCAAGCTTCCTTGAAATTTCACAAATTGGAAATGGCGTTCCTATAGATTTTGATACTTTAAAACAATTTATTATTGATGGGAAAGGTGTAGTTCTTGAAATTACCGATGAAGGACCAACAATCCCTATTTCAAAAACAATTCTTGAGGCAAATCTAGATTCTGCAGAGTTAGAATACAGAGTTGATACAGCTACTAACACTCTCTATCCTTTTGTTCGTTTTTCCGGAGTTGCTACATTTACAGATAACTCCAAAGGTAAAATTGAAATCTCTCATCAAATAGTTCATTCTACAAACACAATAAATCTGCTAGAATAAAAATACGTATTTTTTAATACTATTACGATGCAAGAGCACCCAATTCCACAAGATATTACGGGTTATAGATTCCATATTATTGGAAGTATGACTCTAAAACAATTTGGAGAAATTCTTATTGGTGTTATTTTTGGATTCATATTTTTTAAAACAAACCTCATTGCCGTTATAAAATGGCCACTCGTTTTACTCAGCGTTGGGATGGGGGCGGCCGCCGCCTTTGTTCCAATTGAAGAGCGGCCGCTCGACCACTGGATCGTTACTTTTTTTAGAATTATGTACAAACCAACCAAATTTTATTGGAGAAGAACTCCAACTATTCCTGACGCTTTTAAATATGAAGTTCTCGACAAAAATAAAGAAAAGGAACCTGTTCTTGATCTTACACCTGCCAAAAGACAAAGAATTAAAGAATATGTCAGTGCAATTCCAGAAGTTGCAACAGTCAGGCAAGATTTTACTACCGACGAACTATCAAGAATGCAAAATATTTTGTCCTCATTTACTACTGTCCAAGTAACAGAAAGAATTGTTACTTCTGCCCAACCTGTTCAAGAAAAACCAAGGATGGATGTTCGTGTTAGAAAAATGCGAAAACCAGTAATTCAAGAAGTAACTATTTTTGAAGATACTACAAATATTTCATTTCCTGTTTCAAATACTTACGAAAAAGCTGAAGAACCACCAACTGTGCTCCAAAAGAAAAAAACAGTCCTTGAAAGTGATCAGGTTGCAAGAGATATAGAAATTCCTGAAGAAAAAATTGTTAAAACAGTCTCAGAAAAAGAACAAGAAGAAAAGATTAATGGATTTAAAACCTCAATAAACGACTCAAGTGAAAAATCTTATCTTGAACCACAAGCTCAAAACACAACTCAAACAATAGCTGTTCAAGACGCTCAATATAATCAAAATTTACCATTTCCTATTAAACCAAGTGAACCAAACAAAGTTGTAGGCATGGTATTGGGTCAAAACAATGATCTCTTAACAAATGCAATTGTAGAAATTCAAACTCCAGAAGGAAGTATTGCCCGTGCTGTTAAAACAAACGCACTCGGACAATTTTTCATCACCACTCCTCTTAAAACTGGAGACTATAATATAGTAGTAGAAAAAGCTGGGTATCAATTCCAACCACAGCACTTAATTATCAACAATACTATTATTCCGCCTATGGAAATTCGAAGTGACAACTAGAAATAAGGTAAAAAAACAAATACTATTAATACAATGGCAACAACACAACAAATTGACTCTACTACTCAACAATTTCTAGATATTTATGACATTACGAATGATCTAGTGATTCTCAAAGATGGAACTGCTTCTCTTGTTATTACCGTCGATGCAATAAACTTTGGGCTTTTAGCAGAAGAAGAACAAGACAGTATTATGTATGCGTATGCTGGATTACTGAACTCTCTCAATTACCCTATTCAGATTGTTATTAAATCTCAAACCAAAGATGTTACTGGCTACTTACAACTCTTAAAAGATCAGGAAGATAGAGCCGAAAGCCGCCTACAACAACAACGAATTATGAAGTATCGAGAGTTTGTCTCAAACTTAATTCGTGAGAGAAATGTTTTGGATAAAAAGTTTTATGTTGCAATTCCTGCAAAACCACTTGAGCTTGGTCTACTTCCTGTTTCTAGCGTCGTTCCTGGCCAAAAGCAAACAGATATTTCTACTGTTGATAAATCTATGGTTATTGAAAAAGCTAGAGACATCTTAGAGCCAAAAAGAGATCATCTGATTGCACAATTTGCTCGAATTGGTCTGTATTCAAGACAATTAGAAACACAAGAAATTATCCAATTATTCTACCAAAGTTATAATCCAGAAGCTTCTGATGGGCAAACCATGGGTGACAGCAAAAGCTATACTACTCCCCTTGTAACAGCTAGTGTAGAAAATGTGGGTATGAATAGCTCATTACCACAACAATTTGCACCTGTTCAAGAACAGCCTGTTGCTGCTATTGAGCCAGCTGGTTTGGAAATGCCGGTTCTAGAAGCACCTGTTTCAGAACTACCAACCATGGAACAATCACAACAACCAGTTGCGACACTAACGCCTGAGCCCGCTCCTGCTATGCCATCATCTCCTGCTTCTACTCCAAACCTACAATCAATGGGATATACACCAACCCAAATGGCGCAAACTCCTCCAGCTGAGATAACTCCTGCTGTTGATGGAATGGCTACTACTGTTGTTCCTACACCAGCAACAACCACAGCTACAACCAAAGCAACAATCCCAATACCAACTCCACTCCCACCAATGCCAGATCTACCAAAAACAGCTTTGGGTGAAGTAGAGCCAGCAGTTCCACAAGAAATTGAGATTCAAATTGACCACCCAAGCAGTACAAACATACCAATAACTCAAGTAGGAAGTCCGGTTACAGAAACCACCTCTGCACAACCTGTGCAAGCTGACCCAGTTCTGCCTCCACTTCCAGAAATACAATAAAAAGGCTAGAATAAACTGTAATGCCCAACCCACTAGCATCACTACCGTTTTTCAAGAAAAAAACTGCAGGAAATACTGCTGGTGTTACTGTTAAAACTGAAGAGCAACAAAACATTGAGAAACTCCAAGAATTTTCTCGAGGCCTTGTTACTATTCAAGATATTATTGCTCCAGAGGCTATTGAAGTCGATTTTACGTATCAAAAAATTAACTCAACCTATACAAGGACCTTGTTTGTTGCTGGCTATCCTCGTTCTGTTCCAGCCAACTGGCTTTCTCCGCTCATTAACTATCCACATCAGATTAACGTTTCTATGTTTATCTACCCTGTTGATTCTGGAGAAATTCTCGACAACTTAAAGAGAAAAATCACAGAAATGGAGGCTGAAATTCAGTCTGATCTTCGTGCTGGCAAAATTTCTAATATTAATACCGAAATTAAGCTCGAAGATGCTCGATTTATTCGTGAAGAGCTTGCAAAAGGTTCTGAGCGTTTTTACCAATTTGGTTTGTACGTTACTATTCAGGCAGAATCAAAAGAACAACTCGATAAAGTTACCAAAGGAATTCAATCTTCACTTGGCTCTTTATTGATTGTTTCTAAAAAAACTACGCTGCAAATGGACGAAGGCTTTAAAACAACCTTGCCAATGGGTTTAGATAAACTCTTGGTTACTCGTAACATGGACACCACTTCTCTTGCTACAACGTTTCCATTTACTTCTAGTGAATTAACCATGGAAACTGGTATCGTCTACGGAATTAACGAACATAATGATTCTTTGGTTATTTTTGATCGGTTTAAGATGGAAAATGCCAACATGGTAATTTTTGCAAAATCTGGTGCTGGAAAATCATACACTGTGAAACTAGAAATTTTCCGCCAGCTCATGTTTGGGGCAGAAGTGATTGTTCTTGACCCAGAGCATGAGTATGAAGATTTAGCTGCAGCTGTTCAAGGTGAATATATTAACTTTACCTTTGGCTCTAAAACAAAACTCAATCCATTTGATCTCTCAAACCTCTATGAAGAAGGTGAAAACGAGTTGGGCCAAAAAATTATTTCTCTGCATGGATTATTAAAAGTCATGCTTGGAGAAATGACTCCACAACAAGATGCTTTGCTTGATCGCGCTCTTGTTGCAGCATACAAAGCAAAAGGGATTACTCCAGATCCAGCCACTCAAACAAATGAGCCACCGCTCATGGAAGATGTCTACAAAGCTTTGATTGGTATGGAATCCAAAGACGTTGATGATATTTCTGCTCGTATGGAAAAATTCATCACTGGTTCGTTCCGCGGAATTTTTGACCAAAAATCTAATTTTGATATTACTAACCAACTCACCGTCTTTTCCGTTAAAGAAATGGAAGAAGCAATCCGTCCGATTGCTATGTACGTTATTCTTGATTTCATCTGGACTAGAGTAAAGAAAGACCTGAAAAAACGTATTCTTGTTGTTGATGAGGCTTGGTACTTTATGAAGAACCAAGATTCTGCGTCATTCTTGCACTCAATGGTGAAACGCGCTCGTAAATATTATCTTGGTGTGACAACTATTACTCAAGACGTTGAGGACTTTTTGCACAATGATTATGGTCGTGCTATTGTGACCAACGCTTCAATTCAGTTCTTAATGAAACAATCTACTGCTTCTGTGCCAATCTTGGCGGAAACATTCTATCTTTCTCAAGGTGAGCGTCAATTGCTCGTTACGGCTGATGTTGGAGAAGGTATTTTCTTTGCTGACCAGAACCATGTTGCTCTCAGAGTTGTTGCAAGCGACGAAGAACACGTCTTGATTACTACAAATCCTGAGGAGCTTGCTGGAAGAAAAGCTCAAAAGGGAAATATGCCTGGCGCTGAATCTGTAATTCACACTGAGTTACCAAAAAAGCAAACAGATACACAATCTCAACAAACCCCTGAAGAACAAGCTGAAAAGCAAAAACAGGAAGAGATATTACAGCAATTTAATAAACCAAGTGTTTCTGAAACAGGAATGATCACTAACCCAAATGGCAACTCATCACAATCTCTGTCACAGCCACAAATGCAACAACAAGGATTGCCAACTTTACCACAAGCTGCTCCAGAACGAAAACAAGTTACTTCTCAGGATTTATACTCAATAGATAATTATCAGCCACCAAAAAGCTAGGCTAAATTATTTTCATTTGCCTTGAGGTGAATGGCTGTAAATCAATTAATTTTACTCGTTGCCAACTGTGGATAACTCTGTGTATAAACAGAGTTAGTTATTCTGCCCTTGGTGGTGCTACTTCACTCCCAAAATCACAAAAAACAGTGTTATATAAAGTTATTTTAGAATAGTGCGTAGACCATGCAAGTAATTGAAGTGCCAGAAAATCAAGTAAAAGAAATTTGGGCCAGAGCGTGTGCTCAGCTCGAAATTCAATTGTCTTCTGCTGTTTTTAATACTTGGATTGCTGCCAACCCACTTATCAAACTTGAATATGGCGAAGATAACACTTGCTTAGCAACAATTAGTAGTCCAACAGCATTTCACTCAACCAACTTAAAAAAGAACCTACATATTTCTATCAAACAAATTTTAGATAAAATTACTGGCAAAAGCTGTGATATTCAATATATTGTTGGTTCTACTCCAACCCAGCAAACTCCACAGCAAGGGTTTTCTACTATTAGACAAACTATCCAACCGGAATTACAGCAAACTCAGTTTACTACTTCACAAACTTTGAACTCCGTTTTCAACCAGCCAGCTTTTTCAGGGCCAGGCCACTCAAATAGCTCTGCTAATTCTACACATTCACCAAGAGTCGAAGATCTTTTTTCTCAAAACAACTTGGTTGCTGCTTCAGAAGACCGCGCTCAAGCAATTTCTCGTAGAATTGGCTTACGAACCGATTTTACCTTTCAAACCTATGCTGTTTCACCAACTAACGAAATGGCTCATGCCGCAGCTCGAGCAGTTTCTGACCGTCCTGGCGTAGCATATAACCCACTCTTTATTTATGGTGGCGTTGGTGTTGGGAAAACTCATTTAATGCACGCTATTGGCAATAACATTTTACGAAACAAACCAGATGCTAAAATTTTGTATTGTACGGGTGAAGAGTTTACTAATGAGATCGTTCAGGCAATTCAAAAAAAACAGACTGGAGGCTTTAAAAGTAAATATAGAAATACAAATGTGCTCCTTATTGACGATGTCCAATTTATTGCCGGTAAAGAAGCTGTTCAAGAAGAATTTTTCCATACATTTAACGCACTGACTCAATCACAAAGCCAGATTGTTTTGACTTCTGATCGCCCGCCTCAAAACATGACTTTACTGGTTGATCGTTTAAAATCTCGTTTTGAGGCAGGCTTAATGATCGACATTGGCCAGCCTTCTGACGAACTTCGAGCCGCGATATTACTTGTCAAAGCAAGTGCTGTAAATCTTATTATTCCAACAGAACTAGCCCGAATCATTGCTTCAAAGGTTGATTCCGCCAGAAAAATTGAAGGAGTTATTACTAGTATTCGCTCTGAAGTTGAACTCAAAGGCAAAACAATTACCCCAGAACTGATTGCTCAAATTCTTGATAATGAAGTTTCAGAAAAAAAATCGATTTCTGCTTCACCTTCAGACATTATTAAAGCTGTCGCAGATCACTATAAACTCAAACAAACGGCACTCAAAGGTAAAAGACGTATTAAATCACTTGTTACAGCGCGCCATATTGCTATGTTTTTACTCAAAAACGAGCTAGACCTTCCACTTGTTGAAATTGGCAGATGGTTTAGTGGCCGAGATCATACTTCGGTTTTGCACGCGGTTAAAAAAGTTGAAAAAGATTTAATAACTGACGAATTAATTAGGCGCGAAGTATCAATGTTAAGACTCTCGTTAACACGAACTTCTCGGTAGATTATCCACAGTTGTGAATAACTCTGTGAATAAATTGTGTATTAGTATGTGCATTAGTGTGAATAAAAAAATGTGAATGTTGAAAACTATCTGTTTATTAACAGTTGAGACCGTTTAATTCACACATATTATCAACATAAGAAAACCTGTAAAAAACACATACTATACACATCGTTCAACTTGAGACAAATAGCCATAGTTTTCCACTAAATCGGAAAGCCCTACTACTAAAACTACTAGATATTTATATAATAAAAACTTAAGAACAGGAAGAAACATGAAATTAAAAGTTTTACAAGAAAATTTAAACATACTGCTCTCAAATCTTTCAAAAGCAATTCCTAGTAATCCTCAGTTGCCAATTCTCTCTTCTGTTTTGATTGAAACTGTAAATGGAGTTTGTACATTTAGTGCAACAGACTTATATTTTGGCATTCGTTGTAGTCTTACCGTTGATAGTGAACATGATGGAAACATTATTGTTCCAGGAAAACAGTTTAAAGAAATAGTTTCATCTCTTGATGCAGGTGTTCTTGAATTATCTTTTGTAGATAATACTCTTTTGATTTCAAATAAAAAAACAAATATCTCTCTGTCTGGTTCTAATACTCATGAGTATCCCCTATTTCCTCAGATAAATGGCGAAGAATATGTATTTCCAATTCAATATTTTGAGCAAATAGAGACAAATATTGCGTTTAGTGCTTCTGCTGACCAAGCTCGTCCTGTTTTAACAGCTGTCTTGTTTGTATTTAGTAAAGAAGGCTTAGTTTGTGTAAGTACTGATGGTTTCAGACTTTCTACTCTAGTGATTGATGACTCTCAAGAGTTTGAACCAAAAACGTTCCTCATCCCTGCAAAAGCGCTCAGCGAGGTTTTTAGGATTGCTAGCAAATTAAAAGTATCTGAGGTTCGTTTTAAGGTTTCTCATGAGCTTAAGCAAGTATTCTTTTCTTTGGACGGCGTTGAAATCTTCGTCAGATTGATAGAAGGAGAATATCCTCCGTTTGAAAGGATTATCCCTACAAAATTTACAACAGAGGTTATTTTTGATAGCTCTGAATTACTCGACAACCTCAAACGAGCAATGATCTTTGCCAGAGAATCTTCAAATATTGTAAGATTTGTTATCTCTCCAGATAAAGTAACGATCCACTCCTCTTCCCCATCTTTTGGTCAATATACTGGTGAGCTGTATCAAGTTTCTGTCACAGGTGAATCAAACGAAATTGCGTTTAATATTAAATATTTACTCGACTATTTAACTGCGGTAAAGACAGAAAAACAGTGGTTTGGTATGAGTGAAAATCTAAAGCCAGCGCTCTTTAGACCAGATAGTAATCAAAAACATCAATATGTGGTGATGCCGTTTAAGGTAAATGGATAATAATAGCTTGTTGGTTATTTGCAATAGCCCCCACCTTTTAAGACTTCCAAAGGAGGATTTTTCTGGTACAATAGCATCCTTACGAATAGAAGGTTTAGATTATGAAAAGAACATGGAATCCAAAAAAACGCAAAAGAATAAGAAAACATGGCTTTATGAAGAGAATGGCTACTCTTGGTGGTAGAAACGTTCTTAAAAGAAGAAGAGCTAAAGGTAGAGTAAAGCTTTCAGTTGTAAAAAAAACAAAAATAAAAAGTAATTAAAGGTTAAAAGTGCTGAATAAGCAATTTAGACTAAATTTACACGAAGAAATTGATTTTTTCTCGAGTTGTAAAAAAGTTCACACCCCTTACTTTAGTTTGTTTTATAAAGAATCAGAAACATTTCAGGCAACTGTAATAGTTACTAAAAAAACATTTGTTTTATCAACAAAAAGAAACGCTCTGAAAAGAAGATTTAGAAGTGCTGTACAAAGTCTTCTAAACGACTTAACTAAATTGAAAATTAAATTAGCAATTGTTGTGCATGTAAAAGGCGCTGAATTGTCCGTGAGCGAAATTGCACAACAAATTGAAAAAAATGTACAAAAAATACGGATATAAATTTTTATTTTCAGTGTACCAAATAGGTAGACCAATTCGATATTCTCTGTTAAAAAGTGTATTTGGTATAGTAATTCATTGTAAACATACCCCAACTTGTGGAACCTATATGTTCCAACAAATAAAAAAACGAGGTGCAGTTATCGGTATTTTAAAAGGTTTAAAACAAGTAGCAACTTGTTGGTAAAAAAATAAAGGAGAAATATGGGATTTATTACAGAAGGCTTTCATCAACTATTAGTTTTCTTGGTAGAAACAACGGGGTCTCTTGGTCTTGCAATTATTGTTTTTACTTTTTTAATTAGAAGTGCGTTGGTACCACTTACTCTCCCCTCTTTAAGATCTACTAAGAAATTACAAGAGCTTCAACCTGAGATGAAGAAACTGCAAAAACTTCATGGAAAAGATAGACAAGCTTTGCAACAAGCACAATTAGAACTATATAAAAAATATAATGTGAATCCCCTCTCTGGTTGTATTCCTCAATTATTACAACTTGGTGTCTTGATATTGCTTTATCAAACACTCATTGGCTTTATAAATAAAAATGGTGGTTTAGTTGATATGAATTTTCTTTGGCTCAACTTATCTATTCCAGATTCAAAATATATTTTGCCAGTCTTAGCAATGTTAACTCAATTAGTGCTTTCTTTAATGATTGCCCCAGGAGCTGAAACAAAAGATGTTGTCCCAAACACTTCAAAATCAAAGAAAATTCAAAAATTAAATGAAAAAGAAGAAGATACTGCTGACATGGCAAAATCAATGCAACAACAAATGATGTTCATGATGCCAATTATGACAGGATTCATTGCTTTGAAATTCCCATCTGGTTTAGCATTATATTGGGTAGCAACTACTGTCTTTAGTATTGGGCAACAGTGGTATATTTCAGGCCCAGGTGGATTATTTATCTACAGTAAGAGAGCTGTCTTATTTGTAAAATCAAAATTAGCAAAATAATATATCAATATAAAGTGAAGGAATAAAATGACAATCGATACATTTTTAACACAACTCTGCGAACACTGTGGTGTTGCGCATGAAGACATTAAATTAAATCTTGAGAATCTTGAAAAAGAAATAGTTGTGACGCTGGAAGTTCCAGAAGCAGATTCAGGTATTTTTATTGGTCACCATGGTGAAGGAATAGATTCTATCCAAAGACTTTTAAGAATTATTTTTCAAGATAACGAAAATCCAGACATGGATAAAAAAATCACCCTCAACGTTAATGGATATAGAGAAAAACGAGAAGATAGATTAAAAGACTTAACCTATTCAATCGCAAACAGAGTTTTGCAAACCGGCAGACCATACACTTTTGAGAACTATCTTCCAGCTCACGAACGATTTGTGATCCATTCTACTCTTTCAGAAGAAAAAGATTTTCACGAGCTTGAAAGTGTTTCTGAAGGTGACGGCAAAGATAGAAAACTAACAATTCAACTTAAAAAGTCAAATTAAATAGTAACAAAAACAAAGGTTGTGTATGCAATTAAACGTTTTTACAGACGGTGGTTCTAGAGGAAATCCTGGAGATGCAGCTATTGGAGGTGTGGTCTATACACCAGAAAAAAAGATTTTATTTGAACTTTCAAAATATATCGGTGTAGCAACAAATAACGAAGCTGAATACACTGCTCTTTTGACCATTTTAGAATGGGTTTTAAAAAACAAAACTGGTGTTGATAGAGTTGTTTGTAACTTAGATTCCAAACTTGTTGTTGAACAAATGAATAGAAAATGGAAAATTAAAGAACCTCGAATGCGAGACCTTGCTCAAAAATGTTGGGATGTTGTTGCAAAACTAGGAATAGAAGTAGTTTTTGTACATGTGATGCGCGAACGAAATACGGCAGCTGATTTGCTGGTAAATCAGGCGCTTGATGCACAGCAACAGTAATTGATACACAAAAAGCCCCTTTTACTATTCTCAGCTTTTTTTTACAATAAAACAGATGTCTAGACTTGTCACACAACTGGTCGCTGATGAACCGGCGATTATTTTAGTGGGAGAAAACACCATTTTAAGAGAAAAATTGGCTACTGCTTTGAGAAGCAAAAATGTGGCTGTTTATTCTGTATCAGCAAACGAGGTTTCGGGGAACATCCAAAAGTTGAACGAAGCATATAAAATTATTTGGGTTTGTGATACCAAAACACACATAGATAAATATCTGGAAGATTTACAAAACTTAGCCAAAATTTCTACTCAACTTATCGTAGTATTACCAGTTTTAAGCGGAATTACCTCTTTTCAAAGTAATTTACTAACAAACTGGGTTGCAGACACAAAAGATCAGCTACAATTTATCGTTGATTGCAATTATTATCTCCCTTTGGCTAGTTTTATTTTCGGACAGGATTTAATTGGAAATAATAATGATATATCAATATTTAATTACTTATTAAAGCCGTCAAAAGACAATATTTTAATTGATCCTGTTAGCGATATAAGTTTTTTGAGTATTGATGACTTTATTTTACAAATAGTGAGCTCTATATTTACCCCTAAAAAACAAATTAGTATTTTAGTTAAGGGAAAACCAGTTAATAGTACCCATTTTATTAGTTTAGTTAAAAAACTGTATGATGCGTATCACAACACCAACCTTGAAATTATTAGAGATAAAGTAGATTTCAGTAAAGTAGTCCCCTTTTCTGTTTCTGAGAAAGCGCTTTCTTCTGATAGCCGAGCAATTGCAACACATCTAGTTAAGAGTCTGCCAGCGCCAACAAAAATTGAAGAAGCTCCTGTGGTTATTCCTTCTCCGTTGAAACAACCTGAAAAGGTCGTAGAAAAAGAGATTTTAGAAAAAGTGGTACCGTTCACACCAGAGCCACGTGTAACAGAGCCAGAACTATTAGAACCCTTTGAACCAACGGTGCCAGAAACACAGATTTCAATCCAAGAAATTCAAGAGACCCCAGTTGTTCAAACACAACCAACACCTGCTGTTGCGGAAGATGTTGATCTTAACAAGGAAATTCAGCGAATATTCAAGACAACTAGAACTGAAACCAAGGTCGAAAGGGTTGAAAACATTGTCAAATCAACCAAAAAAATCGGCAAAAAATCAAAACGCAGAACAAAGCTTTTCTATGGAGGCTTACTTTCTATTGGTATGGCGGTTGGAATACTTTTATTAGCAACAACGTACCTTATCTCTGGGGCAATCCTTAAAAAGCAAGTAGTGAGCTTTTTAACAAGTACCGCAGAAAGCCAAAACGTTACTCAAGTGTTTGGTGTTTCATTAGCGAAAACCACAGATTTTGTTGGAGCACAAACAAATGTATACAGCCAGATACTAGAGCTCAATATAATTTCTCAAAACTCAGTTTTGGTTAGTTTGATTCAACAATTTAAGGAACTACCAACAATTTTGGCACAAGCTGATCAGTCGTCTAAAAACCTTGTTTTAAATATTCTGAGTGGAAGTATCGGAAACACAACTGAACTGACTGAAAATTTGACTCGTAGCGTCTCAGAAGCCTATGAACGGTTGTCTTTAATACAAGCAACGCTTGGGCAAGTTGATTTGGGTGAAAATTCAGAAAAACAAAATAAAGTTATTGACCAAATTGGTAAAAAAATTCAAGAGATCAGATCTGGTTTAGAGATTCATCAAGAACTGCAACAAGTTTTACCAGATATGGTTGGTGTGTCAGGAAAAAGAACCTACGCTCTGCTCTTGCAGAATAACCAAGAACTCCGCCCTACTGGTGGTTTTATTCAAGCAGTTGCGTTGCTTAATTTTGATGACGGTAGCTTGGTTTCTTATCAAGTCTATTCAATTTATGAGCTGGATAAAAAATTGCCAGGACAAGTTGTTCCTCCAGATGACATAAAAACTCATCTTGGGGAAAGCAACTGGTATCTCAGGGACAGCAATTGGAGTCCAGATTTCCCTAAAACAAGTAAACAAGTAGCCTGGTTTATTGAAAAATCACTCGGGGTAAATGTGAATGGCGTAATAGCAATGAATGTTTTTAGTTTAAGCGATCTTCTCAAGGCAGTAGGGCCAATAGATTTACCAGAATATAACGAAGTTATCACCGATAAAAATATTGAGGAACGCATGGAATTTCACTCAGAGGTGGTTCTTGTTGATTCTCCACAGTCAGTTGATTACTCCGTTAAAGTTCTCACAAAAACCCTAGACAGTCTTTCTTCTCTAGAGGAAAAAAGCGTCCCTACCCTTCTCACTAGCCTCCAAAATTCACTAGAAACAAAACAAACGCAAATATATTCTAGTGTCGAGAGCGAACAAGCAATTCTGCAGATTTTAGGTTGGACAGGAGCTTTGACCCAGCCCTCCTGCCCTTCTCGGCTGAGCGTTGTTGACTGCTTAGTTGACAGCATGGCTCAAGTTGAAGCAAATATTGGTATAAACAAAGCAAATTATTATCTCGAGAGAACAATAGATCACAAAATATTTGTTACCAGAGAACGTGCTCAACATACCAGAATAATAACGTTTGACAACAAGGCTCAGTCAAATTCTTGGCCAAAAGGCACATATAAAACATACGTACGATTTTTTGTTAATCCAAATGTGACAGTAGAAAAAGTATTAATTAATGGGGCTGAATTAACTCAAAATCAGATTATCCAGACAGAAGAAGACGGTTTCAAGGTGATTGGTTTACGAGTGGATGTTCCAATTCAAAAACAAATCAAGCTTGATCTTGTCTACTCTACCCCATTAAATGTTGCTGGCGACTTTTCTTATGTTTTTTATAATAGAAAACAATCTGGTTTAGACGCCGATCCATTCACCGTGAGCATTACTCATGCTCCAGACATTAAGCCAGTTTTGGTTGCTCCAAATGCTACGATTACTGGAGACACTATAACCTTCTCTGCGCAATCTCTTGATGAAGCGGTTCTTTTTGGAGTTAAATTCGAATAGTTTTTACTGTTTATAATACGTCTAATTTTGCTTATTGTGCTTTGTTTTTGAGTGTGATATTTTTGCTATGTGAGGCGTTGTACAAGATGGGTATGCGCCAATAATAGCATTTTTAACCTATACCGATGACAGTATTGAGTCACGGGCACTTGATATATATCTTTTTAGCTGTATACTAAGTACGGTAGTAATTCTAGTGGGAAAAGCACAAACTTTTTCCAAAGAAAGTAACGCATACTATATGACAAGTTCTTCTGAAAAAATTCTTTTTCACGTCTTTTCACGCGATGAATCAGGTACAGGTTCTGCTAAAAAATTAAGAAAACAAGGCAAAGTTGTTGGAAACGTATATGGTTTAGGCAGTGATTCTGTCGGTGTATACATGGACAGACAAGCAATTAAAAAATTATACGCATCACACGGTGATACCGGGCTTATTTACCTCCAAATAGGGGAGTCAAAGCAACAAGTTCCTGTCTTAATTTCAGATTATGCAACAGATCCATTTGGAGAAAATCTCTTACATGTTGCATTTAGAAGAGTTGACCTTTCTGACCCAATCCAGGCAGAAATCTCAATACACATGGTCGGTGAGACAAGTATTCCTGACTCTGTTGTCAGTTTGGTTAAAGACAGTGTTGAGATTGAGGCACTACCTGCAGATCTTCCAGAGAAGTTTGAGGTTGATATATCAGGACTTACTGAGATTGGCCAAAGCATTAGCTTAGCTGAATTAAAATACGATAAAAGTAAAATTACACTTATGTTGGATGAAGACCAAAATCCAGAGGAAATACCTCTAGTGATTGTCCAAGCTATTGCTGGAGAAGTTGAAGAAGAAGCAACCCCAGAGACAGTAGTTGGTGATGGCGAAGTTGCTGAGGGAGAAGAAGGTGAAAAACCAGCTCCAGCTGAAGAAAAAGCCGCTGAATAATTATTCAAAATTCAAAATAAAAACAAATTAAAACTCCCTGACTTGTATAAGCGGGGAGTTTTTTTGTAACAACTTGGCGGGAAACCTTGGCTGTAACGGTAGCGTAGCGATAGTTAGTGGTGGTTAAGATTGGAGTAGGGGACAGTAAAAAAACTGACTTTGTTGGCCGGGTTAAATGGCTAGTAACAAGCTAAAAAAATATTCAAATGGAAAGCTGATTTATTCAAAAAGAGGATTATTTGGATCAATATTTACGGCAGAGTTCTTATATTCTGCTGCTTTTTCATCGAGTCCAAGGGCAGAGTAGAGGTGTGACAAATTGAGCAAAACATCTCTCGAGTGGGGTTGGGTTTGTGACACCTGTTCCCAGAACGCTATTCTTGATTTTATTTCTTCATCAGTTAAGCTGTTAAGTTCATATAATTGTGTGTTTTTTGGCACAATGGTAGAAACGGCTTGAATTGGTTTTTGTACTGTATTTAGCAAAGAAATCCCCCCAATTAGAACCAGTAATCCAGTGACAAAAAGCCCAATAATTACTGGTTTTGCTTTATTAGAAAAGTTTGCTGTAAGGCGCAATAAAAACACTCCTAGATAAAAAATGAGTCGCAGTTTAAAGAGTAAAAACTTCATATAAATTATTCACGTTGCTGGTCAACGGTTTGTGGCCAGTTAGCTGTAATCAATAGTTTTTCTGTAACCAGGTTTAATTTAACCAATTCTTGCCAAATTGTTTCTGTAATAAATGGCATAAATGGGTGTAACAACTTGAGGAAAGTAAGTAATCCTTGTAACAATGCTTCATGAGAGAGTTTTCCTGTCTTTCCAGACTCGATACACTCGTCACAATACCAATGCCAAAACTCATTGTATAAAGTCTCTGCTGCCAGGCCAATTTTAAAGTCTGAAAGTTGTTGTGTTACATCTGCAACGAGAGTTGTGAGTTTTTTGTAGAACTCTGCATCTTGTGGAGCGTCTTTGGCGACAGTGGTTTCATATGGCTGCTCAACCTGAAGTAGGGTGAAGCGAGCGGCGTTCCAAAGTTTGTTTGTAAGGTTTCTAGTTGCCTTAAAATCAGGTATACCCACAGATTTGTCTTGTCCTGGTGTAGACCTGATAACTAAGGCCATTCTGAGGGCGTCAGCACCGTATTCTTCTTTTATCACCAATGGATTTATTACATTTCCTTTAGATTTAGACATTTTTTGACCCTTTTGGTCACGAACTAAGCCATGTAAGTACACATCTGTAAAAGGTGTTTTTCCAGTCATGTAAATGCCGAGAAGCATCATTCTCATGACCCAGATTGGTAAAATGTCGTATCCTGTTTCCATCACTGAAGTGGGGTAGAATCGATCAAAATCGTCAGCCTTTGTGTTTTTAAGGGTAACAACTGGCCACTGACTTGAGGAAAACCAGGTGTCAAACGAGTCTGTTTCTTGCAAATATTGAGTTGTGTTTTGGTTTGAATCTGCGGTTTTGGCTGGATCTGTGACAGAAACGACATATGGAACGGAAATATCAGCAGTCATCGTCTGGAGATTTTGTTTGATTTCCTCGAGAGTATTTGTCAATAATGCTTGTGAAAGCAGAGAAGAGACAAATAATTTGTTTTTATCCAAATATCCAACAGTAATTTTATTTTCATTTCCAGTAACTTCATACCAAACTGGGATACTAATTCCCCAGACAATTTGACGTGAAATGTTCCAATCCTTGAGGTTATTAAGCCAATGACGAAGAATCTTTTCACGGCCGGCACCATGAATTTTGGTAGCACCAATAGTGTCAATTTTCTGAGAATCGAGCGCATTCAGTGCATTTTGCACCAAGTTGTTTTTTTCATTTTTTACACTGATAAAGAATTGTGGTAGTGGGAGTGGCTCAATTTGGCGACCACAACGATAACAAACGCCAACAGAATGAGTATATTTTTCTTTTGTCTCGAGTAGTAAAGCGCCACCCTTATATGTTTTATATGCCTCAAGAGCCATTTTTCTAGCATTTGCGATACCTTGACCAACATATTCCTCTGGGACGAGCTTGTTGTTTAGGTCAGAGTTATAAAGTTTGCCATTTGTGTTAATCACTGGTTGCGGTACTTCTGAAATTTCTGCTGTATGGTTTGTCCACATCAAGAAATCATTTGGGTCATGGTATGGAGTAACCTTTACGGCTCCAGTGCCGAATGTCGGGTCAACATATTCGTCGGAAATAACGGGCATTTTTTTAGTTCCCCACGGAAACTCTACCTCTATTTGAGTGCCAATATACTGTTTATACCTTTTATCTTCTGGATGAACTGCGACGGCTACATCGCCAAAAATTGTTTCTAAACGCACGGTTGCAACGGTAAGTGGGCCGTATTGAATGGTGTGGAGCGGATCAACTTGATCTGCATGATCAACTTCTAATTCCGAGTAACTAGTACCACATTTCAGACAGTAGTTAACGAGCTTTAAATCACGATATATCAATCTATCTTCATGTAGTTTTTCGAAGGTTTTGAGTACGTCAGAAACAATATCTGGGTCTAAGGTAAATTTAAATCGAGACCAGTCTGCACTGGCACCAAGTTTCTTGATTTGATCAACAGCAACACCAGAATTTTCTTGAACATAGTCCCAGATCATTTTGAAGAGAGTAGAACGGTCAAAATTAAAACGAGATTGCTCTTTAGCCTTGAGTTTTTTTTCAAAGACAAACTGAGTTTCAATTCCGGCATGGTCGGTGCCTGGGATCCAAATAGTATCATTACCAAGCATGCGATTGTAACGGATCATGGTGTCCTCTAATGAAACGAACATGGCATGTCCCACGTGGAGTGGATCGTTTGCATTTGGCGGAGGCATGATGATAGAAAACTGCTTTTTGTGAGTAGGATTATTTTCTTGTTGGCGAAGTTTCAGAACAGAATCTGGGTTAAAAGCATCAGCTTCTTCCCAAAGTTTGTAGATCTCTTCTTCTGTTTGTTGGTGTGTGTATCTTGGTTCCATGATTTAGGTAGATTATAACATCTTGAGGTATTTTTGGTATTTGCCAATTTTATTTTATAACCCATAATACTTGACTTATAAGCCCTATAATATATAATGTTCGCACTATGAAAAAGCATCAAACAAGTGCTTTCGTTAACTTCCCAATCTAGAGGAGGGTACGGAGCGCTTTTTTTTGTTTGAGTAATAGATGATAAAGATATAGCACCTGAAAAACCAGATGGCAGGAATGATATACTTTTATAATTGCACAT
>CAZDWQ010000002.1:0-58216 GCA_964509285.1 uncultured Pseudomonadales bacterium
TTTGAAAAAGAATTATTAACTATTGGTGCGCGGATTCCAACGCGAATGTAGGTTACAGAGTAGTTACTTTTTTTCTGATAAAATCTCGTGACCCTTTTGCATAATCCTGTTGACCAAAATAGACACAATTCCTTGCAAGTCGCTTCTGGTGAAATCATTTTGAGTATCAATCAGTTCTAAAATCTCATTTTCAAATTCTATTGTAATTCTTGAATCTAGCATGATAACCCTTCCTCCAACAACACTTCCAATACCTTTTCCACTGTTCCTATGGCCTTAGTAACGGCTAGAAGAGGATCATCCGCATACTGACTAATATAATTCCACGCATTGCCTGTAGTATCTGCAAAACCATATAAATCCATCAGTATCACACTTGTAAACTCTGCAATTGTTTCTTGACCTGCATGCTGTCCACCTTTGAGTTCTCCGTCTATTCTCGCATGGATCGCGTGGGCGAGTTCATGAAAAAATATGCGCGCATCATGAGTGCCAAGTCGTATTTTGCTCCCATCTGCCAAGCAATCTCCCAGCTTATTATCTGCAACTGGGGCATATTCAACTTGTACCCCTAATTTTTGGGCTATTTCATAGAGTGGTGGATATTCTACTGGATCATATACACAAAGATCACTCGTACCTTCTGTGCTTGAAACTGCAAACACTGGAACAGTTGAAAAACCAATGCAAGTATAGTTTTCTTCCAGTTCTTCGCTGTCCTGTTTTTGCATTCTCACCATAACCGGACGCAAGATATAAACAGCTTTTTCACCTTTTTTGACTGTTCTGCCTGCCTGCTCCCACTGTTTGAAACCTCTGCAATCAAGCTCGCCTGATTGAGCATATGCAAGTACTTTATTTGAAAGACTCCACTTCTTTGCTGGTGCAGTATCATCCAAGTGAATACGTGCTACTTTTGTAATTGGTGAGAGATCACCACTCTTGAATTGTCGCAGTACCTTGCGCATGCTTTCTTCTGCTCGTTGTGAAAACTTCACTTTTTCCTTTCCCCTGACTTCCTGAATTTATAATTTTTTGTATGGAAGTAGGTGTGCCTACTTCCATTACATGGAAATAAAAAAGCGGGGTGAGTTTGTCAAGGGTTGCGAGTATGCGAGCAATTTACGAAGCCCTTGTCAAATGAGGGGCAAGGCCCCTGAAACAGTTAGGAAAAAAGAGAAAGATCGGGAAAAGAGAGAACTTAAAACAAAAAAATATCAAACTCGAATTGCTCTGAGAAACTCTCAAAGCAATTAGGTATTAAAAGAAATAGAAACTACTCATACCGCAAAGCATTAAGTGCAGAAATCTTGGTCGCACGTTTCGCTGGATAATATCCAGTCAAAATACCTACAACTAATGAGAGAGCTACCACTGTTAGTACAAACGAAAATGGAACAACTGAAACATCAACAAAACCAACACCACGAGCAATGGCTACACTCGATAGGAGTAAGCTCAATAGCTTGCCCACACCAAAGCCAATTAACAGTCCAAGTAGTCCACCATAAAATCCCATAATCATTGATTCTGTTAAAAATAGCTCGCGTACTTCTTCAGATTTCATACCCATCGCTTTCATCAAGCCAACCTCACGGGTTCGCTCCAACAGTGACACAGTCAGGGTGTTAAACATTCCTAGTGTTGCCACAGAGAGTGCGACCATACCAATTATTGCCAAAACAAGTCTAAAAGAGACAAACAAGCTATTAATTTGTGAAACGGTATCTACCACAGAGACCGTACCATATCCCATTGCCTCGATAGATGCACGCACACCCGGCAAGGAGTCTTTGTCATCTGCTATTACTTTAATTTGTGAAATCCTTGTTATACCAAGCGAGCGTAACTCAATAAATGGCACATAGACTACGGGAGTGCCTTCCTCTGGGGTGACTCCTACTATGGTGTAGTCAGTAGGAACAGATTCGATTCTATCTGATTCGCCTTCTGTTAAGTCTCCAACTGCGACAAAGGTTAGGGTGATTTTCTTGCCAACAGCTTCGCTCTCACTCATGCCAATGATTGCAAGCACTGCTCTGTTTACAACTGCTTGCTTGAGAGCTTGATCGGGAATTGGGATAACTCTACGATTTTCATTCACTACTTCTGCCGAAGCAGTTGCAAGGGTAACAACAGGCAGAGTGCCATCTGATCTCACTTGTGTTCCAGAAGTGTCTTGTGTGTCAGCTTGTGCAATTTGCGTTGTTTCTCCTAAAACCTTATCAGTCACTATCACAGAAATCTGAGCTGTGTATCCAGTTTGCACAACTTGGTTAGCAGATTCATCCTTGAGCGGTACATATTGTCCATCTTCACACTCTGGGTCAATTAAGACATTTTCAGTTGCTTCATCAGTTTGCGAAACAGCACAAGCAACTTCTCTCCATAGAGTAAACTCTGACTGAATCCATAATCCCTGTCTTTCACCAGCATCATCTAACACTTCTGGGCCTGAATAGCCAGTATAGTATGAACCAATTACTTGATTCCCTTCCTGATTTGTCTGCATCCTTCTGGTGTAACCAATAACAGACCCCTCAGTTGAGCTTTCACTTCTCACCCGTAACCATGCACCATCCGAAATATTGAAAAGAATTGGTTTTTCTTGTGTTGTAGTTGAATCTGCTGTTTGTTCTTCAGCAATTTCCCCACCTTCTTGAGTTCTGCGATTTTTAACAGTATAGGCAATCTCTTGACTGTCAAAAATTTTGCCTTGAATTGGTTGAATTGCAGACGAAGTTAAGTAATCAGTGGTCACGCCGTATACAGCCAAATCAGACACAGAATCTTGAAAGGAAACTCTCCCAACTACGCTAATAAGTGGCAGGGTTGCCTTCACGTTTGGCATTGCATTCAGACGAGATAAAATTTCATCAGTCAGTGCGAGTTCTTCGCTTAAACCCGGTAAAATTTCTGCTTGCTGTAGTTCTTCAAGGCGCGCTACTCTTGTAGTCACCATGTCCTGCAATCCATACCCAAGAGACACTAAAAACACAATGAAGGCAATACCAATAGCCATACCACCGACCGTAACAATGGTGCGTGTTTTTTTGGCTTGCATGTTACGAAAAGCAAGTTCAATCAGGTAAGAGCGACTCACATTACTACCTTTGTCAAAATCTAGTTTTACAGAAATCTTTTCATAAAATTGGTTGAATTTGCTGGCAACACCTCTAAAAAATCGAGCAGTTTTTCGAGTTGGCAGCGAGAGTGAATCGAGCAATAATTTTATTGAATACAAAATCACTAACACAGTAAAGCCAACTATAATCAGCAAGCGATGTAGCATTTTAGGAATAGCTTGTGTTATTGGTGTAAAAAATCTCATGTCTCTTGCCTTTGACCACGTTTCATATGGTTGCCATTTTTCTTTGCATAGTCGCTTGGATCTTGTAACTCTGCTACTATTTTGCCATTAAACATCTCTAAGCTTCTGCCAGCATACTCTAAGTATTCCAAGTCATGAGTAACCATGATGACTGTTTTGCCTTGTTTATGCAGAGATTCAAGCAGTTTCATTAATTCTTGACCCGATTCAAAATCCAAGTTACCCGTTGGCTCGTCTGCAATGATAATATCGGGATTGGTTACCACCGCACGAGCAAGGGCAACTCTTTGTTGTTGACCAGAACTTAACTCAGTAGGAATATAATCCTGCCAATCGGTCATGCCAACCAGAGACAACACTTCAAGTGCTCGAGTTGATGCCTGACTCACTTTCATACCACTCAGACGCAGAGCAAACATCACATTTTCTTTGACACTGAGAGATTTAATCCAGTTTGGTTGCTGATACACCATGCCAATATGTTCTTTTCTAATTTCTGACCTGCCATCTTCATCCAAGTTGCCATACAGTGACTTGCCCATAAAAACCACATCACCTTTGGTTGGTTCTTCAAGCCCCAGTAAAATATGTAGGAGTGTTGATTTGCCACAACCAGATGGCCCAAAAATCACTAAAAACTCACCTGTAGAAACAGACATGCTCACATCATGTAAGACCTCGACATTTTGTGCTTTCACAAAAAAGGTTTTAGAAATATTTTTGGCCACGACTATTACTTGTTTTGATTGCACTATATTTTTATTCCCTCAAGAAGCTTAAAAAGCTAAATGCTGATACTAAATTTTCAATGACTAAATCAAGGGCAGAGCGAGTGGCTTTTGGTGCAATGGTTGCCATGTCAATGCTTTTACCCTCATTGCCTGCAGAATCTTTAGAAATGGCTCTGAGGTGATACACTTGGCTTGGTGTGAGACCAGAAATGATAACGGTGTGATTGAGTGTTAGGTTGCCATCTTCTTGAGTTTTTTGGCTGTAGCTGGTTCCCGTACCTTCACCGTACTCAACTTGGGTAGTTGCTGGTTCGTCTGTGTCCCAAGAAACAACTAATTGTGCTTTAATTTGACCTGCGGCGAAGCCAACTGGTGGGATAGTTCCACCAACAATCTTCATATTGAGAATTTGTGGTGGTCTGGTATCGGTGGCAGTAGTGAAAGTGTAGACATCAGATTCCGCCTCATTACCCACTCGGTCACGACCACGAACCACTAAATTGTATTGTTGTTGTGGTAAGAAGCCAGTAATAACCATTTCTCGTCTGCCAGAGAGCAATTCAACCTCGACCTTGTCTTGTGCCAAACTTGGCTGTCCGGTTGGATAGTAGCTAACAATTCCAGACATTGGGGTGTTGGCGCTCCAACTCACTAAAATGGTAGTTTGAGAGGTGCCACCAATTTCTTGCAAGGTGACATTGGTAATTCGAGGACGAGGTAAAGTCTCAAAAGTTAAAGCTTGACCTTCGTACTCAAAACCTTCGCTGTCGAGGGTATTGATTTTGTAGTAGTACAAACTACCATCCTCAAGTCCCGTGAGTTCTGTGGTTACCGTATTTTCAGTTGTTGAAGTAGCCACTTCCTTAACTCCACCGAATTCTGTTGTTCTGCCATAGTAAATTTTGACACTACTGGCTCCAGTTACTGTGTAGCGAATAATGGCACTAGTTAAGCCAATTTGAGTAGCTTGTGGATCAGTCACGGTTGGAGCAGGCTCAGTTGAAAATCGTTTTTCTTCGCTTTCACCTGTATTACCGTCTTCATCTGTCCATTTTGCTTTGTAATAGTACGTTGTACCAGGAGAAAGGTTAGTTAAGTTAATCACATGATCAGTTACTTGAGTAGAATTGGATGGTTCTTCATCAAAGTACTCACCTGATTTAGTTCCATAGGCAACTTTTGAATCACTATCTCTATTTGTAGTCCAAGATATTTTGGCTTTTCTGGTGGTAATATCACTTGCCGTTGGCCCTGAAGTTAATTCTGCCGGATCGGTAAAGCTACCTTTGGGAATCAGAGTAACGGCATTAGTATAAGAGGGACTTGCAATTGAAGCTGCAGAAGTATCACTTGTACCAACTCTCCAATAGTATTGTTTTGATTCACCAACAGTATCAACATATGCTGTACCAGCAGTAGTGGTTATTGTTGTCCAATCGGTGCCGTTTTCTGAGCGTTGCACAGTGTAGGTAAGTGTGCCGGTTCCTTGATAGTCTGGATGATTCCAAGCTAGTGAGGCTCTCCACAGCTCCACTGACTTAATCGATGCATCGGAGACTGTTAAATCTTTAGCTGGATCTGGATTGGTTGAGTTTAGAGTGAATGAGCCAGAAATGTAGTTGCTTGAAGAATAGTTATTCCCATCATCTACTGCCACCACGCTCACAGTGTTACTTCCTTTTTGCACTCCAGATAATTTGCCCGCAGCAATTGAAGTGCTGGTGGTCGGAATATACGTGGCTGGATTACTTGTTAAGGTACTTAAAGTCACTGGCGGAGTTGTGTTGATCATGTAGTAATAGCTTGATACTGTTTGACCATCCGCAGGTGTTGCTTCTGGCCAAGAGAGAGCGAAAGAGTTGGTGGTATTTGTCGCAGGGGTTACTGTAACCACTGCGCCATCTGCAAAAACTGGTGCGTCACCTCCATATGCTAGACTTCCAGTTCTGTATGAAGAAGGTAAAGATACGTTTCCAGATGCATCAACAGTTCTAAAGGTAATAATATTATCTCCAATCACTATATAATCTCCATCACGCTCCTGAGATAAATAGAGTGGTTGTTCAAAACCTGTGGGGATATAGTCAATTCCAAGTGTTGCATGTGTGGATGAACCCTCCCAAACATCACTATTGTTAACCATGTACTGCCATCCTAGTACACCAGAGTGCACATCGCTACTTGCAGCACTCCCTGTTGTTGGCCAAGAAAAATTCATATCTTCTATGTTATTAAAAGTTCCAGAGGCAGGATTGATAAATGAAACATTGGTTGGTACGGCACTATCAAATTGAAAGTTAAACGATGTTGTACTGGTATTGTACGTGTTACCGACATTGTCAATTGCTTTGATATGCAAGTAATATGTTGAGCCATTGACAAAACTACTCGACAAGTAATCATCAACAGACAAATCAAGCGTAGTACCTGAAACAATAAATAAACAGTCAGTTCCAACGGTAGATACAGGGGAATTGGTCAATAATCCAGCCGTGCCAGACTCTGTCAGATGATTGCCTGGGTCAGCATTACTTTCTGTTCCTAAGTACAAACAGTATCCTTTTAAGCCTGCTCCACCTTCATTATCAGCTCCAGCTGTCCAAGTAAAATACGGCTCAAAGCTGTTAGACCAACCAGCTTCTTCAACAGTATGGCCGTCAACTGCTGATTTCATGGCAATTGAGGAGGCATTGGTGGTAGGTTCGGTGTTATCTGGATTGTAGTCAACGATACTCACACCTGGAGTAGTAAAGTTAAACCAGCCTAAATCTTCGGAAAACGCATATCCACTTAAAGTACCATTTGTCAGGTTTATAGTTACCAAACTGTTGTAGTTGGTAAAATCTATATACGCACCAGTTTCCAAGACATACGCTTTTCCAGCCAACACTCCGGTACCAGAATCAAAGGTCACAGGCCCCTCTGGATTATCGACATCACCAAAATCAACCCATCCCAAATCTTCTGAGAACACGTATCCACTAAAGTAGTGATTATTCATGTTGATACGGACATTAGAGTTGTAGTTGTCAAAATCAAGTAGTGCGCTAGTATTTTCAGATACAGCAGAGCCTGAAATAGCAAAACTCGCCGCATACACTAGGGGATGAAGAAACATTGCAACTGCTACTAGACCAAATACCAATCCAAAGAACGGCAACAAGAACCTCTTAGCTGTTGACAGCATATTTTTCATTACTTCTACTATACCAATAAATAAACAAGACTGGCAAACTCAATAATTATTCTTTACTATAATTAAGCCCCTACAATACAGTGGCCAGAATTTCATATAGCAAAAACACATTTGTTACTGCTTTTGAGAGTGAAGTTATAAATTAAAAGGCGACTTGCTGACCCATACATTTTTATGGGTAAAACTATATAGCAAGTTTTCGTTGCTGCGGCCAATTACTGGTCGAGCACTACTAACACCACGAATACTCATAACGCCTGGTACACTAACTTGAGTAATGGTAACACGAACAACAATACCAAGACGAATAATAACTCGTTTAGGTGTGTACGTTAGCGCAAGGACTCTTATTTATGACAATGTTTTATCAAAGCATGCCACTGTATCTTGGGCTTTTGGATTTACTTAAATTTGAATACCTAATAGTTAAAGGCTTGCCAAAAGAATATAAACACACTCTGGGTGAGAATATTCTCAGCCTAACTTGGCAACTCATCGACTTATTTATAGAAATACAGCTTAATCAGTCATTTAAAACACCAAAAAAACTGTATCTCATAAAATCAATGAATACCTATCATGAGCAACTCAAATTACGAATTCGATTCTTAGGTGATTTGAAACTCATCTCACTTAAACAACAAGCCACAATAAATACACATGTTGTTGAAATTGGCAAAATGATTGGGAGCTGGATTAAAAATGTATAACAAACTCCCTTGTGCCTGCTAGTATTTTTTGCTATCAAAAAGTGCTTAAGGCATATTTTAATTGTCGTATTAATAAGCGAAAGTCTATTAGTGCGATTTCTTATGAACTCCAACTTGAAAAAAATTTAGCAGAGCTAACGACGCAACTTCAGCAAAGAACCTATATTCCAGATAGATTGGTATGTTTTGTTATCACAAAACCAAAGGCAAGAGAAATCTTTGCCTCCGAATTTGCAGACCGCATTACACACCACATTTTGATAAACGAGGTAGAAAAGATTTGGGAAAAAGATATTTTCATTACCGACTCATATGCTTGCAGAAAAGGGAAAGGTCATCACTTCGCAGCTCAAAGGGTATACTCGTTTGCACAGAAATATCGTTATTATGGACAGTTTGATATCAAAAATTTCTTCTCAAGCCTCAGTAAGCAAAAATTGTTTGATCAGTTTCGTAAGGTGATAGTAAAACAACATAGACCAGGGTTTTGGAAAGATGATATTTTATGGCTTGCGAAAACCATTATTTTTAATGACCCCACACATAATGCTTTTTACAAGGGAGACCCCAAACTCAAATTACTGTTACCACACCAAAAATCACTCTTTGAACAAGATGAAGATATTGGTATGCCTATTGGAAATTTAAGTAGTCAATTTTTAGCAAACGTGTATATGCATGAGCTAGATGCATTTGTCACAAATGAGCTTAAAATTCCTGCCTATGCTCGGTATGTTGATGATTTTATTATTTTTAGCAATTCAAAAGATGAAATTATCAAAGCTAGAAATGAAATGTCGAAATTTCTGTTCGCAAACCTTAAACTTACTCTTCATCCAAAGAAACAACAAATTCAACCAACCAAGCATGGCATTCCCTTTGTTGGCTATTTTATTAGACCCACTGGCATACAAGTGAGACGTAATGTAGTTAAGGCAGTGAAGAACAAACTGTATGCATATAAAAAGCAACCCAATCCAGATGCAATGATTACTTCACTGAATTCATACTATGGCCACTTTTGCATTGCTCGGTCATACAATTTAAGGAAACACTTATTTTTTGAACATATTGATCCCAAACTTCGGCCTATCCTTTGGATCATTGGCAATTGGAAGTATTTTAGGCTCACTAAGAGTTGCAAGCTTAAAAAGTAACCATAAGTTATTGACATTTAAAAAATAGTTGTTAGACTAATAACTAGACTAATCGCTAGACTGAAAATAGACTAATTATGAATGAAATTACAATACTAAAACCATTTACTAAGCCTTTCTTAAACCAACTCATTCTCACCCCGAGTTTACTTCCTTTTACAGATGAAGAAATTCTTAAGCTTGATAGTGATTTGAGTCAATATGAACAGCTATTCTTAGATCCTGATATTGAAAAAAACCTTATTAGCAAGAATGAGTTATTAGCCTCTTTTGCTATTTCTAAAGCAGAGAACTCTAGCCTAACGCTCCAAGAGGCACAAGATATATATGCTTTCATTTTAAAAAATGAAGAGTACTCCTTCATAGCAGAAAAGCTAAAAGCCAAAAAAAAGCTAACCAAAAAAGATTACGAAAAACTTGAGTTTTTCAACATCGCTAAAACTTTCAGAAATTTTCAAGCAGTAAAAATCAATGACATCACACCACAGTTTATCCGAGATTTACATCAGCAATTAACACAAGGTTTGGATGTTTTCCAAAACTATTTGCCACACTTTGACATTTACAAATCGGGAAGTTGGAGAAACAACGATACAATTCGAGTTGGGTCTTACCAACCGGCTCCCTATACTTCTATCCCAGCTGGAGTCACTGAATTATTAAACTGGATAAAAGAGCACCAAACAATTACTTCTGTTGGTATCTTTCACACAGCACTGTATGCACTTCACCCATTTTGCAACGGAAATAAAAGAGTCTCAAGAATCCTTGAGCATATATTGCTTAGATCCTTGAACATTAATACAAAAAATTTATATAGCACTTCTTACTACTACCACAAGGAAAAAACTCGATACTACAAATACCTTCTCTTTTCTTTAGAGCGAAAGAACTTAAATCATTTTGTCAATTTCTTTCAGGAATCACTTGTGCTCTCAATTCTTGCAGTCATAAAGACCAGTCTTGAAGTAAAACGTATGGATTTTCTGGAAAGCAAAGATCTAGATGCTCAAGCAAAGCTTGTTTGTAGACCACTTATCAAAAGACATGAAGTCCAATTTAAAAATCTACTAAAAAGTATTGGTAACAAAATGGCTCGCCAGACTTTTGTTAACTACCTACAATTAGCTGTAGACCAAGGAGTAGCCATTAGAAGAGAAAGTGGTAAAACTACTTTTTACAGTTTGAACATATCTCCACAAGAAGAAAGTACGTTTAAAGAAATGCTTACATTTATACAAACAAAACTTTCATTCATTCCTGACGAGATTAAGTTAGCGTAATGGCACTTCTCAAGCAACCATCTGTATTTGTATAAATTCAGATGGTTGAGTAGCAGATATTTGGATGACTTTGTCAATGCCAAAAAAAATCGTAGCGCGAGTCTTGCCTATCGGCAAGACACCAAATGAACCAAATCAAATATTGATAGTCAACATAAGTATTACTATAGGAGAAACTATGACTTATTTAAACACTTATTTGTATAATATCAAAAGAGATCAAACACTGTCTAACGACAGTGAAAAAGGCCTTGCGCTAACGTACACACCTAAACGAGTTAGTAGTCGTCTTGGTAATGGTGCTCGTGGCACCAGTACTCAAGTAAGTGTACCAGGCGTTAAGAGTATACGTGGTGTTAGTAGTGCTCGACCAGTAATTGGCCGCAGAGTTACTTAAAGCGGACGCTCCACCATCTATGTATGCCATCATATTCTCTTTTTGGTATGGAAGTCGCCAGTTACCATCGCCCTGTGCTTCACAGCCCGTTTTGGACTCTGTTAATTTGGTACAAATACAACCTGGGTTACCATTGGCAGTACATGCATTAGGACCTAAGGGAGCTACTCCATTGCTTGGTTGCAAACAGTTATTAGCAGTAAACCAATTAGCACTCGCACTTATACGTGTAGACCAAATCAAACCAGTATTTTCGTCTTGTTTCTCAGCAAGTGAGTCTGCAGTGTCACAGTAGTTATTACCTACATTACAAGTAGTCCAGTCAGCAGTGTAGCTACCTGCAACATAGGTAGTATCATCATGAATGCCACCTTTGTTTTGTGGGAAGTCAGTGTTGCCACCATTGTATAATCCATTGGCTTTTGCATCATTGAATGTACCTTGAGCTGCAGAGCTAATTCTATTCCAATATGCTCCCCAATCAGCAATGGCTCCGTTGGCTGGATCTCCATAACTGAGTGCTTCAAGACTATCTGCAAGTTGTTTCAGGCGGGAATCAGCACCCGCTACCGGAGAACCACCAGACTGTTCAGCCCGAATGGTGGTGATGGTTTTGGTAATGGCAAATGTTGCCAGACCTATGAAGATGACGGAAAATATTAGTAGTGATTTTAATCTGTTTTTTGTTGTTTTTTGTGTCATTGCTGTTTTAACTTTGTTTATTGTGTTAGTGATTTATTTTACTAATGTGAGAACATATAGCTAATAGAATATACTGGTAGTCGAGTTAATGTTTTGAAATAGTTTCAATATTTTTGAGCCACCACACACCAATTACCTACATTTATAGTGACGGATTTACTTGGTATTTGTCAAGTGTAGTTTTAGTTTTATTGGGTTGTTTTTGGCTGTTATGATTTTCGTCATTGCAGTTAGCTTGAAGATCATCTAGCCAGTAATAATCAATCACAATTGTTATTAGTTTTTTCTCTCTTGATATACCCCAGACTACTGATATAATTTGATACAATTTAAATCAAAAGTAAATTGTTATAACAAGAGCTGCCCTACTAGTGAGGTAGCTTTTTTTGTAACAACTCATAGTGAAAGGGTTGTATATGAAAAAGCTAGTATTCTTCCAAAGCTTGGTGCTTACTTCATTGGTCGTTGCCTCACCAGCATTTGCTCAATCTACAGAAGTTGGTCAGATCCAGTCTTTCATTCAAAGTGTTATTCAAGTTATGGTCACGCTTTCTGGTTTTATTGCAGCTGGTTTCATAGTCTGGGGTGGCGTTGGCTACATTACTAGTTCTGGAAACCCAGAAGCGCTGGATAAATCAAAGAAGACTATTCTGTATTCTGCTATTGGTCTTACTTTAGTTTTAGGAGCATTTGTTATTTCAAATATTGTCAGCCAATTAGCAACAACCGCCTTTGGGGCAGGTATGTAATAAAAGGAAGATACGTAAAAATGAGCAGGTTACTTGCAACTACATTTACAACAACACTTTTCTTGCTTTTTTCTAGTTCTCCTGTTTTTGCTCAAAGCACCAATCCTGATCTTCTTAACTTTACCAAAGATACACTCCAAATAATAACCTTAATCGCGACCGCACTAGCGGTCTTTTTTTTAGTCTTTGCCGGATATACTTATATAACCTCAGCAGGCAAACCAGAAGCACTGGAGTCTGCCAAGAAAACTATCAAAAATACTCTTATTGGTCTTACTCTTGTTTTGGCCGCTAATGTGGTAACTTCTGTATTTCAGCATGCTCTCAATTCTCAAACTTCTCTTGGAAGTAGTTCGGCAGTTGACGTAATGAATCTTCAGACGGTTGAGCCCAGTGATGGTTTAACTCAAGTTTTAATTGATGCAGTAGCTGGATTTATTCAAAATATTGTAGAAAGCTCAACTGCGCCGATTGTAAATGGGGTACTTGGTTACTTAACTACCACGCCAACACTTTTAGGTAATGAGGTGATACGCAACTTTTGGTTTATTACTGTTGGTATAGTGGATGGTCTGTTTATCTTGGTAGTTGCCCTGATGGGGTTACAAGTTATGAGTGCCAGCACTTTTGGATTTGAGGAAGTTGAGATAAAACATCTTTTGCCTAAACTCGGACTTACATTCTTACTAGCAAATATTTCACTCTTTTTAGCAGATTACGCTATTATCACCTGTAATACTTTAGTCAAAGTTATTCTTGATTCAACTGGAGGGCTTAATCACACATGGATTGAAAATGCTTTTAATCCAACTGCTGTCATTACTGGAACAACACCACTAATTATCCTTATTTTTATGGTTTTGTTTTTGATTGTCTCGATTGTATTACTATTGATGTACATTAGTCGCCTCATTTTTATTTCCCTAGGAGCTGTTTTGTCTCCATTTATCTTTTTACTCTCTGCCTTGCCAAAATTTTCTGATTTTGCCTTTATTGCTATGAAAACCTACTTAGTAAGTGTTTTTGTTGTGTTTGTGCATGTAATTATTATTCAACTGGCAAGTGCTTTTTTAACTCTGCCTGAGCACAATGAAAACTCACTAATTTCTATTGCCATTGGCATTGGATTATTTATTACATTGCTCAAGACCCCAAACTTAATGATGCAGATGGTCTTGTATACCTCAAATTCTGGATCTATGAGAAAACTTGGAAATCAAATTATTAATGTTATGACGACAGACAATGCATCTGCAGGCAGTAGAATCAGTGCAAAAAATGCAGCTGTAAAAGTAACTGAAAAGGCAATCAAAGTATGAGAAGTCAAGTAATTCCCGCTCAAATAACCACAGTGGAAGATAAAATTGCAGGTGATTTTAGTATGACGCAAATTATGCTGTTATTATTACCTGTCTTAATTACCTCGGCAATTTATGCATTCATGCCACCAAGCATGACACTGGTTATTTATAAGTTAGTACTGGCAAGTGTGCTTGCAATCTTTTGTATTACTCTAGCTGTGCGAGTAAAAGGTAGACTTGTTGCAAATTGGCTTTTAGTGTTTGCTCGATACAACCTACGCCCTAAGTTTTATATTTACAACAAAAACACGACGCTTTACAGAGAAGTGATTAAGCCAGAAATAGTGTTGAATGCTGTGCAAAAAACAGCACGCCAAAAGAAAAAAACCAAACTAATCAGTACTCCTAATATTCGTGACATTCTGCAACTCAATCATATTTTAGACACCACCGATTTTAACTTCATCTACAAAACAGGCAAGAAAGGAGGGCTGAATGTGGCTTTTGAAAAAGTCTCTAGATAAGGTTAGTTCTAGAAACCAAATTGCAATCAAAGAAGTGCGTGATGGTATTTTAGTTTTACCTAATAATGAACATCGTTTAATTATCGAAACTTCCCCTGTAAACTTTGAACTTAAAAGTGAGGCCGAACAAGATGTGTTGATTGATAGTTTTCAGAATTTTTTGAATTCTCTACCAACGCAGTTGCAGATTTTAATTCGTATCCGCGAAGTAGATATTGATCAATACATCGACTCAATTGAGTTGCTCAAGACGACAGAAACAGATGATCAATATTTAGAGCATATTGATGACTACACTCAGTTTATTCGCCAGCTTGTATCTGGAAATAAAATTTTATCTCGCAAGTTCTACATTGTGCTTCCATATAAGCCAGAAAATTCCAACAACGCATTTGATCTTGCAAAAACACAACTGAATCTCACCCAAGATATGGTAATTAAGGCGCTTGAAAAACTAGGTATGAAAGCTCGAACTTTAAATAGCTTGGAAGTCTTGCAACTTTTTTATAGTTTCTACAATAAAAACCAACTTAAAACTCAAGAATTATCTAGTGCAACAATGAAAGCAGTCTTGGAGCATAACTATGTTTAATCTTGTGCAATCAAACTATCAAATTATAAAAAAATGGAATTCTAAAAAGATGCGTAAATTCCGTGCTGGTCAGGAAAAGAAGCGTCGAGAACGGTTGTCCCTACAGTTTAGTTTTGGTGAGCAAGATCAAGTTGATCTGATTTCATATTCTGGATTGATGGAAGAATCAACCTATGTGCAGATTGGCGACACCTTTGTACGAACACTGTTTATTTCTGGCTATCCATATGTAGCTAATGTAGGTTGGTTAAATATGCTTATAAATTTTAACCATGACTTGGATATTTCATATCATATTGAACAAGTAGATCCTTTAATGGCTCTGCCAAAACTTAATCGCAAAATAACTGAGCTTGAATCAACCAAACGAAGCATGCTTAAAGCCGGAAAAGTGATTGGTTCTGAAATTACTGATCCGCTTGAGTCTGCCATGGAACTGAAAGACAAAATCCAAAGAGGGCAAGAAAAACTCTTTCAGATATCTATTTATATGACTTTGAGTGCAAGTAGTTTGGAAGAGTTAAATAAAACTACTCAGGTGTTAGAGACAATCATGGCCTCCAGAATGTTTTATATTAAAACTGCCACCTTTCAGCAATTAGAAGGTCTACAATCTGTTTTACCAAGGGGTGAAAACCAACTCGCACAAAAAAGAAACTTGGATAGTTCGAGTGCCGCACTTACTTTTCCGTTTGTTTCATCTGAGCTAGTGCAAGAATCTGGTATTTTGTATGGAATTAATAAGTCAAATAACTCGCTGGTCATTGTGGATCGGTTTTCTTTGAATAATGCTAACTCAATTATTTTTGCTCAATCTGGAAGTGGTAAAAGCTACACTGCTAAGGTCGAAATCTTGCGTCAACTCATGCAACAAACCAAAGTGATTGTTATTGACCCAGAGCGGGAATATAAACAACTTGCTAAATCTATTGGTGGCACATATATTCGTTTGTCTGCAACTTCTAAAGAGAAAATTAATCCTTTTGATTTTTCGCTTAAATCTGTGACTGGTGAAAATGGACTGGCTGAACACATTCAAGATCTAACTGAGATTATTTCATTGATGGCAGGTTCACTCTCTGATGAAGAACGTGCAGTGGTAGATAAAGCATTGATTAAAACTTACAAGCAGTTTGGTATTAGTATGAGAAAACAAAAGTATGAAGAAAAAGTAAAGTTCCCACTTCTCAAAGATTTTTATAAAGTGCTCAAGACCATGAAACAAAAAGAATTGTGTCACAGGTTAGATAAGTTTGTGAGTGGTTCACTTTCTAGCGTATTTACCGCACAAACTAATGTAGATCTATCTAACAGACTGGTTGTTTTTGATATTAAAGATCTTGATGAGTCATTGCGCCAGATAATGATTCTCACAACTGCCAATTTTGTTCACTCACAGGTGAAAAGTGATCCACAAAAAAGAATTTTAGTCATAGATGAGGCTTGGTTGCTATTACAACATGAAGAAAGCGCTCGATTCCTAGCAGGTCTTGTAAGGCGTGCCCGCAAACATTACTTAGGAGTGACTTTAATTTCTCAACAAGCTAATGACTTTTTGAATCAAGAATACGGCAGAGTTATTGCCTCACAATCATCTTTGAGAATTCTGATGAAACAGGATACAACCTCAATTAAAAAAGTAGTGCAAGAATTTAACTTGAGTGAGTATGAGCAACAATTTTTACTGACTTGTGATCGAGGCGAAGCCTTAATTATTGCTGATCAAAACCATGTTGCCGTTAAAATTGTTGCTTCAGAAAAAGAACACCCAATGTTAACCACTGATCCGAAAGATTTATATCTATAGATGCATGCTGTTTTTACCGCCCACACCATTTGGTCTTTTAGAAAAGAGTTGCAATTTGTAGCCCTCACTTTCTTGATTTTGATATCACTACCGATTATTGCAGTAGTTATTTTAACCAACACTGGTATCAATATTGTCTCGGATGCTTTAATCGATATTGAGCCAGAGACACAAACTATCTTGATTAAAAACCCTGCAGATGGGTCAGTAGTAAAAGAAGTGTCTAAAAAAGTTGCTTGGCCTGTAAATGGCAAAACCACCCTCGATTTTGCAGACTCAAGTAAATATCAGAAATTCCACGCAGGAATTGATATTGCTAATGCTAGTGGGAGAGTTGGTGATCCCATTACTCCGTTTATGGAAGGCACTGTTACTTACGCTGGAGAAATTTTCTGGGGTTATGGCAAACACGTCATGATTGATCATGGGGATAATATTTCTTCTGTGTATGCACATCTAGACCGTATTCAGGTTTATAAGGGTCAGGAAGTGAATATCGGTGACACTATTGGCACTATGGGTAGTACTGGCTGGTCTACAGGGCCTCATTTGCATTTTGAGATTAGGGTGTATGGGGTGCCGGTGAATCCGAAAGTCATTCTATTAAATAATTTAAAATGATTAATATTTATGATCCTATTTAGTCAAGATAAAGTAATCTAAAGTCTTATAATAAAATTATAATGTGATATAATAATGAAATAAATGAACAATAAACCAATTTCAGCATTATCACTACCACTGAGATTAGAAAACTCGTTAAGACGTAATAAAATTGTCTATCTTAATGATTTGCAAATAATCGACGAAGAATTATTGGGAAAAATTAAGAATATTGGACCCAAATCTGTTCAATTAATTAAAAAGTCCTTAAAAGAATACTTAATCTTAAAAGAAAATTTTTCAGAAAAGTCATTGTTAAACAAAGATTTGCAATCAATTATTAAAATGATTTCATTTTCTAAACTAGAAAATAGTGCATTTTCAACAATAAACATTTATGATGAGCATAAAGAAATTTCAAATATAAACACCACGATAAATGAAGATCATAATGAAATTGAAAATAATGACATTGTGTCAAATAATAATCATAAGCAAGTAGCAAATTATCCGATATTTTCAATCAATCTTCCAGAGAGAATAGAAAATTCATTAATTAAATCTAATATTAATACTCTTTCATCTTTAGCAAATTGTCATCAATCTGACCTACTTAAAATTAAAAATATAGGTCAAACATCAATAAATATAATTATTTCTCAAGCAAAAAGGTTCATATCAAAAAACTTCTCCAAAATTATTGATATTTCTGAGTTAGAAAATATTGATAGTTTTAATGATATCTCGTCATTATTGAAAGAATTACTAACTAAACAAGCAATAGAATCAAGAAAAAATTTGCAATCAAAATCTAAAGAAGAAATGATATTAGATTATTTTAGTGATTTAGAAACCTATCTAAATGATTTTATTCAATCTAATATTCTAACAAATAAAGAAAAAATAATTCTAAATAATAGGTTGAGAATAATGAAGAATAATTCGTCTATTAGAACATATACACTTGAGGAAATTGGAAATAATAACCAAGTTAATCTCACAAGAGAAAGAGTTAGACAATTAGAAAAAAAGTTACTTATAAAATTATCAAATAAAATAGATTTTTTTAATTCATTTCATTTTAATGAACACCAATTAATAAGGACAGTAATAATAAATTATGTAAATCAACTTGGATTCATACAATGGCCAAATGATCTGCCTTTATTAATTAATGAACTAAATGTAAATAATAAGCTCTTAAATATTAAGTTTTATGAATATTTAACTTTTCGTGAAATTAACAAAATTAGCGGGCTAAATGAGTATAAATATAAAGATTTATCATACTTTTTTTATAATGATGATTTTAATAGGATCCAAATTAATAATATTTTAAAGAACTGTATAAATAGATTAAAGAAATATGAATATCCTATTATAAATGAAAATGATTTGTATGATAAATCTCTACTAAATACAAAAGAAGTGAAATTAATCAGAGATATTATTTCAAAGTTATCAGATTTCATTTTTTTTGACAATCAATACAAGATTAAAGAAATGAAACCGTATCAATTTGCATATTTAATTCTTGAAGAACACAATAATCCCATGCATTACGAGATACTATTTAATAAAATTAAGGAACGGACTAATGTTGGCTCAATATTAACTTTTAAAAATTCCTTACTAAATGACAAACATATAATCACTCAAGGGAATGGGATGTATGCATTAAACAAATGGGGATTGAAAAGATATAAAAGAAATGTCCATTATGGAAAGAATACTGTAAAAAATCTCATAAGGGAATATATAGCTATAAATCTAAACGCATCCAATGATCAAATTAAACAATATGTTTTAAGCAAAAGAAATGCTGCTGATACAACAATTACACAAGGTATTTCTGATGTCAATCAGAAACTGAACAGGCATAGTAAAAAAATTTCAATTCCGGATTTAATTATTGAGTTCTTTTCAAATCATAAAGAAGCAAATTTTAAACAAATTTATACCTACATTGAAAAAAGAAAGCATAATGTTAAAAAGGGTCAAGTTTATACCGCAATTTATAACTATTGCAAAAAGAATGATGAGGGAAATTACTATTTATATAAAAATAAGAAAAAAAGAGTCAAAAATAACTCAATAAAAGAAAAATTAATCTTATGTTTAAAAGAAAATACACCGCTTACTTTAGATGAAATATTTGTAATATTATCAAAAAATAATAAAGTTAGTAAAAATACTATAAGATCTTACATAAGTAGTCTTGAAATAAAACAAGATGAAAATGGAAAATACTCATTATAAAGTGTATAATTGACATATGAAAAAAAATGATGATGATCTGATTCTACTCAAGGATCTTTGCCAAAAATATGAACTAAACTTTGATAAAGTAGAAAAACTCATAGAAGTTACAAAAGAATTTGAGATTAAGGATACTAGAAATGGCATTTATAATGCTTTAAAAGAGATAATTGAGAACAGAAATTTTTAATAATGATAATTAAAAGAATTTTAATAGATAATTACAAATCATTCCAAAAACCAACTGAAATATATTTCCCATCTACTGATGATGAAAAGAATATCTTTTTAATTGGAGGCATGAATGGCGCTGGTAAAACATCATTATTAGAAGCAATTTCAATCTCACTTTATGGTGAAAAAAAAGAGTATATTTACAAAAGAATAAATAAAAATGAATTTGAAAATAATAATTTTTCGGTCATTTTTGAATTAGAATTAGAAACAGACGAATTTGACATTTTAATAATCAGAAGAACCTACAAGTGTAACGAGCCAAATAATCCAAATCCTAGTAATTTTGAGGAATTACTTTCTATAACCAAAAATGGCGAACAAATTAGTTATAGAAATAATAACGCTTGGAATGATTATATAGCCTCAAGATTCCCAAAGAGTATTACCCAGTTTTTCTTTTTTGATGGTGAAAAAATTCAAGAAGTTGCCGACGATGATCATTTTGAAATTAGATTAAAAAGCTCATTAGAGGCTGCTCTTGGTATTAAATTTTTATCTCAATTATCATCTGATATATCAAAAGTTAAGCAAACTGAAAGACAAGGTTTTATTGAAATATCAAATGAAGATATAAAATTAAAAGAAAATAATATTGAATTGTTAAATAGTAAAATAAATAAATTAAATAATAATAGAAATATAATTCAAAATGAAATTAATGATTTAGAAAAAGAACATAGTTTAATTAAAAAAAGATTTAAAATACTATTTAACCAGGATCCAGAACAAGCAGATGAAATTAATAAAAAAGAATTAGAAAAAACTCAATTAATTATTAAATTAAATAAAATTGAAAACGAAATAAAATTAGTAATCGAAAATTTTTTACCTTTATCATTGAGCAGTTCAGTTTTTGCTGATATTAAAAAACAAATTGAAGCAGAATCTGATTCTTCACAGCAGACCACACTTAAAGATTCCACAGAAATCATAGTGGATATTGCAATAAAGTCTCTTTATGAACCCTATAAAATAATCTCTAATGATCTCTCAACAAAAGATCAAAATGAATTTAAAAAAAGAATTAGAGATTACATTGATACAGATAAAAATAATAATGATAAGATTTTGGACTTAACACAAAGAGAGGCTGCAAGTATTCTAAATGTCATCAAAAATATTGAACAAAGCGACATTAGAAGACTAGACATTCTTATTGAAGAAAAATCTGAATTAGAAAACAGTTTGAAATTTATAAATGAAAATTTAAGAACTAGAAATGATAATGATCAAAGTACCTTTTCTTCTCTTCAAGATGAAATTGATAATTTATCAACTCAGATAGGAAGAAAGAATGGTGAACTAAATTCTGTAATCGACTCAATTCTTGAAAATGAAGAAAAGATTAAGAAAGAAGAAAATGACTTATCTTATCTTTATGAAAGAATTAACTTATCAAAAGAAAAATCAGACTTCATTACTGAATGCGAAAATCTATCAACAATGCTAAATGAATATGTAGTACTTCTAAGAGAAAAGAAAAATAAATTACTTAAAGAAAAAACTCTTGAGATGTATAAACTTTTATCAAGTAAAAGCGATCTTATTTCCGATATAATAATAGACCCAAATACATACGAAGTAATCATCAAAGATACCAATAACTTAGAAATTAAAAAATCTGTTTTATCAGCTGGTGAAAAAGAAGTTTTTGCCATCTCGCTACTTTGGGGATTAGCTCAAACTAGCAAAATTAATCTTCCAATAATTATTGATACTCCATTATCAAGACTAGATAGTCTTCATAGAGATAATATTATAAATAATTATTTTCCAAATTCAGGAAAACAAGTAATTATTTTATCTACCGATACAGAAGTAGATAACAAATATTATCAGGATTTGAAAAAATATCTGGTTGGATCAGGTACGTTATTTTTTGATAAAGATAAACAAAGAACTTCCTTTAAAGAAAATTATTTTGGAGAAAATTAATGTCAGATAGACTTTTTACATCATCAGATACAGAAAAAATTATTAGAGAATTAAGATTAGAAACAAAACTAACTCAAACTTTGTTATCGAAAGTTGCTTTTATTATTTCACTAACAAAAGTAGGAAATAAAGTTAGTAGTAATAATGACTTTAAAGGAATGAGAGTCAATAGAACTGCATTCAATGGAGAAGATGAAATTTTTATTCGTACACTAATTAGACATGCTTATAAAAAAACCACTTTTACTGATGATGAAATCTTTTCAAATAAATCAATAATTAAGTATCATATTGATAATGGTGCTCAAGAGCTAAACAACATTTACAAGAATGTAAATTTTGATACCAACTCTTTTTTAAAAAGTTTGGCTGTAATTGCATCAAAAGATCTTAATAACACATATTTGGGTAAAGATTTAAATATTTTCTTAGGGAATACAACTCTTGAGAATGATAGTTTAATAATGGAATTAAATAATAGTGCTAAACATGCAAATTCGCATATGGCAATCATGGGAAAGCCTGGTGTTGGTAAGACACAATTCTTACTGAAAATTTTAACTGATATTAGAATACAATCTAAATTTCAAACAAATTTTATATTTTTTGACTACAAAGGTGACGTCGTAACAAACGAAAATTTTGTAGATCAAACAAAAGCCTCTACTTACAAGTTATTAAATAATAATCAAACTATACCAATAAATCCTTTTATTTTACCAAGCTACGATGAACAATCAGTGCTAATCTCATCAAGAGAAAAAGCAGAATCATTTGCTTCAATAAATTCAAAGTTAGGAACTGTTCAAAAGGGTACGCTTTCTGAGGCTATTAAAATTGCATACTCAAAAAGAAAGAAGCTTGAACTTCCATATCCAGATTTTAAAGAAGTATATACAATTATTCAAAAAATTTACGAAGAAGAAGAGAGAAGGAATGATAGTCTCATTGAGGTAATGAAAGACCTTTCTGATTTCAACTTATTTTGGAGTCATGGAGATAGCTCAAAACCAATAGAACAGCTTTCCAATCGAACAATGATTGTTGATATTCATTCCATGCCTGTTCTTAAAGAATTAGTAGGATACTTAGTAATTGAGAGATTATATAAAGAAATGCTCACTCTACCTGATAGTCCTATCGAAAATGGCAAGCGCACCATTAGAACAATATTAGCAATTGATGAAGCACATAATTATCTACCTCAAAAAAATATATTTTTACAAAGGATTATTAGAGAAGGAAGATCTAAAGGAATTTTTGTTTTCTTTGCATCTCAATCACCCAATGATTACCAGCAACAAGATTTTAATTTTCAGGAATTACTAGAATTTGCATTTATATTTCAAACTGAAGGTGTATCTGCAAAATCAGTCCAAGATATTCTAGGTTGTACAAATAATACTGCTAAAGAGCTGCAAACAGAAATTTCTAGATTATTACCATTTCAAACTATTTCAAAAAGCTTTTCTAAAAATAAAGAATTTACTAAGTTTAAAGCTGAAGCATTTTATAAGAATTACTAATTTAATTAATATGTCATCACTACAAAAATTCGGTCAAAACCTTAAAATGGCAAGAGAAAGTAAAAACCTAACTCAAGAAGAGCTTGCAACTAAAGCTGATCTTAGTGCTAATTACTTTGCAAAGATTGAAAGAGGTGAAATAAACATCACTTATAAAACCTTATATAAGATCATTATTGCTTTAAAAACGAAATCATCTGAAATTTTACCATTTTAATTCTTAAGCACTTTAGTTTTTTTTCTTTCCAAATCTTTTAATTCCGAAGTAAAAATCCTGAGGCAAATTTCAATCATATCTAGATGTATAATTGTCTCCTGCAATGAGCCATTTGAATTCTTTTTGGCAATATTATACAAATTTTTTACAATATCCATGTTTTTTTTCATTGCTATCTGCGACTTAGTACTTATTTTCATAAATTCTACCTTTCATTAGAAAATATTATTTGAGATATACTATCACGCTTTTTTGATATCAAATAAATTTTTCAAGTTTTAAAAAATCGAACATAACTTGAGCATGGTTAGCCCCTTGAATCCTTCTCATAATTTCTCGACTCTTTGTTTGTGACAAAATATTAAGACTTCCTTCCCACAATATTTTTCTATCTAATATTGCAAGTTTTCTATGATGATTATTGGTGGCTGATAAAACATGAACTCCCAGAATCTCAAATTCTTTAATTATTTGTCTGGAATAACTTGCCAGTGGTTCTTTTAAAAGGTTGGCACTTTTTGTTATTACATAGACTTTTATATCTTTTTCAATTAGTTTTTCAAAGATTGGGAATAAATGATCCATTCTGGCTAACGATATAAACGGACTTTCAATGATGACTTCTTCTTCACATTCGAGTAAATCATTAATGAATGAAGGATAAAAAGTTTTCTCATCAAATAGTTTTGAATTAAAAACGTCAGATTTTTTTGTTTTAGTCTTAAACCACATCAGAATCTCCCTCTTCATCTATTTGATATGCTATCATTAACTTATGAAAATGAACTAGAAGTGGTTCAAAATAAAAGGCGTCTCCTCCACATAGTTTTAATACTAGAAAAAACTTTCAAATTGTAATAAAATACGGGTATTCGTAGATAAGGTTCATAAGAAAACTGTACCAACAGTAAACTCGAAAAAGTAACAAGCTTCCATTAATTGGGAGCTTGTTTTGTTTTACACCGACATTTTTTAATAGAATAAACTGTTTTAACCAATAAAGTATGAAAAAGTATGACCCATAGATCGGTCCTTTTTTAATTTTGGTACTTGCAAGCTCTAGCATAAAAATCTAGAATGAAGTTCTAGTGCCCAACACTAGATTTTTTTTACCGCCAGCCCAAAATCTAACGAAGTTTCCATCCTGCATTCAGTTGCGGAAACGGTTGATTAAGAAACAGAATCAACAAAACTCACAAAAACAAAGTCAAACAGACTTTGTTTTTTTTTGCCCCGAATTAAGAGTGGGGGCGCCCACTCAGAAGCCTGAAAAATTTAAATTCAGGCGCCCCCAAACAATCCGCCCAAATCCCCAGTATTTATTAGTACAGGAAAGGAGGAAGGACCATGCAAGCGCCTACCTACACTAAAGTATCAAATTACGAAGGAAGGAAGGGAGAAGTCAAAAAAGTTGTACTTCTGTATTCTGGAGGGCTTAACACTTCTGTCATGCTCAAGTGGATTCAAGAAGAATATGGTGCCCAAGTTGTCGCCCTCACCATAGATATTGGCCAGCAAGCTGATGACCTTGAAGAAATCAGAAAAAAGCACTCAAATTTGGAGCTGTCAAAACCATCGTCATCGACGCCAAAAATGAATTCGCCTACCACTATATTGCCAAGGGAATCAAGGCAAATGCCAGTTATCAAGGCAAATATCACATGAGCACGCCTTTAGGCAGGCCACTGCTTGCTAAACTCGCCGTCCAAGTTGCCAGAGATGAAGAGTGTGACACGATCGCTCACGGGTGCACCTGCAAAGGCAATGATCAAGTCCGCATCGAAGGCACCGTCCTCACCCTTACCCCAGAAATGAAAATCATTACCCCCGTTCGCGAGTGGAGTATGGGCCGTGATGAAGAAATCGCTTATGCAAAAAAATATGGCATTCCGGTCAAGCAAACCGTCGACAAGCCGTATTCCTACGATGACAACATGTGGGGCGTGACCGGGGAGAGTGGAGAAATCGAAAATCCGGCCCTGATTCCTCCGCTAGATAAAATTCTCCAAGTTTGCAGTTTAGTAGAAAAAACCCCAGATAAGCCACAATACATCAAACTTAACTTTGTCAAAGGCATTCCGGTCAAACTTGATGGCAAACACCTGGGGCTTACTGAAGTTATCCATAAACTCAATGCACTTGGCGCCAAACATGGAGTAGGGGTGACGCATCATATAGAAGATCGGTTGGTCGGACTCAAAGTTCGCGGACTCTATGAAGCTCCTGCCGCCGAGATTATTATCAACGCACACTTTAATCTGGAAAAATATGTCTGTACTCGGGTTGAAAATGAGTTTAAGGCTGAAGTTGACAACAAATGGGCATATCTCTGTTATGGCGCACTCTGGTATGAGCCACTTATGGATGACCTCAACGCATTTATCGATAAAATCAACGAGAAAGTTACCGGAACCGTTACCATCAAACTCTTTAAAGGTGTCGCCGAAGTGGTCGCAGTAGAAACTGCCAACTCAATTTTCGATGAAAAACTGGCAACCTTTATGCGAAATAACGCCTACAACCAAAATGCTTCGCCTGGATTTATCGAAATTTACACTATGCAGATGCGTTTGGCTCAAAAGAAAGAGCGGTTTGTGCTCCTTACTATCGGCGGTGATTCAAACAAGAGAAAATTCCTCCCGGCTATTAAGGAACTAGACAAACTTGGCTACCAATTTTACGCCACTGAGAATACACACAAGTTCTATGAAAAACACGGGATACGTTCCGTCTTCATATACAAGATGTATGAAAATAAAAATCCAAATATTGAGGATGTTCTCAGGCAAGATATATTCGATTTAGTCATTCATATCCCATACAAGAGCAACCCAAAGGAGGCAAAACTCGATGAGAGCATCGTTAAAAAGTGGGCTGTACGAACAGAAGTTCCAATTATCAACGACGCCAAAATTTTGAATGAGTTAGTGAAGAAACTCAAGAAAAATATGGTGGTGGCTAGTAAGTAAAGTTTTAGCTTGCACAGTCGTCACGAACCTTTGGTCCGGATTGACTCCTTTAGCAAGTAAAAACTTTACTATACAAAAATCAAGAAAGAAAGGGAAATGAGAATGAACCAAAACTGGGACTTACGCAAGAAAATCGTCGACAAAATTACAAAGAAAGGTGGGTGGGTAAATACGCACACCCACCTTGATCGCGCCTATACCATCACTCCAAAAATGCTTGACTTAGCCAATAAACACTTACATGAAAAATGGCTGATTGTCGATGAAATTAAGGCAAAATCAACCGTAACACAAATATATGACCGGATGTGTTTTGCGGTCGAGGAGCAAATTAAGCAGGGCGTCACTGTTCTGGGCAGTTTTATTGATGTTGATGGAGTAGTCAAAGATAAGGCCCTCAAGGCTGCTGCCAAAATCAAGGAAAAGTATAAAAATGATATCAAGCTCATTTTTACTAACCAGGCCCTAAAAGGAGTCTTGGATCCGACTGCAAAACTGTGGTTTGATGAAGCGCTCTCTTTTGTAGATATTATTGGCGGCCTTCCCGCTAAGGATACGGGCAGAGAAGAGGAACATCTCAACGTTTTGTTTGAAACGGGAAAGCGTCTGGGAAAAATGCTCCACGTTCATGTCGACCAGCTCAATACTACCGCAGAAAAAGAAACAGAAACCCTCGCACACAAGACCAAAGAGTTTGGCATGGAGGGCAGAGTCGTTGCTGTTCATGGCATTTCATTGGCTTCTCACCCTAAAAAGTATAGACAGAAAATCTATAAAAAAATGAAAACAGCTGGAGTTATGCTCATTTCTTGCCCAACTGCTTGGATAGACTCGCGGCGAAATGAAGAGTTGGCCGTAACTCATAACTCCATTGCACCAGTAGAGGAGCTGATTGCTGCTGGAGTAGTGGTTGGCGTTGGGACAGATAATATTGCCGACGTCTATAAACCATTTACCGATGGAGATATGTGGACAGAGTTGCGGTTCATGCTCGAGAGTTGTCACTTCTATGATGTCGATGAATTAGTAAAGATCGCAACTACAAATGGCAGGAAAATCCTTGGAATTGGGTAAACCTTGAGAAGTTATATATTTTAGTAATCCTAAAACTACTATTAGACAAGAAAGGAAAAATGTTCTAAAATTTAATTGATAAATGGGCACTTTTATCTGGAATAAATAATTAGCAGAGTTAGTTGTTGTCTGCTAATGGCTCATAATAATTATAAAAGTGTTATTATAAATACATGCTTACATATTGAATGTGTATTGCAACATTATAAGACACTATTATATAATGTTAAGAATTTAACAATAATGTTTGTTACAGGATATAAAGTGTAGCAACCAAAGTAGAAAAAATAGATTATACACCCAAAATATGGGCTGTAAAAGTAGGGAAAAATGAGTAAACATTCAGGTAGATACGATGCAGCAAATAATGCCGCGAAAACACAAGCGGAACTTGCTCGTTTCTCAACGAGAAGACAAAGAGTAGAGAGAACTACTAAATATGGCCTTACAGCAAAAGAACAAAGAAGGTCAACAGATGAAGAAGCTCAAAATAGAAAAGATAGAAAAAGAAGAGAAAGAGAAATCGCAAAACTACTCAAGCTGCAACAAAAACTTGCAAAAACCAAAAAAGCTGCTACACCTGCAGAAATAAGATTTGCAGAACAAAATTTTGCTACATCAGAACCTCTTACACAAACTTCTTTTTCAAGTGAGTCTGGACATATCAGATTAGACGTTGCTAGGAATTTGATGTTAATTCTCCTAGCAATTTCCCTTTTACTTACTTCTATTGGTTGTTCTAACAATGTTGGCACTGTCGACATTGCTCCTACGGCAATTGCAACACAAGTGGCCCCTGAAGCAAGCCCGGCACCCCCAGCAGTAACTCCAGTAACTGAAGAAGTACCTGCTGAAGAGCCTGCTTCTGAAGAAGAAACAAGCCCTGGAAATGAAGAAACTCCTCCAATAGAGGAAAGTCCTGTGGCGGAAGAAAGTCCAGAAGTTACAGGTACAGAAATTCCCGTCCAAGCGATAATCGATGCTGCAGCAGAACAAGGAATAACACTTACCCCTGAGGCTATCGCTACATTCAACGTTCAAACTGAAGATGACAAAATCAGGTTACGAAAAACAACAAACACCGTTGAGGTAATAGTTACTCCAGAAGGTGGACCTGTAAGATTTATTAGTATTCCAAACGGTACTATTATAGAAGAGGGCCAAGATACTGCTGATGTATCAGATGATGTCATTAAAGTGACAAATGAAAATGGTTATGAAGTATTAAGCATTGAAAGAGATACTTCTGTGATGACTGAAACACCAGAGCCTGAAGCAGCTCCAACTGCAGAAGGAGAACCGGGAACAGAAGAGCCTCCAGTTGATGAGGGGACAGCAGAACCACCAACACCTGAGGTAAGCCCTGAAAATAACGTTGAACTTGCTCAAGCTGTAGTTGGTCCTGAAACTCTAATTGATCACTTGGGTAGTCTTGAACTTCCTCTAGTCGAAGATAAAAATAATGCCAACCCCACGGCGGTAACGTACCGTGTAGCGTATGATGCAAACGGTATAATTGTCGCAAGATTTTCTAACGAAAATGGTGGTGATCCACAGTGGATAGCTGGAGGACCATTTAGCAACAACGAACTCAATGGTGGATCTTCAAACTTCCCTTGCGCTGTTAACGGGTTCAATTACTGCGGAGTCCAACTGAGAGTATCCCAATACCTTGAATTAGGCTCATATGATAGTGGTAATGCTATCAGACTACTAGATAGTAGTGGCAATCCATCTCCATTTTTCATGGAAGACGGGGTAATAGCATACTACTTAGATGCTAGTGGTAAACAACAAGTTGCAATTTACCCAACCTTGATTGTTAACGAAACAACTGGGCAAAGAATGAATATGGATAATTTCCATGAAACTGCTGCTCCTAATTGGCAATTCACAGACTTTCTGATTAGAAGAAGTGAATTGTACTTCTTGACCCATTTTGATGAAACATTGTTTGACAATCCAAGAAATGAAAGCACCAACTATTACTTAAATCCAAATGCTGTACGCCCTGCACTCGGGCCACTAGATATACTCACCATGTCCTTTCCTTATCCGGGTAGAACCCCAAGCGGTAATGATGAAATAACAGGAAATTACCAATTCCTCAGTCCATTAACTACTGGATTATATTCAGGTGATTCTTACCAAAGCTTTATGGTTTCAGGTGACTTATCACTGTTGCAGACAACAAATTTCTATAATGGAATACCAATTTTTATTCCTAATAACGGGATTATTTGGGAAAAAGATACTGCAAGACCTGCTCTTGAATAAGGTAATTCCTTAATGCTATCATGAATAGCATATGGATAATTTGAGTCCTGGAAACGATAAAAAAAAGTTGCTACTAGTTGCTGTATTTTCTGTTGTACTTTTGTTAATATTAGCCTTAGTTTCATTGCTCTACTTATATATAAGAGACAAAAAGGTTCCTACAACTAGCACTAATAGACAAATGGTCTCGACAAACTTTCCTATTATAAGGAATGATTTTGATACATACTCATTTAGTTGTACAGTTAAAGAATTCTTTCTCACAAATAAAGAAATTCAGACTAACAAAACAATCAAAGCTGGAATTTTGTGTGAATACTATGACATTAAGCTAAATTTGCACGAAATAAGAGTGCCACTAATAGTGAGTAGCTCAGACTTTCTACTAGCTTCGAACAAAATATATAGCAATATTGACTTTTTTAAATGGACAATAGATGACCATCTCAATAATATTTCAAGGTATTATTATTATAAAAGTGAAAACAAAGTCAAATATGATAACCCTAATGATGAAGAAACCAACTACTTCACTAAACAAGTAAACAAACCCACAATTTCAAAAGGTGATACAATTCTTGTATCTTTCGCACTGAATACAAGCGCGATTTACTCTCATGAAGAGTTAGGAAACTCTGCTTCCTTTTTCAAAGAATACCATCAGAATATAGTGGGATATGATAATCTAGACAAATTCTTAAAAACAGGTGAATTCCCTGAAATACTATTTACTGAAGGTGAAGAATGGATTATACCTACTTTTGTTGTATTTGAAAAAGATAACGACATATGAATAGACTATTGAACATAAAAAATACTTTCGTTATTTTACTTTTAACCTATTTTTTCCTTACTCTTGCCAATAAATCAATTGTTTCCGCTGATCTTGCTTGTGACCCTTACAGTTGTTCATCAACAAATGCTTATTTCAGAGTTGATGCCTGTAGTTGGAACACAACCTCTTGTGGAGTAACAGCATCTACACCTTCTGCTCCATACAATTGCGATACTGGAGGAGGTCCTGGAACCTGCAAAGGACCAACCCCGGGGAGACTTGGTTGTATCCAAACGTCCCCAACTATACCGTCATGTGAATGTACTGACCCTGCCTACTCGAGCTCATGTACGGGTCCTGGGCAATCTTGTGGCCCATATGGGGGCTTTTGTCAGAATTGTACATACTATGGCTCTTGCGCTGTCGAACAAACTAGTGAGCTTGGTTGTTGCTTAATTACAACAACACCTACACCAACTCCTCCAACACCTACACCAACTCCTCCACCTAATTGTCCTAATGGCTCTTGTGGGTCAGGAGAGGACAATTGTAATTGTCCTCAAGATTGTAGTGGTACTTGCCCCACACCTCCTCCAGGAATTCCAGATTGTGACGTGACTCTCTCGCCATCAACCGTCAACTTATATACAGATAGTGCTCCTTTTAACATAACTGCAAACGTTTCAGGTATTAGTGGTGGCAATGTCAGTCAAGTTGAATTTTCAAAATCAAATAATAATATTTCAATGAATCCAGTTTTTGACCAAAATGGGCTACCATACCAATCTTATATCACTCCTCAAGCTCAAGGAAGCTCAACTATTACTGCAAATGTATACATGGGCGGAGGAACACCAGTCTGTTCCACCACCGCTACCGTCAACATCACCGTCAACAACACTCCAACAGATGAAGCTCCAGACTGTGACTCCTTTGAAGTACTCCCAAGCACTCCAGTTACAAAAGGGGAAATAGTCACATTCACAGCAAAAATTACAGATATAGGAGTCAACCTTGCCTACGGTGGAGGATTTGAAGAGGGTAATATGAATTTCTGGCCAACTGCATACCAACTTAACGAATGGTGGGCTGTACCAAATGCAATTTGGCCATCGCCAGGATCTGAAGGTGCATACTATGCAAAAATTTTAGCCTTACTTTCAGCAACTGACTCTCACGCCGCAACTGACTGGATTGAAACTGGTGAAGATCTCACTAATCAAAACTATACTTTGAAACTGAAAGCAAAAAGCCACTCTTCAAGTGAAACAGTGAGCAACGTGTACTTACAAAGAGAACCATACTTAGGTAGTTGGACAGGACACATCGCGCCAGGTGGAAACCTTTCTATGACACTCAATCCATCTAGCTGGCAAAATTTCTCAGCTTCTGGAACATGGGTAAACCCAGGAAATGGTTCTACTACTTCTAGATTTCGAGTTGTTTTAAGACCAGGTTCTACTCATGGCGGAACGTGGACCCAACCAATGTATTACGATTCTATAAAAGCATATAAAACAAGTGAAGCTGGAATTCAACCGGATTCTGTCAGATTTTATTACACTCTAGTTAGAGCAGATGGAAATTACTGTGGCGCACCATGGACTGAAATTATTCCAGCGGCAACTCAATCTGGAAACAACTATACAATAACTTGGGATACTTCTACAATAACACCAGGAAACTACATCATAGCCGTAAACGCAATTGATATTCAAGGAAATGCCTCTACTGGCAATCCTTCAGGGTCATGTAGTGCAATTATGACACCTCGTCCTGCATGTTACAGCTCTCAAACTATAAATATTTGCGCTCCTTCTTGTGGGGGGATTATGTGCGGAAACACCGGAGCAACTCCAAACCCACCAACAAATGTTCTCGTAAATGGAACATCATCAGGCAATATCGATTTAACTAATAGTGCAAGTATGAGTATTACCTGGGATCCACCCATACCACAATCGGAAGATCCAAATTCAGACATTGAAGACTATGAAATTTGGATTTGGGATAGAAATATATATCCATATCCAAGTACCCCGACTACTTGTGACAACACAACAGCAACTGACTGTATGAAATATATTGTTAACGGTGGGAGTACAAGTTCATACACAACTAATGCTAATGCAATCCACAGCAATAACATAACAGTCGCAATACGATCTAGAAACACTACTTGTAATCAAACAACATATAGCTCTTTCTCTGTAAATCGTACATATGACTTAGTAGCCCAAGTCAGTGGAAATATTTATGAGGCAGTAGTCAACCCAAGTGGAAATAATTGTATTATGCCAAACCCAACCCCAGCACCAATAAACATTGCTGCACCAGGAACAACCATTCAAGCAAGTACTGGTGGTACAACTGCAAGTCCAACAGATACATATTCACTCTCTAATGTGCCGTATGCTCCAACTTCTGCATGGGGAGTAGACTATGGATTCAACGTCACCCTTACCTTAGAAAATTCTGACCCTGCCAACTCCTACTATTGTAGTTGTCCTGGCCCTGGTGGTAACCCATCATCATGTATGCATACTGATACAAGATCACCATGGACAATAGCTAATGGAAACCCTCAAAACTTCTTCGTTACCGCCATTGATCTTTCTAACGGACCATGGTGGCAAGCAAAAGAAGGTAATGTATATGGAACCGCCGGTTATTCTAGCAACGTTCCTGATGCGGCAAACTCCTACTTAATTACTCAAAATGCAGACAATGATCCAAAATCAGCTGGCGCGCCACTCAGTGGAGGAACCATTAGTGCTGGTTCTGGCTGGTACACTGAGTACAACAGTGGAGGAGTTCCACCAATTACTCAACCAAGAGCAAACAACACCTCACATGCTAACATTGTCAGGGAAGACTACGACTACTTTGTGAAAAATATTGACCTCACTACTATCGCTTCACTTAATCCAAGTATTACCGTACTTCCAAACCCTGCAACCGGCACACTCTATGAAGATGCTAGAGTCTTTAAGAGAACTGGAGATTTAACACTCAATCTCAATGCATTACAAACCGTTGCTTCAGGAACAAAGATGATTTTCTTCGTTAGCGGAAATGTAACGATAAATAACACTGGTGCTGCTAACAGGCATCTCATTGATATTGCGGATGGTGGTTATTTAGCAATCATTGCCGATGGCGATATTACCATTAGCGATTCAGTCGGTAACACCTGTACATATCCAACTTGTACTTCAACCAACGCAAACATTGATGGTGTATACGTTGCAAGCAACCAGTTGATCATAGAAGATGATGGAGATATAAACGCTCCTGATAACATGTTTGTTGGAGAAGGTACCTTTGTTGGATGGCAGGGCATTGACCTCAGAAGGACCTTTGACAATGAAGGAAGTATCTTTGATACAGCACTTAACAACACCTATGCAACAGAGATGTTCAACTTCAGGCCTGACTTCAATGAAAATACGCCAGAAATCTTACAACATCCAAACTTAGTCTGGCAGGAAGTAAACTAGAGTAGAGTAGGGACATCTCATGTTAAGAAGCCAAACACAAATCAAACAAACCGGTTTTACCCTCATTGAGTTACTTATAACAACGTCTCTCACTGTATTGTTGATGCTCACAATTACCACAATGTTCATGACGTTTTTAATCGGTAACTCCAAAACGAATATTAGAAAATCTGTCAAAGAAGAAGGGCTCCATGCCATCAGCCAAATGGAGTTTATAATCAAAAACGCACAATATTATGATGACACTTTTGCCCCCTGTAACGCTAACCAGAATACAATCAGAGTTGTTGGATTAGATGCTGGTGTTACCACATATAGTACTGCTGTTGATGGGGGAGTGAATAAGATTGCTTCAAATAGTGCGCGCCTCACTTCTGACTCTGTCACACTCACTAGCTTAAATTTTGATTGTTCTGGTGACGCTGGTAATAGACAAATCAAGGTCAGCTTTGATTTAGCTAAAACAGCCCCAACATTGAACGCTGATTCTAATATCACTGAGTCGTTTGAAACTACTGTAAATATGAGGAATTAAGCCTTCAATTTTCTGATTTCTTTCCTTCAATGGTATAATATAGGTCTTTTACGTGCCTAGTATCGTTATTTCGGTACACAGGCGCTCTTTAACAATTAGGTTTAACTTTCAATCCAATTTCATATTTTTGATGATCCAAAAAGATTGTCAAAACACATAAGGTGAATGTAATGAGAAAGAGTACAGTTCGTTTCAGTTTTCTTTTTGTCGTATGCCTGTTAATAGCGGGCATTTTTTATGCAACTTCAGGAAACGCACAAAATAATAATATTGTGTATCTTCCAGTTGTAGTGAAGCCAGTTGGTCCTGTTGAGATATCAATTGATGGAATACCATTAACAATTGATTCTCCCTTTATGCCCAGTCAAATTGTTGCTTCTAACCCTGGTGATGCGAGCCAAGTTGCAAGTGCCTTTTCCTTGACCCCATATGAAGAATTTTCGCTCTTGGCTGTCCAGTATGGAAATTTTGCACCTATTGAAGATTTGCCTGTGGCAACCCAAGGTGGTTCAATCACCTATCGCTCAGTTTTAGCAAGCTTTCGAAGTCAACAGGGAGGTTCACCCTCACCAGCGTTGTCAGTTGAGCTGTTTGGACAAAATGTTTCCGGTAGCTACAGTATTGTTGATCTCATAACTGGTGATGTAGCGGCCTCAACTCTGATTGTTGAATGGGTTGTAGAGGCACAAAATCATATATGGATTGTTAGAATTGTGAAGGACTTGAGCGATGGTACCAATCCGAATACCTTCCTTAACTCGCTTGAAGGATTAAGCATTGTTCAAAACGGTTCTGCTCAAATGGTTGTAAATACAAGTACAGACCAGGTTATAGAATCATTGGGCGCTGTGCCTTTTCCCTCATGGTGGTCAGGAAATTGTAACGTAGATAACCACCCCGGCTCCTTCCAACTTGCTACATATGACGGTTTGGTGTCATGCGGGCCCATTGGCTCATCCCAGCTTGTTTATTTCTTCCCTGGCGCTGTTGGTCAATACGAATGGCAATGTACGGAACTGGCAAAGAGATATCTATATCTCAAATACAGCATCAACCCCTACCAAGCAAACGGGAAAGATGTTGTTAATAATATGCCAAATCAATATATCGGAGCAACCTTTGAGCGTATTGCCAATGGAACTTTTCAAAAAACTCCTCAGGCTGGTGACGTAATCAGTTTTGGCCCAGGCACAACATTCGGACATGTTGCTGTTGTCACTGGTTCTAATGTAGACAGTAATGGTAACGGTACAATAAGCATCATAGAACAAAACTGGAATCAGAATGGACAACGTAGTCTGGCTGTTGTTAGCTGGAAAGTCAAAAGTAGTTTGCCTGTAAGTAATTGGCTTCATGAAATTGAACAAACTCCCCCTCCAGCTCCTACACCTACCCCAACGCCGCCCCCTGCAAATGGGAACACAGTCAGAGTATCAATATCGTCTAATGGTGATGAAGGAAATTCAATATCGTACGACACATCAATTTCGGTAAATGGCAGATATATTGCGTTTGCATCCAATGCAAGTAACTTGGTACCGGGAGACAGTGGAAGCTACCAAGATATTTTCGTCCATGATAACCAAACTGGTCAAACAATAAGAGTCTCAATTACCTCGAATGGAATTGAAGCTAACGGAAACTCCAGGCAACCAATGATTTCATCTGATGGTAGATACGTAGTATTTGTCTCCGAGGCAAATAACTTGGACGCAAACTACCCCGGAATGTCTGGTATCTTCATTCATGATATCCAAACGGAGACAACTTCTTTGGTGTCAGTATCTTCAGATGGTATTCCAGGTGATAGTGTCTCCAATTACCCATCTATATCTGCTAATAACCAGTTCATTGCCTTTGACTCAGGTTCACAAAATCTTGTTCCTAACGATACCAACGGAAGACAAGACATATTTGTGCGAGATCTCCTAACGGGTGAAACTAATATTGTTTCAATCGCTTCTGATGGTACATATGGGAATAATGAATCAACATTTCCTTTGATATCAGCTGATGGCAGATTTATTGCCTTCAGTTCAAAATCAAACAATTTGGTTCAAAATGATGCTAATAATAATACCGATGTGTTCGTCCATGATAGACAGAATGGAACTACTGTGCTTATTTCCGTAAGTACAAATGGCACACAAGGTGATGAAAACTCGACTGCTTCATCAATCTCTTCCGACGGTAGATATGTTGTCTTTAGTTCAAAGTCAGGAAGTTTAGATTCAACTTGTTCGTTTGGCATATCACAAATATATGTTCGGGATAGGGAAACTGCCGAAACAATATGTGTGTCTGTATCCTCAAACGGGGAACAAGGCGATTTTCACTCAAGAGATGGCAAGATTACTACGAATGGACAATATATCGTCTTCCATTCTAATGCTAGTAATTTGTCACCTAATGATTTAAATCAGTATGGTGATGACCTTTTTATTCATAATCTTGTTCCCGGAGAAACTGAACTTGTACTACTAACCCATGATGGCACACAACAAAATAGTTGGATCAGCACTTTTGCTATATCAGAATCTGCTAATTGGATTTCCTTCGATTCTGATTCTGATAACATTGTCCCCGGAGACAATAACGGTTTAAGTGATGTTTTTCTTCATGGTAGAGAGCAATAACTAGACACGAAAAGAACAAAACCTAATTGTTATACAAACTTAATATAAAATTTATAAATCATTTACAAAAGCGTAAAATGGTTTGTAACTTTTATATCACACTATGGGCGTCTTCGTTGAAGACGCCCATTTTATTTTTTCTTACTCTACCTTAGAGAAAATTAATAATTCTCAAACTCTTGAACTAATTCAATTTGTCTTGTTTCAGTTCCATCTGTCCAAGAAACAGTCACTTCAATAAAAAGTGCTGGAGCTGTACTACTGACTATTGTTACATCTCGTTTAAAATCAGTACCCGCCATTGTAATAACATTGTTTGCTCCGCATTGGCCTTGAGCAGGTTGGGTGCTCAAGTCAGAAGGCATTGTAGAAAAACAGTAATATTCTTCAGTTCCTTCTGGCGTTGTAATATTGTATATCCCCAAGTTGTAAATCCCGAGTCTATTTCTTTCACCACGAACAAATTCCATCACCTGTTGTCCTAAAATTGTTGCCGCTTGCCTATATCTTGTTTCACCGGTATTTTTAATAGAATAGGTAACTGCATTAGCAACCGCCGTAACAATCAAACCCACAACCATAATGGCTATCAGTAATTCGATAATTGTAGAACCTCTATTAAATTTAAAATTCATTATTTTCATTATTCAATACTTACAAAAGCCCCGTCTGTAATTTCACCTGTCGCAAGCACTTGAAACTGGTATGTCAAACTACTGTATTGTCCGGATACAATAATTGTCATATTTCCAACTCCTCCTGTATCAACTCCTCCGCGTAGTGCCAAAAAAGTAACTGGAGTCATAGAAACTGAAATATTGTCTAATGATAGCTGGGATCTTGGTGGTGTTACAGCTACTACATCACTTGGGTTAGTCGCTAAAACGCACATTTGGTGAAGTTGCACAAAATTACCACTCACACTAACTCTATATCCTTTCAATTTTCTGTTAACAGCACAACTATCAGCACCTTCACCAGCTCGTGCCTTCACTTGAGCAGAACGCATCAACTCTTGTACATCTTTAACGGTCGTTTGCACCTGCTGCCTATCATTAAAGTTCACAAATCCAGCAATTCCGGCACCAGTGGTCAATAAGACAATACTGATTACCACCAATAGTTCGATGAGAGTGAATCCAGCTGGTTTTTTAAATATAATCATTGTGCTTAAAACGTTTACTATTATGGATTACTTAATGTGTAGTCAGCTGAACCCTCTAGAGGAGCTCTGAGCGTAAAGGTTGTGGTACTGCCCGTATAGGTATAATCACACACACTGGCTCCCGTTAGGCCACAACCAGTTTGTCCTGTTTTAGGATCAACTGGAGTAGGAGTACTCATATATCCATTAGACAAAGTAACAATCATCTCGTTATATGCAGCATTACTTCCAACTGGCTCAATGGCTGCATGAGCTACTGGAACTCGCAATGCACTTACTAGTTGAGATAAAACACTAATAGGTTGCAACGCTACTTTGCTTTCACCTTCTAGCAAAGCAATTGGATACTCTCCGTTGTCACTCTTATACAACACCAAAGCTTGGCGCACTGTTTCTAGATCAGATTTTCTCTTAGAGTTTCTTGCAGATTTGCCAGCATTAGTAAAACTGACTAAACCAATCGCAGACAGCACCACAATGATTGTTGCAACAACTAACAACTCAATGAGAGTAAATCCATTTTTTTGTCTTGTTTTCATATTATTTTCCTTATTAATTAGTTAACGTAACTACTGAGCCATCCTTTTCTAATCGAGCGGTTAGCTCAAATGATGAACCATCTGGGGTACTATATCCATAGTAGTAGGTGTTATCGTTGACTGGATCTAAAGGCAATTCATCTTCTAGATAGCCTTCTTCAACTAAAATTGCAGACATTTCAACATAGTCTGCAGCTTCCTGAGGTTGTGTTCCAGTGCCAGGAACAATTGTCGGAACAGGAGTAGGGATTGTATCGTCGTCTGCAGGGGGAGTAGGGGTTGGAGTCACTTGTGGCACAGGGATAGCTGTTTCAAAAATAGGAGTAGGAGTTGCTTCTCCTTTTCCGGTGTCTTCTTCAGAGCTATCATCTCCTGGAGCAATCGCAGCCTGTGCTTCTGGAACTCTGAAAACCGCTGTCAATCTGGCGACTACTTGCCTTGGAAAAGAAAATGTTACTCGGGGTTGTGAATCCAAACTTGCGATAGGGTAGTACCCATTTTCACTTCTGTACAACAACAATGTTGTTCGTACATTATCTAAATCCTGCTTTCTTTGAGCATCACGGGCACTCACTTGAGCTCCAGAATAACTCACTAAACCAATTGCAGAAACAATAATAACAATTGTAGAAACAACAAGGATTTCAATGAGGGTAAAACCTTTTTTTTGTACTTTCTTTTGAGTTTTCTTTTTCATATCTTTCCTTTTATTTTTTCAACTTTATTGCAAGCTAGAAACACAGAAGTAATTACCAGAACCGTATGAACAAGTTGTTCCGAGAGCCCCATTGGTTGCATTTCCCGTACCACTCTCTAACTGTGCACAAGCACAGTATGCCTTTGCATTTCCTTGACAGGTATATATGTATGAGCCACTTCCTTTTGGATCAGTTGGTAAAGATCCAGAAGAAAATTGCACCGCCATTGCCGCACAAGTGTCATAAGCTGAACTATTAGTTGTGTAAAACTGTTCAAATGCATTTTGCATCGCCTTCATATCACCGCTTCTTCTTGCATCGCGACTTTTCTTTTGGGCAGTGCTATATGCAGAAGCACCAAGCGCGATTAAGATACCAATAATAGAAATAACTACCAAAATTTCTAGGAGTGTGAACCCTTTATTAGTGCCGTTTTTCATGTTCAAAAATTTCATATATTCCTTTATAAATTACTGTCTTACTACAATTATCTTAACTTTACTCGTTTCTAGCGCAGCCGATTTTACTCCCCAGTTATCTTCTAGTGTCACGCTTGCTATATACTCGCATCTGCTAGAAGCACATTCATAGGTGTGTGAGGTTTGGCCAGCAAGACCAGAAATAGGTGTTTTCTTACCATCACCAAAATCTAGTATTCCACTCATTGAGGTTGCCTTACCAAAGTCTGCAACATAAGTATACTCAACAGGGGTTCCTGAGAAAATTTCAACACTCCTGGTGCGTGGATCTAAAAGTGGATTAGTATTTAAGGAAAGTAGTACTGGTCTGGTTGCACATGAGGAAAAACAACTTTTTTCACAATCAGGAAGTCCGGTAATTCTGTCACCAACTCCAAAGTGAGAAACTTCATTACAACACTCATATCCATATCCTGCACAGACAGTCACCGGGCCATTTCCCACCAACCCTTGAGTGCTATCTTTTATCAGCACGCCGTTCTCAGCAACGATTGGTTTATTTTTAGCCAAAAACGAAAAATCAAAACCTGTTGCTTCAGATAACTTGCTAATTTCTAGTGCAAAAACTTCGAGTTCAATACCACTTTGCTCATAGGATAGAGTAAAGCCAGAAGTTCCGGGAACTTTTGTCACAAACTCAGGCAGCAAACCTTGTGAGATAGTGATTGGATCATAAAGGAATCCTTCACAAGCTGCCTCAACAATGTATTCTGAAGAAGAGATAAATCTAATTTGATAGGTGACTAAAGTTTCTCCGGCAATCGCATTTGATCCAAGCTCGGAACACTGAGCACCATAAGTACCTCTATTTTGAGCTAAACTCAGTTCTCTTAAAGAACCCCTGATTTTGCTCACACCCCAATAAAGGAGTAGTTCTCTGATTAAGAAAAACCCACCAACAATTATAACTGCAAAAAACAGGAAAGCACTGAAAATAATCCGCAATATACGCATACTAATTTCTCTAGAGTTTCTCTAGTTACATTAAAGCATATTTTGGCTATCCAAAGCAAGATCAAGGGCGTATTTAGAAAATGAGAGAGTAGTACCAAAAAAAGAGGGCATCACCCCAGAGCAAACTAATCGCTGTTGCCAAAATCAAAAATGGACCAAAAGGAATAGCCGTTTTGAGTTTTCCTCTCCCAAAAGCAATTAAAATCACTCCGACTACCGCACCAATCACAAATGCTAAAAACAAACAAATCAGCATCTTTTGCGCACCAAGTAACAAAGCTAAAGGCACTACAAGCTTCACATCACCAAAACCCATGCCTTTACCTTTCGTAAAAAACCACAGTGAAAAGAAAAAAACAAAAGAGAGGAAAGCGGCAATAATTGCTAAATACAGATCATTAGTTTGCATGATACCAGAGGCAACTAAGGCAATTCTATATAGCACTGCGACTCCAAACAAAGCATACACTGGTCTATCTGGTAAAAGCATGTAGTTGAGATCGATAATAAACAAATAAATTAAAAGCAACCCAACCGCTAGCCAAAATAGTGGTTGTAAGACACTCAATGGCGTTTGAGTTAATTGAAAAAAGATAAACCCACCCCAATACCACCAGACAAACAAAACACCAGTAAGCACCTCAACCATAGGATGTAATGGCAGAATCGGTTCTTTGCAGTAACGGCACTTTCCTCTCAAGATTAAGAATGAAAGTATAGGAATATTGTCATACCAGGCTATGGTATTTCTGCATGTATCACATCGAGAGCGACCGGCTACCCAACCTTCGCCAGCAATAGAACGCAAGATCACAACACTCAAAAAACTACCTATTATTGCACCAAGAATAAATAAAAAAGTTGTAACAAGTAAGAATGAAATAGTAACCATGTAGGGTTAAGTGTAACATACAAAAAGCCCCAGGCAAATTGCCTGGGGCTTCAAGTTTCAGTTAAGCAAACCTGTTATGGTAAGCAAATACAGTTGGAAGCTGTTCCAACGGCTCCACATAGACCTGTAACATCACCAACAGCTGCTGCTGGATAATCTGCAGGCAAGGTAGTTGCAACTCTATTGTCCGCCTCAGTTTTGAATGCATCAGACTTTGGTGCAAAACAAACATATGTACTATCTGATGGGTTTGGTCCATGGTAGACCTTTAAGAAATTATAACCACTATCAAAAATTCTGGTAAAGAATGTAACTTTTAATTCATTTGAACCCGTGCAAGATGCGCCATCACCTGCAGCTAAAAGATCGGAAACATTACATGAGGCATCATTATTAACTAATGCATCCTCTGCGTCCCATGCAGCAAATGCTACATCATAAACTGTGTCTGAAGCGCCATTCTGCCATGGATAGTATCCAGCGAATGCATTATATCTATCAATAGCACTCAAAACTTGCTCAGCATCAGATCGAGAACCGGTATCTCTACCTCTATTGATCTGCTCAACTGGATTGATTGCAGAAAGCACTGCAACAGCCAGAATACCTAAAATTGCGATCACGATCAAAAGCTCGATCATGGTAAAACCAGCTTGGCTGCTGAGTTTTCGCAAATTAGAAAGAAGTTTTGTCATATTTTGTATGTCCCTTTTTAATTTACTTTCTTTAGTCAAAAAATACTTATTACCACTGTACAACAATTAGAACTGACTGGTCAAGTTGTAAATAGGCATTATGATTGCAATAACCATAGCTCCAACTCCTAGACCCAATACGATCATAATCATTGGTTCAATAGCCGTTGTCATGTTTTTGATTGCGTGCTCACTTTCTTGTTCAAAATATGCAGAAAGTTTTTTCAACACTTCATCGAGTTTACCTGTTTCTTCTCCCACACTCATCATTTGATGCAAGATAGTAGGAAAACTATCATAGTGACTTAATGCACCAGAAAGAGAGGAGCCTTTTTCAACTTGCTTGCTCACTTCTAGTAAAGCTGAGCGGTACACAATGTTCTCGACAGAATCAGTCACAATAGAAATTGCTTCAAGTAAAGTAATACCAGAACCTAACAATAAAGCCAACGTTCTAGAAAACTCGGTTAAGATCACTTTTTTCTGTAATTCACCAAAAATCGGAATTTTAAGCTTGAGTTCGTCGATTTTATACCGACCAATCTCTGTCTTGTAATACTGTTTAAAAGCAAAAATCAAACCAGCTATTCCAGCACCAAAAATCCACCAGAATTTAATCATTGCTTCAGAAAGGCCTATCAAAATTCTGGTTGCAAATGGCAACTCAGCACCAAAATCCTTGTACATCTCTGTCAATTTTGGAATCACAAAGATCATCATAATTGCACCAACTGCAATCATGGCAATAATAACGATAACTGGATAAATCAAAGCACCTTTGGTTTTTGCCTTAAATTCTTTCTCTTTTTCCATGTTATCTGCCAAACGTTCCAAAACCGTATCAAGCACACCACCTGTTTCACCTGCACGAACCAACTGAATATAGAGTCTAGAAAAAATCTTTTTGTGTTTTGCCAACGCATCGGCAAACGCATTTCCACCTTCAACATCTTGCAAAATCACTGCCATCATCTGTGTAACTTCTGGCTTACCGTCACGGACTAAAATAGAAAGAGCACCAGCAAGTGGTAAACCAGCCGTGATCATAGTAGAAAGTTGACGAGTAAAATTCACTACATCATCAAACTTCACTCCGCCAAACATCTTTTTCACAAACGCCAATGAGTCTTCTGTTAAAGGATTTAACCGAATTACAAGCAAACCACGAGTAGTGAGCAAAGTCGCAGCTTGATCAATGGTTCTGGACTCAACTTTCCCGTTAATCGTTTCGCCGAACTTGTTTTTTGCTGTGTATTTAAAAAATGGCATACTTTTTATTCACCTAATAATCTGTGTATATCCTCTGGCCTAAACGCATGTTGCAACGCAGTTTCTTTTGAAATTGCTCCTCGTTGTACTAGTTGTTGCAAATAGGTTTCAAATAATATCATACCCTGGTCAGCAGAAGTTTGAATCACGGAATCAATTTGGTGAGTCTTTTGTTCACGAACTAAGTTAGCCATTGCCGGAGTTGCCACCAAAATTTCGAGTGCTGGTACACGGCCGCCACCAATAGCTGGCAGTAATCTTTGAGCCACAATCGCCTTAATTGTTGCTGCTAACTGCTGTCTGACCTGACTCTGTTGATGAGCAGGGAACACGTCAATAATACGATCAACTGTTTGAGCAGCGCTAGAAGTATGTAGCGTTGCAAACACTAAATGGCCAGTCTCAGCAATCGTAATTGCAGAAGCAATTGTTTCATAATCACGCATTTCACCAATCAGCACTACGTCTGGATCTTCACGAAGCACAGACTTTAAAGCTACATTCCATGAATGGGTATCATGGTTTATCTCTCTTTGAGAAATAATACTTCGTTTTGGTTTGTATAAAAACTCAACAGGGTCTTCAATCGTGACAATATGCTCACTTCTGGTAGAGTTAATTTCATCAATCATACCCGCCAAAGTTGTTGATTTTCCTTCACCGGTAGGACCAGTTAGCAACACTAAACCCTGACTATATCTGGTAAATTCATGCAAAATTGGTGGCAATTGCAACTCATCCAAAGTTTTAATTTGCGTAGGAATCAAACGCATCGCAGCCGCAAGCGCACCTTGGCTATGATATACGTTTACACGGAACCTGCCTTTTTCTTTAAACTGATACCCAAAATCCAACTCTTTGTTGACTGTCACAAAATCCTTTTGTTCTTGAGTCATGATTGGGTAGATCAAACTTTCAGCTTGCTCTGAGTTTAGAGATGGGGTACCTTCAACTGCTTGTAGTTCACCATGGATACGAATCATTGGCGGAGTACCAACAATTACATGGATATCAGAACCATTTTGGTTGATCAACATGTCCATAATATCGTGAATGTTCATAGTTTTTTTATTTCCTTTTTTCTAAATTTCTGCCACACGTAAGACCTCTTCTACTGTTGTAATTCCCTCAAGAGCTTTAATATATCCGTCTTGCTTCATAAATAGCATACCATCTTCTACCGCAAGTTTTTCCATTTCTGTTGCCGGTTTTCGCTCCAAAATCAGTTTGCCAATCTTTTCTGTAACTGGCATAACTTCAAAAATAGCCACACGACCTTTATATTCTGGCTCTGTTTGCGGCCGATCTTTTTTACCACGATACAAAATTATGTCGTTTGCAGATTTAATACCTTTTTTCTTGAGCCAATCATCAAGTTTTGGACCAAGCACCCTTTTAATATCTTCTATCACAGCTGGCTCAGGTTTATATTCTTCTTTGTAGGCTTCGTTGATTTTACGCACCACACGCTGAGCCATCGTTAAAGTCATAGAAGAAGCAAGCAAAAACGGCTCAGCTCCCATATCAAGCAAACGAGGAATTGCGCCTGCTGCACTAGAAGTGTGCAGAGTAGAGAAGACCAAATGACCAGTTAAAGAAGCCTGGATTGCCAGCTCCGCCGTTTCTGAGTCACGAATTTCTCCCACCATGATAATGTTCGGATCTTGACGCAAGAATGAACGCAAACCTGATGCAAACGTCAATCCCGCTTGCGGATTAATTTGCACCTGGTTAATTCCCACCATCTGGTACTCAACCGGGTCTTCCAAAGTCATAATATTCACTTTTGGCGTATTAATCGTATGCAAGACAGAGTAGAGAGTTGTAGTCTTACCAGATCCAGTAGGACCAGTGACCAACACAATCCCGTGAGGCACTTTAATTGCGTCTTTCACTCTGCTCAGAGCCACACCTAATAATCCCAACTCCTCAAGAGCCGGCACAGAAGCATCCTTTTTTAACAACCGCATCACGATTTTTTCACCGTGAATGGTTGGCAGGGTAGAGACACGAAGATCAACCTCAGCTCCACCAGAAACAAAGGTAAACCGACCATCTTGTGGAATACGCTTTTCATCAATTTTTAACCCAGAAAGAATCTTGATACGAGAGACAACCGCTTCATGTACACTTCTTGGCAAAATTAACTTTTCAACCAAAATACCGTCAATTCTATATCGAACACGAGTGCGCTGTTCTTGAGGTTCGATGTGAACATCAGAAGCTCGAGCCTTCATAGCGAAAGCAACGATCGTTTGCACAATTTTAGTAATTGGAGCCTCGCGGATTGTCTCACCAGATAAACCACTCAGATCCTGCTTCATCGCCTTGTCTTCAGCAACCTGAGATGTCTGCTCCAAGGCAGCGGTCACTTCACTTGATAGACTTTGCGAATAGTTCTCGGCAATTTTGCGCTCGAGCTCTGAAGGCATTGCATAGTACGCAATAATCTTTAATCCAGACTTCTGCTCAGCAAAGTCAATGGCTGAAAGGTCAAGCGGATCCTTCATTGCCACTGTCAAATTATGCTTCTCTTTGTCAAATTCAAGGGGCAACATATTGTAGTTACGAGCCACACCCTCCGGCAGTTGGGTCAAAGCCTGAGGATCATTACCATATTCTGAAATATTTACGAATGGGATTTTATGGACCACAGATTTAGCCTGTGTAAGTTGTTCTTCTGTAACAAATTTGTTTTCTTCCAGGATTGTTTCGAAAGTCTTGCCTGAACTCACATTCTCTACTAAAATTTGGTTGGCTTCATCCTGATCAAGAGCACCAGTGTCTTTCAACACTTCAACAATATTACTGTATGTTTTGTCTGGGTCAATTCCAGGAGCATCTTCAGGTTTTTTGATTGCACTTACCACGCCACCAGACTTAGCCAGTGCTGCTTGAGTTTGCAGCGTTTGAGGTGACAGAGAAGAAAGTGGGGCAGAACCGATATCTTGGACCGATTGTGCTGGTTGGACCTTAACTAACGGCACTTCCATAACTTGTGGTTGTTCTGTTGGTGCCGCCTGTGTTGGAACTTCAGGAACAACATTTGTTTCATCCGCAGCACCTGGAGTAGAGTTCGCTGTCAAATTTTCAGTTTCTTTTTCTAGTGATTCTGCAATTTTTGTAAGATCTGTGCCAGATAAAGGCGTCTCTGCTTGAACAGTTTGTTCAGCTGTCTGCATATCCATAGGTGGAGTCGTAACAGCAGAAGCTACCGATGTTCCCGCGCCTAAACCAACGCTAGGGTCAGAACTTGAAACCCTTACTGGATCTGTTTGTGGTATTTGAACTGGATTTGTTGATTGGGCAGGATCAAACATACGGTATACACTTTTAGTACTTCTTGTAATACTATAAATTAAATTTAGTCGTCAGACAACTAATAACAATGAAATACATCTCATCAATCATTATTAAACCGGATTTAACACTCACAGCACTTGATTCTGTTATTTTATGGCTGCCTACCGAAACTAAAAGTAACTTTGATACCCAATCTATCTGCAATCAGGCAAACATCACCTTAATCAATCAGGTACGAGAAAGTATCAAAATCAAAACTGTGAGGGAGATAAAGGCCCAGCTCGCATATGGAACATACCAAGTTGGACAAACGAGATACCTTATTTTCTTAGATGCCCAGCTTCTTACCATTCCTGCCCAAAATGCTTTGCTGAAATCAATAGAAGAACCACCTACCAACACCCAACTTGTTTTTGTAACCCAAACTCCAGAAAAGTTACTAGAAACAATACGATCCCGCTGTCAAATGATACATATTATCGATCCCAACAAAAGTGAAACACAATCAGAACTCAAAACCAACGAAATAAAAAACCTTTTTTCCGAGATTATAAACAGCAACCCCGGTCAAAAAATTACTATTGCCGCTAACTATAAAGAAAGAGAAGACTCGCTCTCACTGTGTAATACACTGCTAAAATTCTTGCATACAGAACTCAGTAATCCAAAAACTGAATTTACCACAAAACAACTCACTCACAATCTAAAAATTTTGCTCAAAACTATTACTTATTTGGAACACAATACTAACGCAGCACTCACATTGGAGAATTGTTTTTTCGAACTCCAAGCTTAAAGTTTTCAATTTATTCTCCAACTCTTCTTCTCAGTCTTGTGTTATGTTTTTGAGGTCTCAAAATTTGGAAATTTCTTTGCTTATACAGCTCAATTCCGTGCCTCAAAATACCTACATGTACTTGTACCGTCTCATTTGAAAATAAGTTTGCAGAAACGTTCTCTATATACTGTCCAAGCGTGTTCAACAGTACATTCATTCGTTCTGCTTTTGCTGGTGTTAATTCTCCAGTATCTTCTGCAACAATTTTTGTTACCAGTGTGTGCAAATTGCGAAATAGTTCTGGCTTTTGGTAACCCTGCAACAAAACCTTTGGGTCATCAATACAATCAATAAGAATGGCAACTTCAATACCAAAAGCACCTTGTTCTAACAACTCTGTTATTTGCCGTGTGACATGCTCAGAATGTTGGTTACTAATTCTAATCACAGGTTCTTTATCTTGATGTGTTCTAATCATAAGTTTTCTTATTTTAACACATTTTTTAATATATCAAAATATATAGCAATGGTATTTAACATACAGCAATATATCTTGATACAACGCCATTTTTATTTCGAATAACAAATTAGCAGTATTACCATTAGACTGCCAGAGTCCTAGATAAATTATTTTCCTCAAGTAATATAACTGCAAGCCCTCCAAAGCTAGCAAAACCGGATTTTATTTATAAAAATGCTACTATCCACAGTGTCAAATTTGCTGTATATTATTTTGTAATTCACATAGTCCCGCTGTATAACTTCCTGCCAATGTGATATAAAAAGTATCTCATTATTTTTAGATTGAAATAGCTATGGCCAAACAACAAGAATCGCACTATCAAGCATCAGAAATCAAGGTCCTTGAAGGCCTTGAACCTGTTCGTAAAAGACCGGGTATGTATATCGGTTCTACCGATGCTCGTGGACTCCATCATTTAGCAAAAGAAATTCTTGATAACGCTGTTGACGAAGCTATCGCGGGCTTTGGAAAAAAGATCCAATTATATTTGTCTCCACTCACAGAAGAACAAGTCAAACTCATCGCTGACAAAGAAGCAGGGGACCAAGCAATTACTGTCGTTGACGAAGGTCGTGGTATCCCAGTCGATATGCACGCTTCCGGCGTTTCTGCATTAGAAGTTGTTATGACAAAATTGCACGCTGGTGGTAAGTTTGAAGAAACTGCCTACCAAGCTTCTGGTGGTTTGCACGGGGTTGGTTCGAGTGCCGTGAATGCGTTGTCTACTTTGCTACAAGTTATCGTCAAACGTGATAATAAATTCCACTATCAAGCCCACTCACGTGGTATTCCTTTTGAAAGAGTCAAAGTTATCTCCGAAGCTGAAGTTATTAAAATGTTTCCACAACAGTCTGCGCAGTTCATTAAAAATAAAACTGGTACATTGCTTTCATTTGTCCCGGACCCAACTATTTTTTCTACCACAAAGTTCAGTCATCATACTTTAATCAACGTTGTTAAAGACCGCGCATATTTAATGGCAGGCATTTACTTTGAGTTCTCAGACTTATTTTTAAACACTAATCAGCATTACTACTATGAAAGTGGTATTCGTTCCTTGGTTGAACATATCAACATGACCAAAAAGGCATTGCATGATGTTATGTATCTTAATCAAACATGGGAAGACGAAGAAACTCATAAAAAAATTGGAGTTGAGATTGCCTTGCAATATAACGATTCTTATAACGAACGGTTGGAATCATATGTCAACGTGATTCACACTCCTGATGGTGGGGCACACGTGAATGGATTTAGAACTGCTCTGGGCTATGTATTGCGCGACTATGCTAAAAAATATGGTTTATTAAAAGAAAAAGAATCATTCACTCCTGATGACATGAAAGAAGGTTTGGCTGCAGTTATCTTCGTGAAGATGCCTTCTAATGATTTGCAGTTCGAATCACAGACCAAAACGAAACTAAATAACTCTGAAGCACAAACTGCTGTCTACCAAATTCTGAAAGATGGCTTTACTACATTCCTGGAAGAAAATCCAAAGGCGGGGAAGACAATTATTGATAAGATCATGTTGTCTGCTCGCGCGCGCATGGCTGCGCGCGCTGCCAAGGACGCCGTCATTCGCAAAGGCGTCCTTGAGGGCAGTACTCTGCCGGGAAAACTGGCAGACTGCCAGAGCAGAGATGCTTCAGAAGCAGAAATTTATATTGTTGAGGGTGACTCAGCAGGTGGTTCCGCAAAGCAGGGCAGAGACCGTAAGTTCCAGGCAATCTTCCCACTTCGTGGCAAGATCCTGAATACAGAACGTGCCCGCCTCGATAAAATCGTCGCTTTTGAAGAACTTAAAAACCTCGTCATCGCCCTCGGCGCTGGAATCGGGGAGACCTTCAATCCAGAAAAACTTCGCTACCATCGTATTATTCTCATGAACGATGCTGACGTTGACGGTGAACATATTACAACTCTTGGTTTAACGTTCTTCTTTAGACATTTGCCACAAATAGTAGAGCAGGGGTATCTGTATATCGCTATGCCACCACTCTACAAAATTAAACATGGCAAAACTGAAAAATACGTCTATTCAGATGAAGAAAAAGACGCGTATACCAGAGAAGTGCTCGCCAAAAATAAAGATGAAAAATTTGGCATTCAACGCTATAAAGGTCTTGGAGAAATGAACCCTGAACAACTCTGGGATACTACCATGAATCCAGAATTCAGAATGCTCAAGCGCGTCACGATCGCCGACGCTGTTAAAGCAGACCAAACTTTCACCACCTTGATGGGTGATGAAGTTGCGCCAAGAAAGAAATTTATTCAGTCACACGCTAAGTTAGCAACTATTGATATTTAAAAAAATCGCGGCAGCAGAAAAACACCTGCTTGAAAGGAACAAAATTATGAAAACCACATACATCACCGGCCACACTAAACCAGATACAGACGCTGTCGTTGCAGCAATGGCTTTTGAATACCTCTGCAAAAATTGGCCAGAAATGGGTTACGAAAACCCAACTGCTGTCATAACCGATCCTCTCAACCCAGAAACTCAATTTTTATTCGAAAAATTTGGTGTGAGTGCTCCAAAATTGATCTCCGCAACCGATTTAAACGAAAATACTCAAGTAGTTTTGGTTGACCACAACGAAGCTTCACAAAGAATGGCTGGACTTGATAGTTCTGACCTGGCCGACCAACAAATTGTTGAAATAGTTGACCACCACAAAGCAAACATCAACTTTAACAACCCAATTTATCTTACTTTCAAGCCTTGGGGCTCAACTTGTTCAATCGTCTACTATTTAATGAAAAAACTTGGAGTCAAACCAGATAAAACTTTAGCTTCCCTTATGTTAGCTTCAATTTTGTCAGACACAGTTGGCTACAAATCTGCAACTTGTACTCCTCATGACCAGAAATTCGGCGGAGAGTTGGCAGAACTCGCAGGTATCAAAGAAGTAGATACTTTCACTTTAGAAATTTTCAAGGCAAAATCTAACATTTCTTCATTAACTGATGAACAAATTATCAAAAATGACTATAAAGTGTTCGAATTTGGCAAAAAAACCATGATCGACCAACTCGAAACAGTTGAACAAGACTTAGTTATGACCCAGAAAAAGGCAAGTTTGCTCAAAGCAATGGAAACTGTAAAAGCAGAACTTGGTGCAGAACTCATTTTTGTGGCCATTACCGATATTCTCAAAGTAAATACCAAACTTCTTATCCTTGGTGACGCAGAAAAAGTAGTAGCAGAAAAAGCTTTTGGCGGCACAACCGTTGATAATGTCCTTGATATTGGCTCAAGAATGTCTCGTAAAAAAGAAATTGCTCCTGCCATAGAAACCGCACTCAAATAAGTAAACAAAGAATACTAACTAACTAGAAAACACATATGGCAGACTCACAAGAAAAAGACGATATTATCGAAGAAATCAAGCAAGAAGTTGCAGATATTGAAGAAGCAGACCAAGTAGCTGAAAAAGTGAAATTACAAGAAGCTAACTCTGAAGAAGTTAATCAAGCTTTAATAGGCACAGTTGAAGACACCCGGTTTGGCAAAATGAAGTTCATCTCTATTAAAGAAGAGATGGAAAAAAGTTACCTCGACTACGCCATGAGCGTTATCGTTTCTCGTGCACTTCCAGATGTGCGTGACGGTCTCAAACCTGTTCACAGACGTATTTTGTACTCCATGCACCGTAGTGGTATTCATTGGAACTCCGCATACAAAAAATCCGCCCGTATTGTTGGAGACGTCTTGGGTAAATATCACCCACATGGTGATGCCCCTGTGTACATGGCAATGGTCAGGTTAGCTCAAGATTTTAGCATGCGCTACGAATTGATTGATGGCCAAGGTAACTTTGGTTCTGTTGATGGTGATAGTCCAGCTGCAATGCGGTATACCGAAGCTAGAATGGCCAAGATTACTCGAGAACTTTTGCAAGATATTGATAAAAATACCGTTCCGTTTTCTGATAACTTTGATGGTTCACTTCAAGAACCAGATGTTTTGCCAGCAAAATTGCCAAACTTACTCCTCATGGGTTCAGAAGGTATTGCTGTTGGTATGGCTACCAAAATTCCACCTCATAACTTAACCGAGGTCATTGCTGCTACTGTCGCAACCATAAAAGCAGGAAAAGCAGTTTTAAATGCTGAAAAATCAGTGGCCCTCCCAGAAAGAGGCGTCAAAAAAGGCAACAAAGAAGACGAAATCAAGAACATGCACGCCCAGATCGATGCATTATTGGCAACTGACTCAGCAATTCTTGCAGGTGAGTTTGACAGTGAAATCAGCATCGATGAAATCATGCAACATATTAATGGTCCAGATTTCCCAACCGGTGGTATTATGTACGACTTTGAAGCAATCAAAGAAGGGTACCGAACAGGCAAGGGTAGAGTAGTTACTCGAGCAAAAACTGAAATTACAGAAGATAAAAAGGGTCGTTGGCACATTATCGTCACCGAGCTTCCATACCAGGTAAACAAGGCCCGATTACTCGAAAAAATTGCCCAGATGGTTCGAGATAAAAAAATTGAAGGTATCAAAGACCTTAATGACGATTCAGACAGAAATGGTCTACAAATTACTATTGATTTGAAAAAAGACGCAATTCCTAAGGTCGTTTTGAACAAATTGTTCAAGTATTCAGAACTACAAACCACTTTCTCAATGAACGTCGTGGCTCTTAACTCTGAAGGCACACCTCAACTCATGAATATTCGCCAGATCTTGATGGAATATATTGCTCACAGACAGCTCATGATCGTCAAGAGAAGTCAAAATGAGCTCAAAGAAGCTCGAAACCGTGCTCACATCTTGGAAGGCTTATTGATTGCGCTCGCAAATCTGGACGATGTCATAGACACAATCAGAAAGTCAAAAACCAGTGAAGACGCAAAAGAAGCCTTAATGAAAAAGTTTGGCCTTTCTGAAGCACAATCTCTGGCAATTCTTGACATGCAACTCAAAAGATTAGCAGCTCTCGAAAGACAAAAAATTGAAGAAGAGTATGAAGCAATCAAAAAGATTCTTGATGATTTGATTACACTTTTGAGCCACCCACAGGCAATTTTAGATGTCATTGTTAACGAAGCAAATGAATTAGTTACCCTCTACGGCGACGCAAGAAGAACTAAATTGGTAAAAGGCAAGATTGGCGAGTTTTCTGAACAAGACCTGGTTGCCAGTGAAGAAGTTGTCATTACCTTGACTGAAACCGGCTACATCAAACGCATGACCCCAGACACCTTTAGATCACAGAGTAGGGGAGGAAAAGGGAGCGTCGGCCTCAAGATGAAGGCAGAAGACGTGGTTCAAACCTTGCTGACCGTGAATACCCACGACACATTGATGGTTTTCACCAACACCGGGCGTGTATTCAAACTCAAAGCGTTCGAAATTCCAGAATCTTCAAGAACTGCAAAAGGTACTGCAATCGTTAACATCATTAACCTGCAACAAGAAGAAAAAGTACTTTCTATCCTAGTAATTGATGAAAAGAAAGATGCTGATAAATACATTACCTTTGCCACAACCCAAGGTTTGGTCAAGAAAACTGCCGTGAAATTATATGACAATATTCGTCAAAACGGTATTATTGCCATCACCTTGAATGAAGGCGACACTGTTGTCAAAGGCACACTTACCTCTGGTACAGATGAACTCATCATGATTACCCACGAGGGTAAATGTATCAGATTTGACGAAGCAGAAGTCAAGGCAAGTAACCGCGACACCAAAGGCGTGAAGGGTATGACTATCAAACGAGAAGACTTTGTTGTTGGATTTGAAGTTATTGATGCTGAAGATCTTGAATCAAGTAACGAAAAGACCCAGCTCTTGATTGTTACCGAAAACGGCATGGGTAAACGAACTAAGCTAGATCAATATCCAAAACAGAAACGCTCGGGAATGGGTGTTAAGGTAGCCGACATCACTAAACGTACTGGTATGGTATCGAGTGCACGCAAAGTAAACACTGATATTCACTCAGATTTGGTGATTACTACTCTAGATGGGCAGACAATCAAAATGCCAATCGCTAAGAAATCTATTCCTGTCCTTACTAGACCAACCCAAGGGGTTATCTTGATGAGACTCAAAGGTGACAACAAAGTTGCAGCTGTGGCTTTGACGCTGAAGAAGGAAGAGGAAGAGTAGAATTACCCTTCTGTGAGAATCTTTATATAGTCAGATTTTTTAGCTTGATGCAAAATCACATTTGTCCAGGGAAAATGAATCCAATCGCCTTTTTCTTCACTATTTTTTTGTGCTGATTTAGTAAAACCATCGCTATATTCTTTGCTTTTGTCTTTGTCAGATTTAAATGGGTTATTTATTTTTGCCAACTCGAGATTCTGAACCTTGAACAAATCAATCACGATGAGCTTATTCTCGTTCTTAAAAAAGGCAATATCTTCTTTACTATACTGACCCTCATAAAAAATTTTTGGTATTTCTGGGTTATTACTGTTATCCATAAGTGAAAGTATTTTAGTTAGCTTCTGTGGACCTGAGGGGATTCGAACCCCTGACCTTTTGTATGCCATACAAACGCGCTAACCAGCTGCGCTACAGGCCCAAACAAACATCAGCTTGTATTCTATAAAACAACTTGAGAACAAACAATAGCAAATCAATGAAAAAACTGATACCATTATTATCAACATATTATGACAATTGATAATCCTGTCCCTGGCAGGGAGCACCAAAGGGAAAAAGACACTTTAGGCTCACTCAAAGAAGTTGAACTGCCGTTCAGTGGTCCTGATCAAAATGTAGAAACTCATTATGTACTCAACAATGAAGGTTTTTTCAAAAGGTTTAGTCTTCCTAAAATCGATCAATCTAATGAGCTCAAACCAAACTTTCCAGCAGTTGCTAAAGAATACCTTGCTGGACTCCTCCCTTTTGTAGCAATAGTACCTGAAGACATTCAAAGAAGAGTTCAGGAAGCACTCTCAAAAAGGTTCCCATCGGGATATAAAATTGAAACTGAAGGGGTAATCATTCAACAATCATATTCTGCCTTAAAGATAAGAGAAATTTTTGGTTTTGATCACTATTTAAGTTATCCAACTGTCGCCACACATATTTATGACGAAAATAACGAATTTGTTAAAAAAATTGAATTCAACTTTATCGATAAAAGAACAGCAAAAAAAATTGAAGCAATAAAAACAAAGTTTGAGGGGCTGAGTGATCAGGAAAAAAAGCTATTCCAAGAAAAATTAGCTTCTCTCTGGAGTAGTTATGAACAAGATGGCTTAACCGAGCGTCTAATTGAAAATGAAAAATCTGTAGGAATGCTAGGAAGTTTAAGAGGACTCTCTGTCATAGATTTGAGCTTAATGATTCTCGAACACAAATCTGAAGCAAATTGGCTAGACCAATCATATCAAGGAAACGAGACTAAATTTTCAAGAGAGCAACATAGAATCCTCAAAAAAAGAAAAGAGCTGTACTCGAATGGGGAAAATATTGAAGGAGAAGCGCTCCTTCCTACAGAATTGGAAGTACTTCAAAAAGCAGTTGACATCTTAGCAATGTATGGCACAGATCCCTCTCGGCTCGACTCAAACCTACGTCCCTCTTCAAAAGAATATTTAGAAAACCTTCTTGTTGACCTTTCTCAAGGATTTTCACACTATCACCACAACATTGCTCGTGGTGGACAAATGTACAGTTTTTGGAAAAAACGAGAACCAGGAGAAAAATATACATTTTTTGACAAACTTAAGTTAATAGCTAGCAGCAAACGACTCATACCATATAAAGGTACCTATATTAAAGGAAGTTACTTTCAAGGTATAGATTTTGGATCAGAAGAACCCATCAGTTTGCTTTCTTTATTATACGGAGAAAGATTGAAAAATAACTTGACCTCACCAATTATTTTTGATGTCGTAATGAAAAAAATGCCTACATTTAAGCATCAAAATGGATATGTGAGATATGTCGATACTCAACTACCAAGGTCTCTTAGAAGAGTTATTATTGAAAAAGAGCAATACATAGAGCAGACCCAACAAATACTCACAGAGGCTGGTTACCAGAATATTGAAGTAGTAACTTCAGCCCAATTTGAAGCAGAAGTGCTTCTACTTCAGTTAGCAAGAAGAGAACTTCTCAGAGAAAAAGGCCTCGTAAAGACTATTCCCGCAAACCCCAAACCTTAACAACCTATAATTCTATATCAATATATTTAATAATATTAGTTATTGCATCAAAACTACACAGTAAAGAGTAGGGGACAAACAAAGGCCAAGCTAACACCTCAAAATCTACAACTCCGAATGGTTCTTATCATAAGATTTCTTCAAATCTGGCCTGGTAACATGAGTATAAATCTGGGTAGTTGCAATATTTTTATGCCCCAACATCTCCTGCACATCTCTTAAAGAAGCGCCATTACTCAATAAATCTGTCGCAAAACTATGCCTAATCCCATGAGGACTAATCTTAATTGGCAACTTTGCCTTCCTGCAGTAAGTATCAACCAGGCGTTGTACACTCCTTGCTGTCAGTCGCATCTCTTCACCATCAGCTAATAACTCAGGCTGCCCACCAGAATAGCGGATAAACACAGGATCCCAGTTATCAGCCCGAGACGACATATACTTCTGCAACCAATACACAGCACGCTCACTTAAAAACACAACCCGTGGTCGGCGACCTTTTCCGATCACTCCAAACTCACGCTTAGCCAAATCAATTTGATCGCGGTTCAACCCAACCAACTCACTCACCCGCAAACCAGTAGAAAACAAAACTTCCAAAATTGCCTTGTCCCGTAACCCACTTTTTGCCGACAAAAGTGGCTGATTTAACAACCGTTCAACTCTCTCAATATTCAAAAATTCCATCTGTTTTGACTCAGCTTTTGGCAAATCAATCTTCTCCGGATGCATCACTGGAGCATCATTTTTGACCATAAATTTCAACAAAGAACGCAGGGCAATCGCGTAGTAACTCTGCGTTCGCTTAGACAAAGTTCGCCCAATTTCATCAACGTAGCGAGACAAATATACGCGGTAACTACGCACCACATCTTGGTTTAATTCCGTTAAATCTTTGTAGCCTTCATTCAAAAACCACTCGTTAAAACGACGCAAATAGTGGGAGTAATTTCTGATAGTAAGACGGCTCACATTCCGCTCAACTTCAAGATGTTCAACAAAAGTAAGAAGTGCTTTATGGGGATTAGTAGAAAGTGCCATACAACAATTTTTTCTTGTAAAAATATAGTTTACTTATTCAACAAAATACTATGAGTTTTTAGCAGACAAAATACTATTCTGCTAATTTTACTTTATAAAATCAAAGATTGATATATCAACCCTTTTATATTGCAATATTTTGATCCACTATGATACAAATAAGAATATTATTTTAAAAAAAAGGGACTTTATTAAATCAAGAGCTCGTTATTTTTCATCTAGTGTCCCCCGAGAGAGGCAAGGAGGGGAGTGAAGAATACCTCTTCGCAAATTCGGTGCACATTGTAGTGAACTCAAAGTATATTAAAGAACAAAAGTAGAATACTAAATACAAGTATACACAAACTTAAAATATTGTGCGACGTAAAATAGATTTTAGTTCGATTAGTTTAGAAGATACCCTGACGTTGTAAGAGAAATAAACGCTTGAACTTCAACGTCGTTTGGAACTGTCTGAGCAAATTTTGCTGTAATGTAATTGGCCATTTCGTTAATCTCCTTGACCTCAGTCAAACCAAGCGTGAGGGCAAACCAAACAAAAAGATCCTGAGTGAAATTATCTACGAGTGACTGATCAATATCTCGTTTATATAACCTGAAGTCTTCAGACTTTACTGACTGACCGTTCAGATATATCAACAACCCATCATCATATAGCACCTGAAAAACCAGTTGTCAGATTTGATACAGAAACGTTTGCTGGTGA
>CAZDWQ010000003.1:0-55961 GCA_964509285.1 uncultured Pseudomonadales bacterium
CAATTACAAAGTACTAAATTACAAAAGTGGTGCACTTCAACTGCGAATTGAGGAAGAACTGGATTTATCTAGCTAAATCTCAAGGTTGATTATTATAGGTTTAAAGATCATTAAAGTCAACCCAGTATCTACTACTACCCGTAATACATACTTGGCACAGGCCTCAAATATGGTATGCTAGAACCCTGGATAAATTAGAGGGTTGCGTAGCCTAAGGATAGAATTATGAAAAATATTCCACTTTTACTCGGCACGATTATAGGTACATTGGTTCTAATTATCGTGGTGGCCCTTTTTTCTTCTGGCGGAACTCAAACCACAGACCAAGGCCAGCAGGTAGTAGATCAAACTCTTGCAATGGGAGATGCTCGTCATAGCTATTCAACAGCAGTCACTCAAAATACAACTCCACAAGAAGCTACTCCTGGTGCGCAGACTGCCACAGACAGCGCCAATCCTCAAGAAAACCAAGAACTTATCACTATCGTTGAATTTTCAGACTTCCAGTGCCCGGCTTGTAAAGCAGCTCTTCCAGCAGTCGAACAGGTCAAAGCAAAATATTTAGGCAAGGTCCAAATTATTTACAGACACTTCCCTTTAGATTCAATCCACCCAAATGCTCGATTGGCAGCAGTTGCAGCAGAAGCAGTCTCAAGTCTAGATGCAGCCAAGTTTTGGCCAATGCATGACAGATTATTTGCAGAGCAACAAGTTTGGGCCGAAATTCGTGACCGTGGTGAGCTCAAAGACACATTTGCTACATATGCTACCGAGTTAGGTCTTGACAGGACACAATTCTTAGAGAAAATGGAAGATAATTCTATTGCAGATCTAGTCAACCTAGACGTCTCCTCAGGCACACAGCTTGGGGTGAACGCTACACCAACTTTTTATGTAAATGGAATTAAAACATCTGCCCCTCAGTTGCTTGCAACTGTAGAATCCGTATTAAGTAATTAATCCACTTGACGAAACCTAGTTATATCGTATAACTATAACTAGATTAAAGTACAAGAAACAGGAACAGGGCAGAATGCAAAAATACACACCGTATGTTTTTCCACTAGTAGTTTTAGGCGTAGTTTTTCTCTTAGTTTTTAGATGGTACACCTTACGTGCAGAACGAAGTGAATATGCTTTGCTCGGAGAAGGTGTTACGATTGAAAACTTAAGCCAAGAAGAAATGGTCAACTCTATTAAAGGTGTTGGTGATTACAAAAGTATCGATTTAGCTTCAGAAAGCCCAGACACTAACGGTGTAGTAAGGTACGAATTGAAAGATGACAAAGTCAGATTTTCAGTTATGGCTAACTTACCAGCCCCAACAACAGAGTACCGTGTATGGTTACGATCAACCGATGGTACAGCAATGAGAGAAGTCTTTACCTTAGTTGAAGGTAAAGGAGGCTACATTGGTTCAGCAGCTCTTCCAAGTGAATTGCTCCCATTCGAAATGATTGTGAGTGAGAGTTCTGACGCTCAAACAGCAAATGAAGAGTATGTTTTAAGAGGGACAATTGAATCAGAAGCAGACCTTCAAGTCGAGGTTTTAGAAGAAGAATTGAACTAAGCGAGCACTAGACTAAGCACAATAACTGTAATTTGCTTCTTGAAGTGCACACCGAGTGTGATAAGCTTAAAAAAAGATACTTTGACGTATCAAGTATAAAAAGTAAGAATTTGAAGCCCTCAGGGGCAAAAGAAAAGGAGTATTAGTATGGCAGCAAACGCTTTCTCATACACCAATGCAAAGGGTCAAGTATATTACTTGCACACCAAAGAAGTTACTCTTAAGAACGGTAGAGTTCAAAGAATCTACTTCTTTGCAAGAGATGTCAGACCAGGTGCATTAGATGCAGTTCCAGCAGGCTACGAAGTCATGGAAACTAAAAGAACCAATATGCCTGTCTTAAAGAGATCAGGTAAATAATCTTTAGATTGTTTTAGGAAAGCCCCTCGAGATTTTCTCGGGGGGCTTTTTGTAAGTTCAACGTGTGCAACCAGTTTTCAATGGTTGCTTTATACTAAAATTACAATTATTATGGTGTGTAGTATGAAACCAACTAAGGAAAATATCTATCAGTGTTTGTCAAAAGTGATTGATCCAGAGCTACACATCGATATTGTGAGCATGGGGCTTATATATGATGTGACAATTTCTACCGTTCAAACGGAATCTGGTCCACAACAAAAAATTCACATTTTGATGACTCTCACTACCCCTGGTTGTCCTTTAGCAGGTGTGTTTAGAGAGATGGTTCTTTCTGAGTTTACGAACCTGGATGGGATTAACCCAAAAGAGGATATTGATGTTGAGCTTACCTTTGACCCTCCTTGGATGGTCGACATGATGACTCCAGAGGCAAGAGCTGAGCTAGGATATTAAAATACAGTTGGCATACTAAGTACTAATCACCTGCGTGTTAAGTCACGTGAGAAAGGGAATACATGCAATTTAAGCATATTGCACTTGTATTGGTGTCAGGAGTAGTTTTTTCAGGATGCAGTTTGCTCCCTCAGAAAGACCAACAACTTCCTCCAGAACAACCAATGGAGACTCAAGTTGAAGAAACTGGTGAGATGCCAGCAAATACTGAGTCCGTAACAGAGACTACTGCTCCAGAAACAACGACAGAAGGTAAAGTTGTGCCTGTCGTTGCCAATGATTTTGCTTATGATGTCTCAGAAATCAGAGTTAAAAAGGGTGAAAAATTGACAGTTTCTGTAACGAACAGCCAAGGTTTCCATGATTTTGTTATTGATGAATTAGCAGTAAATTCTGGAATGATCAAGGCCGGTGACACTATGGAACTTGAAATTCCTACTGACAAGCCAGGTACCTACGAATTCTATTGTAGTGTTGGACAGCACAGAAAAATGGGTATGAAAGGTACTCTAATCGTAGAATAAGATAGATCAAAACTCTCTATGCTTATTGAGCGAGCTTGTCGGAGGCTGCTTGCGATGTAAGTGTAGAGAGTTTTTTGTACAGTAATTCTTTTCTCTTGATTAAATTACCTTTCATATGTAATGATGGGGGTATGGAAAAACCAATAATTATCATTGGCAGTGATCATGGTGGATTTGAACAAAAACAGGTTCTCAAGGAATGGCTGCAAAAGGAACGATATCAAGTTGAAGATGTTGGGGCGCACAGTTTTGACCCGGTTGACGATTACCCACAGGTTGCTTTTGGTGTGGCAGAGCGAGTTGTTGCTATGGAGTCGCAGATCACTCAACCGAACGCAATTGGAATTATCATTTGCAGATCTTCTGGAGGGGTGACCATTGCTGCGAATAAAGTAGATGGTGCAAGAGCCGTAGCAATTTTTGATGAGAGAAGTGCTGTTCATGCAAAGGAACATAATAATGCGAATATAATTACCCTTTCTGGGGACTGGATCTCCACAGAAAGAGCTAAAGAAATTGTGCAGGTGTTTCTTACAACACTTTATAAAAAAGACACGAGACACGAACGAAGAATCGCTCAGATTAGAAGTTTTGAAGAGGAGCAAATAGCAAGTTAGAAATAAAACTATGAATATATATCCAACAATCTTAACAGACCAACTCGAAATAGTTCAGCAACAGCTCGATTTATGTACTGAAAGTGGTTTGGTTCGTACAGTACAAGTAGATATTATTGACGGATATTTCGCCGAAAATGTTACGGTTGCTCCATCAGACTTAGTGGGAATGGATTTTGGGGATATGGAGATTGATTTTCATATTCAGACACAAGAACCAATTGATTTTGTGAGAGAAATTGTCGATAACTTGGATGAGTTACCAGTGCGATGTGTAATCGGGCAAATTGAGCAGATGAGTAGTCAGGAATTATTTGTTGGTGAGGTACGAAGATACGGTTGGAACGCTGGGCTCTCGCTCAATCTTTTTACTCCAATTTCAGCAGTTCAAGCAGATCAGTGGGACAGAATCAACTGTATTCAACTGATGGGTGTTGAGGCAGGATTCCAAGGACAAGAACTGCATGAGTCGGTATTTAAAAAAATAACAGAGTTACGTGAATTTTTACAAAAAAAGGATTTAAATCTTGAGATTATTATCGATGGCGGAGTCAATCAAGAGACGATAGTAAAACTACAAAAATATGGAGTGACTTCAGTTGGAGTTGGGAGTGCATTATGGAATGCGCCCGAATTTGCAGAAGCGTTCCAAGATCTTGAAGCGGAGGTGATGTAATGTTAAAAACTCAGATTAAGATCCCGGCACCAAATCTGCATTGTACAATAAAAAATGTGGCGATTTTTGGAAGTGCCGACGTTGATGAAAATCATCCGCTCTATCAAGAAGCTTTTAATGTAGCTCGATACTTGGCATACCACGATAAGGTTGTTGTTGATGGTGGTGGCCCAGGAGTTATGGATGCCGCAACAAAAGGAGCTCAAGCTGCTGGTGGTACGACCATTGCAGTAACTTTCTATCCTAAGGATATGCCTGAGTTCGAAGGTCGGTTTCATGAAAACATGGTCGATAAAGAAATTAAGACTGCAAATTATGTTGAGCGGATGTTTGGTCTGATGGAGCACGCAGACGCATTTATTTGTATGCAGGGAGGAACAGGGACTCTGAGTGAATGGGCAACCGCTTGGTTGTTAGCCCATCTGTATTATGGTAATCACAAACCGATTATTTTATACGGTGAGTTTTGGCATGAATTGATGAAAGTAATTAACGACCACTTTTTTATTGGAGATAAAGAAAAAACCATTTATAAAATCGTGAAAGATGAAGAAGAAATGATTCAAGCTTTCGACGAATTTGAAAAGGATTTGGCCGATCGTTGCGGGCTGCCAATCAGACCATAGAAATCACCTTTATTTTGACGTACAATAAAACCACAGATGAAAGAATACACTGCCCATGTATGACATAATTTCGATTGGTTCCAGCATTGTTGACAGTTTTATTACTTCAAAATCATTTCAAGTAAAAAAAACTGATGCTGGTGTTTTACTGTGCCAAACATATGGTGAAAAGATCGATGTAGACGAATATATTATTGAAACCGGTGGTGGTGGAAGTAATACTGCTGTTGGGTTTGCTAGAATGGGTTTTCGTACAGCTGTTGTGACGGAGCTGGGGAAAGATGTACTGGCAAATTTCATTATTGAAGAACTACACAAAGAGCGAGTCGCAACAAATTTTGTTGTAAAAGAAAAGAACGAAAAAACTGGTGGTTCGATTATTTTACTCGGAGAAGATGGTGGTAGGACAATTATGGTTCATAGGGGCGCGGCGGCGCAACTAGATCAAAAGGATATTCCCGCCGCGCACATCTCCAGATCAAAATGGGTGCATTTATCTAGTATTTCAGGCCAAGAAGAAACTCTCAAATTTATTCTTGAACTTGCTCTTGATGCACACACGCATCTTTCTTGGAATCCTGGTAATAAAGAATTACAGTTATTGTTACACGGCGCTATTGATTTAAGTCGTTCGCCGGTGAACTTGCTTTTTGTGAATAGATACGAATGGGATTTAATCAGAGAAAGACAAGCAGAGCTTTTGCGGGTTATTCCACAAATAGTTGTAACTGAAGGTAAATATGGTGGAGAAGTTTTTATAAATGGACAACATCATATTCGTTTTTTCGCACAAGCTACGCAAATGGTAGATGAAACTGGTGCAGGTGACGCCTTTATTGTTGGATACCTTACTGGCAAGATGAAAGGTAAAACTGTTGTTGAGTGTTGTAACTGGGGTAAAAAGAATGCTGAGTCAGTAATTTCAAAAATTGGAGCAAAACCTGGGTTGTTGACAATCACTCAATTAGAAAGCCATAATGGTACACATGAGTAAAAAGCTTATTTTTGTTGCTGTTTTTGTGTTTTTGATGGCTACTAGTGTGGATTTAGCTTCTGCACAATCTGCCACTGGTTCTGCAAACTCAACAAGTTCGGCCACAGCGTCAAATTCAGCAAGTTCTACCCGTTCAGCTACTGCAACTAGTTCGGCCACAACATTGCCACGAACTGGCGCACACGACGTGTTAATTCTTTTTTTTGCAGGTCTGATATTTTTAGCAGCAGGAGTGACTACTTTGAGTGGTACAAAACAAGTATTCGCAGAACTTGAGGAGCAAGCAGAGTAGAAATGCAAAAATGAACGATTATAATCAAGTCCTCGAGCAAGAAATTCAAGAGCTAAAGTCTAAAGTGACAAGTTCTCAACTTCCTGACGAGTTACGCAGAAAAGTAGACAAAGATATTGTTGCTCTCGAGCGGAGTGTGGCTTTGGGCAGTTACGATGAAAAATACGAAAAAGTTTCCAAATACATTGATTGGGTTTTAAAAATTCCTTGGGAAGCTGAAACTAAAGATACATTAGACATTAATAAAACTCGAGAAGTTTTTGAAAAACATCATTTTGGAATGCATGATGTTAAAAACCGTTTTCTTGAATATGTCTCTGTTCTACAATTAAGATCACAGAATGCTGATACAGCTAGTGATTTTAAAGCTCCAATTTTGTTATTAGTTGGTTTGGTTGGTACAGGTAAAACCACGTTTGCGGTTTCTTTAGCGGAAGCTTTGAACAGAAAACTTGTGCGTATTGCATTTGGTGGTATGGGTTCGGCAGCAGAGCTGCGTGGAAATTCTCGTTTGATTCTTGGCTCAGAGCCAGGCAGAGTTATTAAGGGAATTTGTGAAGCTGGTGTTCGTAACCCAGTTATTTTACTTGATGAAATTGACAGAGGTAGTGAAGATGCAAATAAAGATATTATGGGTGTGTTAGTTGAATTGCTTGACCCTGCTCAGAACTACGCGTTTCGAGATACGTATGTTGATTATCCAGTCAATTTGTCTCATGCAATATTTTTAGCAACGGCAAATAATACCACTGCGATTGCAACAGCTGTGATGGATCGTATGGAGAAGATTGCTATGCCTTCATACACTGATCAAGAAAAAATTGTGATTGCAAAGAAGTACATTTTGCCTGGATTGCTCAAAGATGCGGGCTTGCGACCAGAACAGTTTATTATTCATGAGGAAGTCTGGGGTGTGGTTACCCGTCCACTTGGGTATGATGCCGGTATTCGTACATTACAAAGAACTTTACAGGGTGCCGTACGTAAAGCGGTGCGTATCATCATTGAAAAAGGCTACAAAGAAGTGGTGATTACGATGGAGAATAAGAACATCTTCTTGCCACAATATTAAATTTCCTGTTAGGATGAGTTTGATATGAATAGAGATATTAAAAAAATAGCTCAAGATTTAGCTGATTTATATACGCAGTTAGAACATGATGCTCCGGGCTTACCGTTAGCAAAGACAGCTCGCGATATTGTTCCGGGCGAGGGTCCTGCTAGTGCTCGAGTTATGTTTATTGGTGAAGCTCCTGGGCATAACGAGGCAGTGCAACGACGACCATTTGTTGGTATGTCAGGCAAACTATTTCGAAAAATTCTAGAAGAAGAATCGGGAATTAAACCAGAGTTAGTTTATATCAGTAATATTGTGAAGGTGCGACCTCCAGATAATAGAGATCCAAGTATTGAAGAATTGGCGGCCTACAAAAAATACTTGGACAAAGAAATAGAAATTTTACAACCTGAGTTAATTGTGACTTTAGGGCGGTTTAGTATGGGGAAATTTTTGCCGTTGGCAAAAATTTCCCAAGTTCACGGCCGACTTCACAAAGTGAAGTGGGAAGGAAAAACAGATTACGTTTTACCAATGTATCATCCTGCTGCTGCTTTACGTTCAACGGCAACTAAAAATGCATTTATCCATGACTTTAAAAAAATTCCAAAAATAATTGAATGGGTTACAGAACAGCGTCAAGTTGAAGCAAAGAAAAAACCTGAGCCACAGCCTGAGCTAACACCATTGCAAAAAGAGTTTGCCAAATCAGATAAAACCCTAGACGCATTACAAACCTCAATAATAGAGAACTTATTTTGATTTTCCAGATATGAGGGAGTTGTTTTTTATGGTACTATTAGCTCTGTTCTAGTATGAAATATTTTTTACTTTTAATTCCGCTTTTCACTTCACTCTTTGGTATTGCCTTATATAAATTTCAAGATAAAAAGTTTGAAATTTTTAGAATTGATTTGGTGCAATTTGTGTACTTATTTTTGTTAGCTCCAACAATTTATGTTTGGATGAAGTCTTTTCTCTTTTATATTTTACGCAATGAGCTTGACTTCAGGCTCTCAGTTACCGATTTATTTGTGGTAGACACAACTTTCAGTGTTTTAGCCTTTATTGTCATGTCGGCAATTGCTATGCATTCTTTAACCAAAACATTTTGGCTCAAGAGACATCATGATCCCGAGTTTGATATTTATCATTTATCGGAATATTTCCATTTATGGTGGACACATATTGTTATTTGGGGTGGCGCAATGCTTTTGTCTACTTTTGTCTCAATTTCAAACGTGCTCATTCCTTTTCAAGTTATAACTGCAACTAAGCCTCAGTTTTACGTTTTGCTTTTTGTTGCACTCATTTCTGGTCCATTCACTTTTTTTGCAATTTGGATGTCTGACGCAAAACAAGGAAACTTCATGAGACTGATGAAATTGTTATTAGCATTATTTGTTTCTATTCACATTCTTGTCTATTTTGTTTTTGATCCAGTGTTTAACATGACTAATGCTGGATATTGGTTTGTATTTTCAAATTTATTGTCGGCAACTATTTGCGCCTCATTTTTTGAAAGGTACGAAAAAACTAATAAATTTAGAGATTTTTTTGTTCATATTGGTTGGGGTGATAATAAAGGGGTCGATTTATTTGTACATAAAAAGAAATAATAGTAATAAAATTAAGGAAGTTATATGTCAAAATTAAAAATTGTTCCGCTTGGCGGACTGGGAAATGTTACCCAAAACATGTTTTTGTATGAGTACGAAAACGAAATTATGATTGTTGATTGTGGAATTGGTTTTCCAGACTCATACATGCCTGGGGTGGATGTTTTGATTCCAGATATTGAGTATTTGTTACAGCAATTAGAAGCAGGCAAAGAAATTGTTGGTATGGTGTTTAGCCACGGTCATGATGACCACATTGCAGCTACTCCATACATTATGCCGGTTCTCCCAAAGTTTCCACTGTACGCATCTCCGTTGACCGCTGGTTTTGCCGAGCAGCGAATGCGTGATGGCGAAGATCCTCGAACTGTTGTAGTTGCAGAGGATAATCAAGAAATTAAACTTGGTACTCACTTTTCTTTCAAACTGTTACCAGTGACACACTCTGTTCCAGATACTCGCCACATTGTTATTCGTACTCCAGAAGGTATTGTGTATCATGGCAGTGATTTTAAGCTTGACCCAGATCCTGTTGATGGTGTTTTAACAGATATAGAGCATATTTCTCAGCTCAAAGAAGAGAATGTGTTATGTATGTTAATTGACTGTTTACGTGTTGAGTATCCAAAATGGGTCGAGAGTGAAAGCATGGCTGGTCCAGCAATTTTGCAAGCAATGCAAGAAACTGAAGGCAAAGTGGTGATGACACTCATGAGTTCTCATATCCATAGAATTCAGCAAACTATTGATGCTTGTGTAAAACTCAATCGCAAAGTTGTGTTTATTGGCCGATCTGTTGAGCAAAATGTCGAAATTGCGTTGCGACTTGGTAAGTTGGAAATGCCTGAAGGTATGAAGGTTGATAAAAAACATATTGAAACTGTTGATGATAAAGAGTTATGTGTGATTGTGGCTGGTAGCCAAGGTCAAGAAGGTTCTTCCTTGATGCGAGCCGTATACGGCGAGCATAGAATTTTGAGAATTCATGCCAGAGATACCGTCATTTTTTCAGCAGACGCAATTCCTGGAAATGAGCAAGCATATTTTGGTGCGATTGACGAACTTTGTAGAAATAAAGTACACGTTTTATATCCTGATGTTATGCCAAGTCTTCACAAATCTGGTCATGCCTCTGCTCCAGAACAGCAAGAATTACTTGGATTAGTCAAACCAAAATACGTTATGCCAGTTGGTGGACAAGATAGACACAGATACAAGTTCTTCGAGCTCGTGGCCTCTAAACTTGGGTATGACGAAAAACATGTTTTGATCCCTGCTAGTGGTGAAATCATTGGCTTTGAAAACAGAGAAGTTTCGAACGAAGGAACTCTTAACTTACGACCTCAAATAGTTGATGGCCTAGGAGTTGGAGACGTTGGTCCAATGGTTTTATCAGACAGAAGAACTTTGGGTCAAGCTGGAATTGTGATGGTGCTACTACAAAAATCTCAAGGTGAGTATGATCTGAGAAACGTCAAGATTGTTTCTAGAGGATTTGTTTTTATGAAAGAAGCTGATGAAGTGGTTCAGTTCATAAAGAGTGAAGTTGCTAACACGGTTACAGAAGAACTCAGAAAGAAAACTAACGAAGTTCAGATGAAGGCAATACTAGAAAAGAGACTCTCAAGGAAGCTCTACAAAATTATTAGACGTGAACCGATGATTGTTGCCGAGATTTTCGAGGTGTAGTATTGTTAGTAGTAGTTGCCTCTTGCGCAAATAGGTCACTGTGTTATATCCTATAATATAATAATGTAAACAGAGTAGATGTACGTATGGGTAGAAAAAAGAAACTAAAACCACTCAAGCTAAATGTTCGGACAGAGACAATCCACTCGATTGTTGCTGTGATTCTGATTTCCATAGGACTTTTAGTCATCGTTTCTCTGTCTGGCCAGGGAGCAATTCTTTTTGCAATTAATAATTTCTTAACAATAAAGCTTGGTGCTTCATTATTATTTTTACCTTTTGTTTTTATTTCTTCTGGAATGGTAATGTTTCGTACCAAATGGTTCTGGTCAAAACCACACGTTTTGCTCGGAACTATTCTACTCATGTTTGGATTTTTAGGATTATTTAGAACTGGAGATATTGGCCAAAATACCTTTATCAATACTTCAGAGTTGATTACTCCAGCAGGTACCTATGTTGTGTTTTTGAGTTTATTTTCTATCGGTGCTTTAATTATTACGCAACTTTCAATTCATGAAATTGTTGAGCTATTGAACAAACTGAAACCTCAGAAAAAGGAAAAAGATCCAAACCAACAAGAAGCGCTTATATCAGAAGATGAGATTAAAAAAGCACGAGGCTTTAAATTGCCAAAACTTGGCTTTTCTCTTAAGAAAACTGCTGAAAAAGGATTTAGCATTAACAAAGGTGTCGCTATACCAGACGATCACTTAGACAAAGATGGTGGTGCAACAGCTCTGGCTGCAAATGCGGTAAAACCAGATGCTATTACTGGAGATGGGCAGATTACTGACCAACTTTCAGGAACACTCTCTCCAAACTCTAAACAAGTTATTTGGGAATATCCGCCACTTTCCTTGTTATCTAATTCTGATGGGGGTGAAGCAGACCGTGGAGATGTGAAGCATAATGCCTCTACAATAGAAAATACTCTCGAGTCATTTGGTATTCGTGCAAAAGTTAAAGAAGTCAATTTTGGTCCTTCTGTGACTCAATATGCCCTTGATATTACTCGTGGAACAAAACTTTCTAAAATTACTGCGTTATCTACCGATTTAGCACTCGCGCTTGCTGCTCCTGGTGGACAGATTAGAATCGAAGCTCCAATTGCAGGGCGTTCATTAGTTGGTATCGAAGTTCCAAATCATACGAGTGAGTTTGTGACTTTGCGAAAATTGCTCGCAAGTCCTCTCATGAAGAAACACAAATCAAAACTTGCTGTTGCCCTAGGTATTAATGTAGCGGGCCAACCTTTAGTAGCAGATATTGCCAAGATGCCTCACGTGTTGATTGCAGGTTCTACTGGTTCTGGTAAATCTGTGTGTATCAATACTTTTATGTGTTCGATTCTTTTTAGATCAAGTCCTGATGAGGTCAAATTCATTCTTGTTGATCCAAAACGTGTCGAGTTGACTGCATACAATAATATTCCTCATTTGTTAACTCCTGTGATTGTTGATCCTAAAAAAGTCGTTTCAGCTCTCAAATGGGCAACACATGAAATGGAAGAGCGTTACAAGAAACTCGCCGAAGTTGGAGTTAAAAATATTGAAGGGTATAACGAACTTGCTGGTCATGCAGCTATGCCAAATATCGTGATTGTGATTGATGAGTTAGCTGATATTATGTTGTTTGCCCCAAGTGAAGTTGAAGAAAGTGTTACCAGAATTGCCCAAATGGCTCGTGCCGTTGGTATTCATTTAGTGCTTGCAACCCAAAGACCTTCCGTTGATGTTATCACCGGTTTAATTAAAGCTAATATCCCAACTAGAATTGCCTTTAACGTTTCTAGTATGACTGATTCTCGTGTTGTTTTGGATACCCCAGGTGCAGAAAAATTGCTTGGAAAAGGTGATATGTTGTATATTCCACCGGATCAAGCTCGCCCAAGTCGTGTGCAAGGAACCTTTGTTTCTGAGCCTGAAATTAGAAATTTGATCGACTTTATTAAATCTCAAGGCCAAAAACCAGAATACTCAGAAGAAGTTACCGACAAATATCAATCTAGTACAGTTGGCGGAGGCTCAAGTTCTTCTGCGGGTACTGTTGATGAAAAAGATGATTTATTTGATGAAGTGGTGAAGTACGTTGTCCAAATGGGCAAGGGTTCTTCATCAAGTATTCAAAGAAGATTTTCAGTTGGATATAATCGTGCTGCCAGAATTTTAGATCAGCTCGAAGAAGCTGGCTTAGTAGGTGAAGCTCAGGGTAGTAAGCCTCGTGAAGTCCATACAGCTAAGGTCATGGAATATTTCAGAAATAGAGAAAGTTCTCAAGGTTAAACTACTTTCGGAACTTTTTTACGAAAAATCTTGAACTTTTTTTTGCATTTGACAACTGCCTATTTGTTTTGGTATTCTTACTGAAATAACAAAAGGAGGTGATTATGCAAAATGAAACACCAACTCTTGGTAAGAGCACAGGTATGGGCCTTCAGTCAGCCCATGTAGAGTTTCCAATTTTAGAGTTAGAACGAGTTGAAAAAATCCGAGAAGAACATCGGGCTTTGCTCAAGAAATTATTCCCAAATTCCGTGCGGTTACGTAGGTTAATTTTAGACATAGAGAAGAGTTTTGCTGAGGAGATTGCCTCAGTCATAGGCTCAGTTGATTTTGCAAAAGAACGACTTGCGGGCTTAATTTCCGCGATAAAAGAGTTAGAACTGCAAGTTTCAACAGCAAATTATGTTGAGTTGGAAGAAGTCCGAGAACAAATAAGACAAGATCACCGAATTCACCAAAGTTTAGAAGAACTAGTCTTTGACTGTGTCAAATTCACTCTAGAAGAATCTTAACAAGTCTATCTGCTATAATGAGCCATATGCAAAAAAAACACTTCCTTTTGGTAGTAGTTAGTCTTGCCCTTCTTTCCACAGTTTTCTTCGTTGGTAGAAGCAACGGGGGATTTAATCTGCTCAGCCAGATGATGGGTCGACAAGACTATATGATGGATGGTGTTGGTGGTGGATATGCAGCTCCTGAGCCAATGTATGTTGGTACACCGGCAACTCCAATGATGGAAACTAAATACGCCGTTGATTCTGTTGGGTTGGTAGCGGAGACTCAGGTACAGCCAGTTGAGATTATGCCTCAATATGACCCTTACTACTATTATGGTGATGATGCTTTGTATATGGATGAAAGATCTTATGAAAAATCTTCATACCATTCCGTTGTTGTTCAAGATGTAACAAAATACATGAGAGGCTTAAAGGAATATTTTTCAAGTGTTGAGGGAGTCATTTTGAGTTCATCAGTGAACTCTAGCTCAAAATACGAAAGTGCTTCTTTATACGTAAAAGTTCCAGTAGAAAAATTTGATGAGGCAACGACAAGAGTTACTGAAGACGTTAAAAAAGTTATTGATGAATCATTGAGTGCTTCAGACATAACCGGTCAAGTTGTAAATACGAATCAAAATGTAACATATCTTGAAGAGCAAAAAGCTTTGAAAGAAGCAACTCTAAAAGATGCAAAAATAGAAGTTGCAAAAACAAAAATTCAGATTGAGATTGATCGTTTAACCCGACAAATTACTGCCGCACAAAAAGCTCAAGAAAATGTCGCAACAAGAACGAAATATGCTTCACTGAACATAACTGCAGCAAGTAACGAAAAATTCTTTAATCCAGGGACAACTGGAGATTTTGGGTATGAGTTACAAAGAGCATGGGAATCTTTGAGGTCATTTATAAAAGTCCTTGGGGTATTTGGCATTTGGGTAGTTGTATACTCAATCGTCTGGGCTCCAATAGTTTGGATAGTAAATAAAATCGTAAGAAGATTTAAAAAATAGAGAATATCTATTTAAAAAAGTGATAAATACAAAGCTCGCCTCAAAAATGAGGCGAGTTTTGTAATAATATTTTTTTAGTCTAAGATAAGTATATGCAAAGGAAAGAAAAATTACTCTTGTCGGTTTTTTTATTAGTATTCTTTACAATTTTTGTGACAGTTTCTTTGCATAGATATTGGCAGTACTCAGCTTGGTATTACGATTTTGGAATTTTTTATAGTGCAGTTTCTGCAGTAGCACAACTCAAAGCTCCCATCATTGATCACTATGTTTTTACTGATCAAAATATACTGGGTGATCATTTTCATCCAATTATATTTTTAATTAGTCCGTTCGTTGCCATATTTAAAGGTGGAGAAACTTTACTAGTTTTCCAAACACTATTTGTGACTTTAAGCGGAATTTTTGTGTATGCAACTGCAAAAGAAGTTCTGAAAAATAAATTTGAATCATTTTGTATTTTACTCGTTTATTTTTCATTTATTGGTTTACATAATGCCTTGATTACTGAGTTTCACGAAATTGTTTTGTTGCCGTTACCATTGATGATGTTTTTTTATGGAATGGTTAAGAAACATAAATGGTGGTATTTTGTAGGTTTATTTGGAATTTTATTAACAAAAGAAACAGTTTTTATAATTCCTGCTTGGTTTGGTTTATTAGTTGCGATAAAGAATAAAGGTTTATGGAGAAAAATTGGGTTAGGAACTTTATTGGGGTCAATTTTATACAGTGCCGTGGTGATTTTTTGTGTAATTCCTGCAATTAATGGAAATGCTTACTACTATTTATCTGACACAGTTGCAAGGAGTAGAGGAGTATTATTTTTTGACCAGTTAACAATCCAATCAATATTTAAAACAGTAGCGAGCTTTGGTTTTCTACCATTGTTGTCACCAGAAACTTTGCTCCCTGTTCTATTTAATTGGTGGTCAAGAATTTCTCGTTTTGGAAACTTTGATTTAGGTATGCATTACAATGCAGAAATAGCACCAACGTTAATTTTGGGAACTATATATGGGTGGGAAAAATTAAAAAAAGTTATTTTGAAAAGAATTAAAGTGTATCAAAAAAGTAACATCAAATTTTGGTTGCTTGGTCTTGCAATTTTTACCTTATTTTTTAGCGTAGAAATTTCGAAATCACCAGCACTTTTATTTACAAATAGAGCATTTTATCAAAATACAAAAAATCATCAGTTTCTAGATACTTTAATTCAACATATTCCTGAAGATGGAGTGGTGATGGCCCAGACAAATATCGCAGCAAAGCTAGCATACAGAAAAGTATACTTTTTGCGAGAAAATTACTATGATTTTAATCCAGATTATATTGTGGTTGATGGACGTGCTGGGCAAGAACCAAATAATTTTTTAGGGATACAGGATTTTGGAAAACTTCTTGAAACTATAAAGAATGATGCCAATTATGAACTTTACTTTGTCTCTGGTGAGCAAGAGATTTATAGGAAAGTAAAATAATAGTTTCATGTCATAATATATCAGATGCCAAAATTTATTAAACTCTATTATTTACAGCGTTTTTTCATCATCTCAATTTTTTTTGGGCCATTGATAAGATTTTTTTTACAAGTAATGGTATTAATCCATTTCAGGTAAGTATTTTACTGGCGACATGGAGTGCATATGTCCTTATTTTTGAAGTCCCCTCAGGTGCTTTAGCGGATAGATGGAGTCGTAGATGGGTAATGACGATAGGTTCTATTTTTCATACTTTATCGTATGTAGTATGGTTTTTTTACAAATGGATTTTGGGGTTTTCTGGCTGGTTATTTATTTAGGGGAACTGGTAGTTTTCTACAATCTGGTACTAAAGAAGCGTTAGTATATGATCATCTAAAGGCAATAAACCAAGAAGATAAATATGAAAAGTATGTTGGCGGTTTATGGATTGTTACGACAACAGCTTTTTTAACAGCATCTTTATTTTCTGGTTTTTTTGCAGATAAATATTCTTATGGTTTTGTGATTATTTTAACAATTATCACAAATATACTCTCTACAATTTTTACTGCATTAATGCCAGATGCTCCAAAAGCAACAAGTACTCAAGAAGTTTCTTACTTTAAATTTTTAAAATCTGCATGGAAGAAAGCTTTAAAAAATCCGCTATTACTTCAAGCATTATTTTTCTCTATGACGGTATTGGTTGTGGATGGAACTTTAGATGAATATGACCAGTTGTATGTCACTGCGGTAGGTCTACCATTAGCTGCAGTTGGTATTTGGTGGGGAATTCGTATGAGTGCGGAGATGGTTGCTGGGTTAATCGCTCATCGATTAAAAAAATATGGTAGAGATAAAATATTGGAGAGAATCTCATTAATCACGTTTGCGTTGTTACTTGCTACTAGCTTAATTAATTCGATCTTGATGATTGGTGTGTTAGCTATCTGTTTTTTCTTTTTTTCAATTGCCGTGATTTTACAGGAAGGGAAATTGCAGGAGTTAATAGAGTCTCATGAAAGAGCAACCGTTAATTCAATTAATTCTTTTCTTAAAGAATCAATGGCAATTATAATTGGGCTGAGTTATGGTTACTTCGCTAACTTGATTAATCCACGATCAGCAATATTGGTTTTTGCAAGTTTGATTTTGATTTACTTACTAGGCAAACCATTTTTGAATAGAAGGTTTGCAAATTAGTAATCGTTGGTGTGGAGATGGCGGGTAACGAACCCGCGTCCGTAACAGCAAAGTAACATCATCTACAGAAATAGTCTATTTTTGATATTGTAAAAGCGGATAATAAACAAACCATTTTTTTACAACCTTTGTCTAATTTTTCTTAAATAAGTACCAACAAACGAGTACTAACCGTCACACTGACTTTGTTTAATCATCTAATACACTAACGCCAATGAGATTAAGTGATTAGATGCCTAATTATGCTGCGAGAGCGTAAGAAGGAGCGACATTAAAGCTGTTGAAGGCTGTTTGAAGAGCATTCTTGACAGTTAATAATGGGCTTTTTGCAGTTTTATTTGCAATTATGTTTTTGACCCTGTTTTACATCTTTCTTGGTCAAAGATGATCTGCAGATGTTAAAGTACGTATTACGTCAAAGCAATACATCCCCACTTTTACGCGATACTTCGCGTTAGTATCCTATATTATAGCATGTTTTTGGTAAAAGTCAGGGAGAGAAAATTAGTTTGATGGCTGTAACAATCTCAACTTTTGTGTGCAAAGCAAATACCATGAATATTTTGAAAACCAAATTTCTTTAGGATTCCAGCACAGCAATTAAGAGTTGTTCCTGAAGTAAAAACGTCATCAACTACGAGTATAGTTTTATATTTTTCTACTGTTTCTTTTGGGATTTTAGGGTTTATTGCTATTGTTCCAATAATATTATTTTGCCTGTCACTTTTTTGATTGAGGCTCATTTGACTGTGTGTATGTTTTGTTTTGATAAGTAGAGAGGCTACCGGTTTTTGAAATAATTTGCTTAACTCTTTTGCGATCACTTGTGTTTGATTAAAACCTCTTTGATCTAACTTTTTTTTATGAATTGGAACAAATGTAATTAAATCAAAATCTGGTGGAGCAGTGGTGTAGTACATAATATGAGCAATGGTTTTTCCAACATTTATGACGCTCTTATATTTAAGTTCATGGATTATTTTTTTTGCAAGATTACTATACTGGCAACAACATGTAGCTGAATTGAGGCAAGATGTTTTTTCGTTTATAGGAATTACAAATTGTAAAAATTCTATTTTTTCGTAACATTGGTTGCAAAGCAAAGTTCCCATTTTAGCACAGCCGATGCAAAATTCTGGAAAAATAATTTCAACTAAATTTTTGAAAAATTCACGACAAAAAAACAAAAATAATTGTAACATTTACCTGAATTCTATTGGTAAATTCTTACACTACTTGTAGAGTTTTACGGCATTTTTAATCTCAAGGAGGATTTGTTCTTTGAGATATTTATAATCAGCATTACTTGGAGAAGATTCTATTAGTTTATCGATGAGTGGTAAAACATTTTTATATTCTTTTTCTTTAATAAATAGTTTGATTAAGGAAACATATGATGGATAGAATTTTTCATTCATTCTAATTGCTATACCAAATTCTTTTTTAGCAAGTTCAGTTTCTCCAACTGCCAGGTAAGTGTTTGCCAAGTTATGGTGTGTTTGGGGATAGAAATCTCCAACTTCAATTGCTTTATTATATTGTTGTATTGCATTCTGATAGTCTCCAACATCTGCATATGACATGGCAAGATTATTGCGGAGTCTTGCAGATTCAGAGAATTGTAACGTGTAACTATAAAATCTAATTGGATTTGCCCAAATGTAGTTTTGTCTAATTGTTAGTGCAATATATATAACAGTGAGAACAAGGAGAATTCCTTTTAGTATTTCATTTATTTTTTCGTGTAAATGCTTTGGAGTGAATAGTTTTTTTATTCCGTAGAGTGTTATACAAAACCCAACTATTGGTATGTACTGCCAGTGTTCATAAATGAGGCCATTTACGGGGATGATCCCTGAGACTGGAACTAGCATTCCTAGAAACCATAAGCTCCCAAAGGCAATGTAGACAGTCTTTTGTTTTTTATATTCTTTAATTGCAAGGGCAGTAATAAACAGAATTAAAGCTAGAGTTGCAATTAACCAAAAAGAAATTGGTTTTTCTAAAACTTCTACGGTTCTTTCCATATGCAGTGGGTGTGGAAGTATAATCAATTTGAAGTACGTCCATAAAACCTGAGTAAAAGTATGTAGTCTTACAAAGACACTTTCTCCATAGGCAGTGCCTGCAAAATAAGTATCAAGTGTTGTCTGAATCGAAAGAACCTTGTCTCTAAATAATAAATAGAACAGCGCAGTAAGAATGTTTAAAAAGATTACAAATACTGCTGGTATGTTTTTTGTAAATATAGTTTTGAACGAGAACTTTTCTGAATTTGTAAAATAGGTAAAAAGAAAAGTGAGCCCAATTAATCCAAGTGAAGCAATACCAATCTCTTTTCCTAAAATTGCAAAGAGGTAACCAAAAATTGTAAAACAAAAGAGATGTTTTTTATTCGGGGCTATTTCTAAATCGTATATTTTTATTTTTGGATATTTTTCTGTAAGTAGTAGTGCAAAAGAAAGTATCGAGACCATAGTCCAAAAAGCGTACATAGAATCACCACGTGAGTTAGCATAGACCACTGCTTCAGTTTGTAGTGGGTGCACAAGAAAAATACTTGAAATTGCTAAACTAGCGAGTTTCGGAAATTTGAGAGTTCTTAAGTAAAAAAATAAAAAGAGTCCAGTGAGTATATGAAGAATAGTATTTGTAAGGTGAAAACCGAAAGGATTCAAACCCCAGATTTGGTAATCAACTGCAAATGAAAGTGTAGTGAGTGGTCTGTAATAGGTGCTTGTTTCACCTGCTCCGGCAATAGTATTTTGGGTGAGTATTTTTTTTACTTGGAAGTTTTTTACATACTCATTGTTGTATATGAACTGTTCATCATCCCAGACTAAAGTGTTATTTAATGAGAAAATATAGGCAGATATTGCGATTGTACAAAGAATTGCAATGAAGTGAAAGTTTTTCTTGAGAATATCTACTAGCGAAAAATGCATGTGTATAGCATACCAGGAAAAATTTATATGCTCTATCTGTGAATGGTGGTCGCACCTGGACAGGTTTCGAACTTCTTTGATTTTATCACAGCGGGGGAAAAATTGATTGAAGATCATGAATTGATTCAGAAATTTGTGAACAGTGCAACTTTTATGTCGCATGGCAAAATAGATTATGTATTATAATGTTTTTATGGACACAGACAACCAAGATGAGAAGAATCATGAACCAAGTTTTGCTGAATCAATGGTAAAAATTGCGTCTATTATTGGTAATGATCCAATTCCAAACAAAGAACCAAAGAGAAACAGTAAGGGGCAAAGAGTTTTTGTAGATTCTGATGGTCAAACTGTTATAGAAACTGATCAAAGAATTACTCAAGATGGTAAAAAAGTTGTAGCTGAATAATTACTTTGAATGTAATTACTAGTTTTTGTGCGAACTATTATCAAATTATGAAAAACTAATAACAAATGTTTGAAAAATATTTTTGGAAATTTCTGGGAAATACTTTAATCTATGCTTTCTTTTCTGTTATTTTTGTTATAGGCACGTTAGCATATGGACTAATAATGGAAGAGCCAATACTCGCTTTTCCTATTTTCTTTTTGTTTTTTTTATTGGTTGGATATGGTGTTTTCACGGATTTTGAAAAAGATCATGAAAAGGAGATACAAAAAATTAAAAATGAAACAGATTCTAAATTATCAGAGCTTCATGGAAAAATGGATAATGCAATAAAATCTGAGAAATCTGCAGAGGCACACGCTGAATTATGGAAACAGACTTTATTAGAACGTACGTCAGGTTTCCCAACTTTAGTTAGTTACATTGAACATTTTGAAAAAGTTAGAGACGATGCTTTCTCTGATTACTTAAAGTACAAAAAGCACCCTGCAATAAGAGCCTCAGAGGCTGTAAAAGAGGAGGGCAAAAGGAGACGTGAAGCAGAGTCAAAATATAGGCAAGTTAGGTCACTGATTGAGTATTATGAGAACATAGCTCCATTTTTAATTGATTTTAAGAATGAGATCATTGATGATGAGGACGAAGAGTTATATGAGGGATACTCTGAGGAAGAACAACAGGACGAAGTTACACATTTTGTTTCTACAGTAGAATATAAGAAACTAAGTGTTACAGACAGAAACCAACTGGCACTAGAAAGATTTTGGAAAAGACGGAAATCTAAGAGTTTTATTGGGAAACTGTATGAAAGATATGTTGGATATTTATACGAAACACAAGGCTATGTTGTAGAATACGTCGGCATTTTCAAAGGTCGTGAAGATTTGGGTAGAGATTTAATTTGTACAAAAGGCGATGAAATAATTGTTATCCAATGTAAAAATTGGTCGAAATTTAAGACTATCTTTGAAAAACATATATTTCAATTTTTTGGCACAGTTTTTGAATATAGGGATAAAAACCCTAAAAAGAAAGTTAGGGCAATTTTTTACTCAACAACACAACTTTCAGAACTTGCAAAGAGATTTGGTGGAGAACTTGGTATAGAGATAGTTGAAAATCATAAATTTGATCAGTCTTATCCCTCAATTAAATGCAATATATCTTCTACCAGTAAGACTAGAATTTATCATTTACCATTTGATCAACAGTATGACAACACGAAGATTGAGCCAAAGACAGGTGAAATGTATTGTGCCACAGTTTTAGAGGCAGAAAGTAAGGGATTTAGAAGAGCATTTAGGTGGAAGGGAAATAAGTAATACCTTGAATCAAGTGAGCAAAAAATTCTTGTTTACTAAGATACAAATGTCGAAGAATTGCTAAAATAATTAAATAAATGAAAGGGATTGTAGAATCACTCTTGGAGAACCTACGTTCTCATCTCTACTCGTAGAGAACGGAGTGATTCTACAATCCCTATCGTATTTTGTCAATCCCCATTTTTCATTATTTGAAAAGGTGGAGTTAACAGTGTCTATTTCCTTGTTAGATTGGAGTCTCATTTCATTTGCTTTCATGTCTTATATTATACCAGAAATTGGAAGAAAAATCAAAAGAAAAATATTAAAAAAACATTGATTTACCAATATAAAATTACATATGTCAGTTGCGATTATTTTGAAAGAAATTAGTTTGATTTAGACGTATTTTGAATTGTTTTGATACTTTAAGTTGTGGTATAAATGTAGCTATGAAAAAAGTTTTACTTAAGATAAACATAAAAAAGATAAATTCATATATACAAGTAAAAATTGTTGGATTCATCGTAAATAGAGGAAGGCTTTTTTTGAAAAAAGCTCAATTACAGTTTAGTTTATTCAAGGATAAACTTGTTGTTTTTAGAAACACTGCAATTGGAAAAATAAAAGAAGAACTTAATATTGTATCTAAGAAAGTTACATACTATTACTACCTCTCATTATTTTTTTTAGGAAAAAATCTGTATTTAATTCCGAAAGTAGTTAAACATTTAATTTCTAGAATGCTCAAGTACTGGTTTGAAATATTTAGTTTTTTCTATTTAACCTCTATTCTATTTCTTCCATTTTTTTTCAACAGTATTTTCGATGTAAGTTCAATTATTTCTGAAGGTCAAAGTTTTTTCCTTAATTCAGCAGTTATGGTTGGTGGAAGCTTGGCGATAATTGCTGGTTTTGCTCAGTTCACGATCCAACAGGCTTCCGAGAGTTTCCCAAAAGATTTCTATAAAATTGTTGTAAATATTACAAAGTATTTTTTTATTTTTTTAGTGACGGCTTTAATATCTTTAAGTTTATTTTTTTCAAGTATCTTTTATGGAAAGCTATATTTAGGTTATTCAAAGTTGTCAATAAATGTAGGTCTTGTTTTGATTGGAATTTCGTTTTATCTGGTAATCTTGTTACTTTTTCAGGTCTACAAAGATGTAGATAAAAAACAAGTTTTAGAAAAAGTGAGTGCAAACTTCAAAAAGAAACTTCGTGAATTACATAAAAATACATTGGCATACGCTAAAATTTTACTTTTACACCCTGAAAACAGAGCGAATGCTTCCCTGAATCAAATAACAGCTAGTTTATATCAAGCTGAAAGCATCCAAGCTTATTTGGAATACATCCAAAAAGAACTTAGATATTTATTTGATTATCATGATAGCTTTTTGATTAAGGAGGAAAAGCAAGCAGCATTAGAAGTACTCCAACAACTAGAATCAATAATATCTGAGTATCTTAAAATTAGAAAAGATTCCTCGATTGCATTTCCAGACCCTTCTTATATTCTTGTAATGAGAAGTGATTCTCAAAATATGATTCACCCTATTCTTGAAAAGACTGTAACTTTGGGTGAGGGATACATAAAAAATGACTTTACAGAAGGTTTGGTTCAATTTACAAACATGTACTCTAACTTGTTTAGAGTTGCAGCAACTATTGAGCATATCGGAGTAACTCGTGAAAATCCAATTTTGACAAATATTCAAGGTAATTTTAATAATTTTGTTGACATTGCAATAAAAAGAAGTTCGTTTGAGGGCTTGTTCCAAAGTGTGAAGTTTTATAATACGGTAAATGTTGTGGCAATAGATAAGTGGTACCCAACTCTACTTATGACAGGGCTAGAAAAGGCTGAAAAAATAGCACTAGAAGCTAGTAAGTCAAATCAATCAGTTGTGTTGAGTCAAGTTTCACAGCTTTATGCAGATAGTCTTTATTTAATGGTTACAAAATATTTGAATAGATCAAGACATTTATTGGATATTTTATTCAAACCTCTTGAGAACGTAATTATTTATGGTTATTATTCATCTGTTAATGGAATAATAAAAGATGTAAATATTTCTCAGGAATTGGCAAAACCTTTAGGTGTTTTAAGAGGTTTAATCTCGTTGTATATTCAACAATTTAACCAAAATCAGGAATTGGAGGATAGAGAAAAATTTCAAGATACAGTTGTTTTACTAGTAGAAAAAAATTATAGAATACTCAGAGATTTGCCTGAATATATACAAAATCCAAACAACCACTTAGTTTATTATATTGGAAAATATATAAAAGAAGTAGGAGTTGAATTAGTTAAAGTTGTAAATGAAGATGGTTGGAATTCATACTCTAGAACTATAAGGCGAGAAATACAGTCACTAATCTATTTACCTGCATTTTATATTCCTAGAGAATCTAAAATTGATGATAGTCATTCTCTAGATAAGTTGTTGGATGCTATATCTATTATTGCAATAGAAGCTGCTTCAAGGTCAATGATAGATGAATCAAAAAGTGCGATTGAGCAATTATTTAATCAGGCAATTAAGTTTTTAGAAAAAGAAAAAAAAGGAGAGGGAGCATTATACATAGAACCTTCAATTATGGAACGGGCTTGTCATATTTCTATTGTATTATTGGCAAAAGGACAAGAAAGTATTGTTGAATTTATAAAAGAAAAAATTGATATATTTGAGCGTAAATATTTTGAGACTTATTTTGCACCTAGTAACGTACCAGAAGGAATTGATCCTTATACTTTGTCTCCATCTCCTGATAAATTAAAGATACAATTGCAAAAATTACTAACTTCTAGATTTACAGATAGTCTTTTTTCTTCAAATTCTGGAGTTCCTCTGGATTCCTCTGAACGTCAAATGTTCAAGTACGTTGATAGAAGAAATATCCAAACCTTTATTGAAAAGATTTGGCCAGAGGAATCATAGTATCTGTATAATAAAGATCTATGATTGCTGATCTATATATGTTACTTTCAAGTTGTTAGATTTTAGTGTTAATTTGTACATGATTAGCGCGTAGGATATGTCTAATATTTAGAGAAGAAAAAGCTAAACTGATAATCCCTGTGTGAAGTTATTTGCTGTATATTGATATATACAAAATGTACAGAAATGTACAGTTTAGCAAATGATTATGAACAGAAAAACAAATAAATGGTTACAGACAAATGAAACAATCGGAGACCAATCTCTGAAGTTTTTTGCTGAACATAAAAGAATGCCTAGTAATGAGGATCTTGCTAAACTGACTGGTTTGAATGTAAATACGATATCAAGACACCAAAAAGGTAAACCAGCTTTACTTTCAAATGCTGTTGGTGCTTACAAGTCAACTTTTATGAATATGGGTGCTAAATATACAATGGCTCTTATTAACCAGGCTCTCAAGGGAAACTTAGAGGCTATTAAAATATGTTTTAACCTTGGTTTTGATTACAACATAACACCCAAAATCAACTTTACTGGAAATGTAAACCATTCTCTTAATGGAGAGATAATTAGTAAAGTTCAGGAACAAGAGTTATCTGATGAGGAAAAAACTGAAAGAGCACTGGCACTTATCAGGTTGGCAGAAGCTGAACTAAAAACTGGCAGATACAAGAGAAAAGTCCTTATCAATGATTCAATCGAATCATATAGTAACAGATAATCCAAAACATTAGACAGCTGAATAGTATATTGAGGTAATTTTTTTTGCCAATTATCTGCTTGTCAAAAACTAGAAATTGTTGATGATGCAAGTATGAAATACTTGATAAATCAATCAAAAATTAAACATAATTCCTTTATTGAATTAAATCATCATTTTACCCAAAAAAAAGAATTATTCAACTCTAACCTTCTAGACAAGAATTGTCTTTTGTTTCGTGTATTCAGTTTTGAAACAAAATATTGTCTCCAGGCTAAAGGTTGCACTGTATTGGATTAAATGATGATTAGAATGAAACAAGCAATCAGTGAGTTTGAGAGTTACCTACTTATACAAAAAGGTTACTCAAAATTAACTGTAGATGCATATAGAAATGACTTAATGAGATTCAATAATTACTTACATGTAAATAGACTCGGGTCTCAAGTTGAATTGGTAGATACTCAACAAATTTATGATTTCTTGAGCTACCTTGCATTACCCAATGATAACAATAAGCCCAATTCAGCGATTACACGAGCTCGAAAATTAGCTTCTATACGGACTTTTTTTAATTACTTGGTTAAATTTCAAAAAGTAAAAGTAAATCCCTGTTCAGTAATTGAAGTTCCGACTGTTGCTCAGAAAGAGCCTGAATACTTATCAGAAAGTGAATATCTAAAGCTTCTGAAAATAATTGAAGAACAAGCAACTCCATTTTATAAAGAACGTGACTTGGCAATGATTACTTTGTTTTTATGTACGGGTATTCGCGTCAGTGAACTTACAGGTTTGACTCTTAGTAATTTGAATTTTGAACAGTCTCACATCAAGGTTAGAAGGAAGGGAAACAAAGAGCAAACCATTCCATTGAATTTGGTTGCAAAAACTTCTATTAAAAAGTACTTGGAAGTTAGACCCAACTGTTCATATGACAACTTATTTATTAGCAGAAAAAGGCTACCAGTAAAGCCAAATACGGTTTTTTACATTGTTCAGAAGTATTTGTTGATGGCAGGTATAAAAAAGTCAAAACATGGACCACATGTACTACGTCATACCTGCTTTACCTCCCTACTCTCAAAGAATGTGAATCCAGTAATTATTCAACAGTTAGCAGGTCACAACTCATTTGATACCACCCGAAGGTATTTGCACTTAAATAATAAACAAGTTAGAGAAGCAGTAAATTTATTGAATCTCGAGAAAGGAACAGTATGAGAAAAGTACTAATAGTTATTGCAGTTCTTTGGTTGCTATCTCCAATAACAAATGCTTTTTGGAGTAAGATAGGTCAAAATTTGAATAGTGATGAATTTAAGGAAAGTAGAAAACAAGCACTTGAGGAATCAATTAAGCGAAAAAATGAAGAGGAAGAGCGAGTTCGTAATGAGGAGTTTGATAAAAAAGTTCATGAAACTTCATTTAATTTATATAACAAATACCAAGAAGAACTTAATGAGAAAACTGATGTGCCTACTGTCGAACAACTAGATGAAGTTGAACGTAGAGCAACATCAGAAACAGCAACAATATTTAATATTAGTGAAGAAAAAGTAATTGAAATATTTTCAAGAATTGAACATCAAAAATATGAGAAAAAATAGGTTAGATATATTGATATTGTTTTAATTTATACCTGGGTTTAGACTAACAAATAATATGAGAAATTTTCTTGTGAGCATGTTTGTCATGCTATTCTTAATAATTCCTTTTCTCTGGCTTTTTTTTGTAATTAAAAAAGAAAAGTTTCAATCAATTATTAAAAGACAGTGGTCAAGAAAACAAATAACTTTATTTTTTTTGAGTTTGTTTGCGTCTTCTTTCATTGGAATAGGTGTTTTTGCAGATAGTACAACAGCTCAGCTGGTTGAATCTACTAACGAAAATACTGTAGTTGCACTTGTTGATGAAAATAAACCAAGTGAAAATATTACAGTTGAACAGGTTGAAGATAGCGTAGAATCTGAGTTTGAAACTGTAAAAGTTGTTAGGGTTGTTGATGGAGACACAATAGAAATTGAAGGTGGTAAAAAAGTTAGGTACATAGGTATTGATACACCAGAATCAGTACATCCAAGTAAACCAGTTGAGTGTTTTTCGTCTGAATCTACAAAGAAAAATAAAGAATTGGTTGAGGGTAAAGAAGTTCGTCTAGAAAAAGATGTAAGTGAAACTGACAGATATGGAAGATTGCTAAGATATGTGTATGTTGGCGATACATTTGTTAATAATGCTTTAGTTAGTGAAGGTTATGCTCAATCAAGTTCATATCCTCCAGATATAAAACACCAATCAGTTTTTATTGAATCTGAACGTCAGGCGAGAGAAAATAACAAAGGGTTGTGGGGAGATACTTGCTTGGTGGCAACACCAACCCCAGTTGCAACAGTAAAGCCCATTCCAAAGGCTTCTGCTACTCCAAAACAAACTACAATTCCTAGCCCAACCAAAACTCCTACAACACCAACAAGTGGAGGTGGTTACAATTGCAATTGTTCTAAAACATGTACAAATATGAGCTCTTGTGAAGAGGCATATTACCAACTAAATAACTGTGGATGTTCTGCAAGAGACGGAGATGACGATGGAGTACCTTGTGAAAGTATTTGTCCTGGTGGATAATTTTTTCAAATTAAAAAGACTGTATGGTTAACAAAAATCAAATAATAAATTCTGATAAACTGCTAAAAGAATTCGCAGAAAAACAAGTCAAAGATTGGCTGATAAGTGAAGGTAGGTATTTTGATAAAAATAGTCGTAAATTTGTTTTGTATTTACGCAAATCAACTAAGGGTACGACAAAAGATAAGGATGGCAACGTTATTGAAAGACAAGAAATGTCTATTCCTCAACAGCGTGAAGCTTGTTTGAAGTTTGCTGAAAAAGAAGGTATTCAAATCTTACATGTCTTTCATGATGAAGATTCTGCGTATAAAAAAGATAAAGCTAGAGATGACTTCAACGAGATGATGAAGTCAATGAAAAAGGGTCAATTCAACTCAATTTTAGCTTGGCACCCAGATCGTCTAGCAAGAAATATGAAAGATGCTGGAGAAATCATTGATTTGATTGATAGAGGAAAAATATTAGATTTGAAGTTTCCAACTTTCTATTTTGAAAGAGATACAAATGGAGTCATGATTTTGGGTATTCAATTTGTTATGGCTAAACAGTACTCCGATTCGTTAAGCAAAAATGTTACAAGAGGAACACTGGATAAAGCAAAAAATGGAAAACCTCCCAATGGGATTGCTCCAATGGGTTACACTCTCAACAAAGAGGGATTCATGAGACCTGATGGCAGAAATTTCATTTTGATACAACAAGCATTCAAAAAAGCTTTGCAAAGAGAATCATTATCTTCTATAGCTGAGTGGTTAAACAAACAAAAATTCTCCTATAGAGAAAAAGAAACAAATATTTCAAAGCAAAAATTATCTGCAAATATTTTTTCTAAAACTGTGTATGCAGGGTTGTATGTTTATTCAACTGAAATTATTGATATTATGGCTGTTGATCCTGAGTTTACACCAATGGTTTCTAGTGATGACTTTTTAGAATTAAGAAGAATACTTGAAGAAACATCGGGCTATAAAAAGTCTAGTGGTTCGGATTTGGTGCTCTACAAGGGGCTTGTAACATGTGGTTATTGTAATAATAAGATGACACCTGGAAGATCGAGAAGTAGAACAAACCAACTGTATTTATATATTGATTGTAAGAACCGAGATTGTCCATCTAAGAAGCAGAAACCAAGAGTATCTCAATCAGTGAGAAGTTACATTTTAACTGACAAAATTGCAGAAATTCTATCAGTCGGAGTCAAGGTTTCAAGGAAAAATTATGATCAATACGTTTCAAAACAAAAAGCAGAAATTGAAAATGATTTAGAAATATTGAGTAAGCGAGTTACTGAGCAGAAAAAACAATTGGAGGATATTGAAAAGCAGATAAATGGATTGACTCGATTGATTGGTAATATTGAAGAGAATGATCCACTTCAAGACATTAAGAATCAAGACTTTAATGAGAAGGTAAGTGCATATTACTTAAAAAAATCCAATATAAGTGCAATTCTAAAACAAAATGAGGAAGCGTTAAGTTCAGCAAGATATACTTATGACAATAAAATTATGTCTTATGAAAACTTTTCGAACTATTTCAAAAACCTTGATACAAGAATAAAAAACACAGATAATACATACGAGTTGGATCATATTATCAGAATGGTTGTTTCGAACTTTATTTTGAAGGACAAAAAAATACTAATTACCAAGCTAAATTCATCGTTTGAACCATTGCTAAATGTTGCACCGTCTGAGACTGTGGTCGCACCTGGACTCGAACCAGGGACCTCACGAATGTGAATCGTGCGTTCTAACCAACTGAACTATGCGACCAATAGACGTTATTATATCAAGCTGTGCTTTTTGAAAATAGACTCAACTTCTTCTGAGTTGTTTGCCTGAAATAATTCCATTCGAATTTCTCGTGCGCCATCAATACCTTTTACATACCAGCCTAAGTGTTTTCGCATCGGCATAAAATGGTACCTTGGATCTTGGTTGTAGGTTTGTTCGTATAATTTGCAATGCTCAAGGGCAATTTTGAAAATATTATTTTGCTCTAGAAGTTTGTCAGAGTTTGGTTGAAACGCAAAAGGATTTCCAAATGATCCTCGGCCAATTAAAATACCATCGACCTCATATTTTTGTATGTATTCAACTGCTTGTTCGTAGTTTAAAACATCGCCATTACCTAACAATATGGTGTCAGTTTTTTTGCACAACAATGCGGCTTTGTGGATTTCTTCCCAATTTGATTCACCAGAATATTGTTGCTTGAGAGTGCGTCCATGCAAAGCAATCGCGGCAGGCTTCATTTCTAGTAAGGTTGGAATCCATTCCTCGACGACCGGTGTGTTGTATCCAATTCTTGTTTTAACACTCACAGGAATTTCTCGATTTTCTTTGTATTCTTGTGGTAATTGGTCGTGGCGTTTTACAACTTCTTGGGCAATATTTTGTGAGATGTCTGGGCAATCTTTAGCACGCATTCCATCTAAGTAGTCTTGAACACCAGCCTTTGTTTCTCTAATAATTTCTTGTGCAAGTTGTGGAGTTTTAATAAGTGCTGCGCCAGCTCCAGAGCTATCGACACTTTTTGCAGGGCAACCCATGTTAATATCAATTCCATCAAACCCAAGTTCACACAAGACAACGGCAACTTGTCTAAAGTATTTTGGGGTAGTGCCATAGATTTGTGCGATAATTGGTCTTTGAGTTTCGTCGAATAGAAAATCTTCTAAGAGTTTGATCGCTCCATGGCAAACACCTTCAACATTGGTGAATTCAGTATAAATAATATCGGGGTTGCCGTATTTTTTTTGAATATGACGATAGGTATGTTCGGTAACCCCGTCCATTGGAGAAAGTCCGATAATAGGTCGTGGTAGTTGGTTCCAGAAACTTGTTTTCACCTATGTATTATACCAGGCTGACGCAAGTATCTGTTGTTTTATATATTATTTTTGATCTCGGTGACCCTTTCAATTAAAATATTTTTTGCTGATTCTGAAATATATTTTGAATACCAGTTGATTGTTGTGGTAAGAGCAGGTAGATATCGCAATTTATTTTCTTGTTTTGAGTTGGTGGCAGCATGAGTTAAATCCAACAACTCGTTCGCAACATAATTCTTTGTGATTTCATTTTTGTTTTTTAAATTTTGAATGTCAAAAACTAAATGCGCAAAGTTTACATTACTACTAATAGTACTCGGGACATTTTTATTAAAATTGATTGTAAGAACTGTGGGGTTTTCTGAAGTTCCGGCAATTCCTGAATACGTAAGGTTTGTTAGATTGGCATCAATGTCGTAAGCAAAAATAGTAAGTTGAAATGGCTCTGGATTTTGTGTTGTACTCACAATTTTTACGGTATAATTTCCACTTTCAGGTTTAGTAAATTCGTGTAGCGTGAATTCCGGAGATTGCTCAGTTTTGGCTTGATTATGGATAAATTGGGAGTACGATTGATAGCTGTTTGGGATAGTAGCATCAGGATTTGCGAGCGAAACCAGAATTTTGTTACTGTGAGCCAAATGAATGTACGATAAGTCTGTGTAACTTGGGGTAAGTAAACGAGTTGATTGTAATGGAGTCTGATGTTGGCTGAGTAACTGGTGGGGATAGAGTGGGTCAGTGATAACTAAGTCATTTTGCAATTCATTAAATCCGTGTCCTACCAAGAAGTGTCCAGGAATTTCTAGAATAACAGGATTATTTTTTTGTATTTCTGCGATGGCAGTTTCGAGTTTCTCTCCAGTTATTTTAGAGTACTCTAAGTTTACAGTTCCAAATGTATTATGGATTTGTTTTACTAGCCTTGAAACTGCCGACCAGTTTACAAGCCCATCTCCGATAAAGCCATCCTCTTGATTTTTAAGCCAACTATTTAGTGATTCCGGGGTGATTTCTATTCCGTCGGGAAAAGCGGTGATATTATGGTATTTCAAGATCATATTAATTGAGGTAATCAAGCAACCCCAATCGCCAATAGTAGATCCTTTTGTTGACCATGTTGTCGCAGAATCATATTCAATATCTTTCCATACAGGGTCAGTTTGTTTGAGCGGGGTAATTGGGAGAATAAAGTCAACAAATTCCGGTAGTAATGAAACTACAATGTTATCGAACTGCACGTGTGTTGGAAAGACAGCTCCAGCCCCTGCTTTTAAACCAATCTTTCCATAGTCATTATTAAAAGTTGGATCAGTGTAATCAAATTGTTGTAAGTTATCTAAAAAAAACTTTATGTTCCCATCTTTTAAATGTACTTCCATGTTATATGTTTTCCCTGCTTCAAGAACTAGAGAACCAACTTGTCTCCACACTTCTTGACCATTTTCAATATGAGAGAGAATATAGCTATTTCCTACAAAGTGAAACTGATACCAGTTAAAAATATCTTGGAACCAAAAAGATAAGGCTTTATCTGCACCGTCTAAATAGGTATAGTCCAATTTGTAAATGTAATTTTTCCATGCATCGTTCCAGTATTCGTTTTTTGGAATAATCTCAGCTAAAGTTGAGTTTCTATTAATAAAAACATCAGCTTGTTGTTGTACAATGCTCCATAAATCAAAAGTGTTTCTAACATCCTGCCATTTCGTATACTCATTTGAGAAATTATCGGCAAAAACAACTTGGGCGGAGACTGGCTGTTTGAATAAAATTAAATTCAGAAAACCAATAAAACACCCACAAGAAAATAATGTAATTTGTTTTAGTTTCATACTGTCTTTGTAGTAGAATTAGATAACGAAAACCTTACAAGAACTGTGACATTTGAGTTGCAGAATTAATGAATATGAAAATAGTGTTTGTATCAAGACTTTACTTGCCACATTTAGGTGGTGTTGAAATTCACGTACGTGAGATTTCTGCAATTTTATCAAGAATGGGGCATGAAGTTTGTATTGTGACTTTGCAACATGATAAGAAACTAAGTCTGCAAACGGAACATGATGGTGTTAAGGTTTTTAGAATTCCCTTTGAGGTAAGTGAAAAAAAACAGCAAACTTGGCAAGCAGTTCAAGAACTAAAACAACTATTTATAGATGCAGATATTGTTCATGTTCATGACGTCTTTTGGTGGATTTTACCAATCTATTCTGTAATCAAAAAGAAGGTTTTTATTACTTTTCACGGGTGGGAAGCAACATTTCCAGTGCCATTTAATTCTAAAATTCATAGGTTTATTGTTTCTAAACTTTCTCAGGGCACGATCCATGTTGGTAGTTTCATTCAAAAATTTTACTGGGACAAACCTACGAAAGTTATCTATGGCGGTATAAATCCAAAAAGATTTACGAAGGCTCATGTGGGTGCAGAAACCAAGCGGGTGAAACAAAAGTCAGCAATATTAAAATTTGTGTTTGTCGGACGACTAGATTCAGACACCGATATTAATTTATATTTGGAATTTTTAAAAGAGTTACAAGCTAAAAAAATCGCATTTGAAATGGTTTGGGTTGGAGATGGTGTTTTGAGAGAGCAATGCGAAACATTTGGTGAAGTTGTCGGTTTTGTAAAAAATATTAGTAAATATATAGTTGCTGCAGATTTTGTTTTTGCAAGTTCTTACCTCTCAATATTAGAAGCCCAGTGTTTAGAAAAAATTGTTTTAGCTTTTTACTCAAATCCTTTAAAAAAAGAGTACTTAGATTCATTTCCTGGAAGCAAGTTTATGATGGTAGCTGGTTCAGTTGAGAGTATGTTTGCGAAGGTTGAGCAATTACTTACCTCGCGCAAACTGCTTATCCAAATGCAACAAGAGGCACGGCAGTTTGCGCTCACCTGCACCTGGAAAAAAGTTGTTGCCCAATATATAAAACTGTGGAGAAGAATCTGAGAAATTTTATGAAATTTTTTCTATCGCTTTGAGTAACGTTTGTTCCATGACAGAATACGAAAAATATTTTTGAGCAGTCGCCAAACCTTTTTTTCCAAACAAAGTTTGTTTCTTTTTTGATTCTGCCATCTCAATTATTTTTTTTGCAAGACTTTCAGTATCTTTAGCTTTGAAATGTAAACCATCAACACCATGAGTTATTATTTCCATTTGTGGCCCAAATTTTGAAGTAATAACTGGAGTGCCAACAGACATAGCTTCAATCGTGGTCATACCAAAACCATCCCAGCTCCATGCTCTTGAAAATACAAAAAAGTCACAGGCTGCTAAGATTGAGAACTTCTCGTTTGTAGAAATGAAACCGGTGAATGTAACCTTGTTTTTTATTCCTAAATCAGAGACAAGTTTTGTAAGTCTTTGTTTTTCTGGTCCGTCACCCATTATTACTAAATGCAAATCTAACTTTGGATGTGTAACTGATTTTGAGAATGCCGTAATTAGCAAATCGACTTCGTTTTCAGTTGCAAGCCTTCCAACAAATCCAACCAGTGTTTTGGCTGGAATTTTTTTCTTTCGCCACAACTTTCCTTTTTTATTAAACTCAGCAATTTGTTTTGCGGTAAATAGGTTAATTCCAGGATATACAAGCGAAATATTTTTCTTTTCTATTTTTCCATCTTTTACCATGGTAGCGAGTGTATATTTAGATGTTGTGGTGCAGTGATCCGGTAGATTTTTTGTAAGTTTATAAAGCAATTTTGGGAATCCCCAGTTCCTTTTGAATACTGGTGGCAATGGTCCAATTTCAACCCAAATTAATTTTGATTTCAAAAACTTCACTATTGGAGAAAAAAGCAGTCTGTCAGTGAAGCCGACAAAGAGACACACAACATCTCTTTCTTGTAGTTTTATTTTTTTTAACGTTTTATAGAACCAATAGCATGCTTTTGGAGCATGTAGAAAGAACTTTATAAATCCTTTCCAGTCGCCGATTGCATCAAGTAAATATGGTAGATAATGAATTTCAAAATTGTGCAAAGAATCTTTTTTGATAAATTCTTTGTATCGTGATTTCACATGTTCATTATTTGTAAAAATTATAATTTTGTGACCATTTTTGTTTAAGATTTTTGAACAGTCCCAAACATACTGTTCAGCTCCGCCAAATGCAGGGGTATCTAAGAGAGTAACAATAGTTGGTTTTTTTTGAAAATAATTACGAATTGTATCGATAATATACTCAATATCTTTTTGTTTTAGATACTGATGGCATCCGATGTATAACCCATGTTCTCTGATCCTTTTTGCATTCGGATAATTTTTTTCTATTGAGCCAAATACTTTTTTGTAAATTGGCTGATTTAACAATGGCATCAAATCTCTAGTTTCTATACCATGACTTTCTAAATGATTTATTAAACCCTGTTTTCTTTCAGTTTTTACCAGAATTGGAAAGAGCATGAATGAATGAGTTTTTCCTTTCGGAACTACTGCTAACTGCAAGTAATCTTTCAAATCTGCAAGTCCGGAAATAATTTTTTGAGCGTTGATCTGTCGTTGTTGTACAACTTTTTCAAGTTCTTGTAGTTGTGCTAGCCCAAGGGCAGCTTCCATTTCTGTACACCGAGCGCTATGACCAACAGAAACATAGCTAAACCTTTTGGCCACAATATTTTCTAGTTTTTTTCCTTTTGCTTTGTCGTCATCATCAATTGTTAAGTAGACTTCATCTCTGCCGTGATTCATTAAGCTTCTAATTTTTGTGGCCAGTTTTTTATTGTTTGTGGTAGCAATTCCTCCAACACCTGTGACGAGCAAATGAGCAACATAGGTTGAGAAGCAACCAACATCACTTAATGAGCCGACTTTTTTGCCGTCATATTCCGCAAGCATTGTTTCGCAGCTATCTTCAATGATTTTCAGTTTATATTTTTTAGCCAATTTCCAAATCGGTTTCATATCACAAGGAAGCCCCATCAAATGGACTGGAATGATAGCTCTAGTTTTGGGAGTAATTGCTGCTTCAATTTTTTCTGGATCAATATTGTATGTATCTAGTTTGACGTCTACAAAAACGGGTTTGAGATTATTCATCAAAACGATATTCGAAGTGGCAATAAAAGTAATCGCAGGGACAATTACTTCATCGCCATCGTTCCAATTTCCGAGTTCCTTCAAAGCTTGTAGAGAAAGTTTGAGACTATCAGTGCCGCTATTAGAAAAAACTGCAAAATTACAGTCATGCATTTTGGCAAATTGAGACTCGAACTTTTGTGAGAAAGGTCCGTAGGAAAGACGGCTTGAATCTAGCACTTCATTGACGTATTTTTTAGCAAGTGGCGATATGATGATATCACCGACACTGACTTTTCTATTTTCCATAGTGTTAGTTGTAGCATACGTATGAGACATTGACTACTAATACGTTATACTATGTATATGCCAAAAGTTTCGCTTATAGTCACAGTTCTCAACGAAAGTAAAACGATCAGAGTTTTGCTAGAGAGCATTTTACAGCAAACGCTTAAACCTAACGAGGTACTTGTCGTAGATGGCGGTTCTACTGATGATACAGTCAAAATAATCAAACGCTTTTCGCAGGAAAACCCACAACTTCACTTACAAGTAAAAATAAAAAAAGGAAATAGAAGTGTCGGTCGTAACTATGCCATCCAGTTAGCAAAATATGAGTTGATTGCGATTACGGATGCCGGTTGTGTTTTAGAAAAAAAATGGCTTAAAGCGTTGGTACTCAAATATACAGAATCAAAAGCACCTGTAATTGCAGGATATTATGCTGCAAAACCAGAAACCGATTTTCAAAAAGCTGTTGTTCCCTATGTTTTAGTTATGCCAGATCGTATTGATCCTCAAAACTTTTTACCGGCAACACGTTCAATGCTCATAGAAAAAAGATTATTTAAAGAGATGGGTGGTTTTGATGAAAAACTAAGTGATAACGAAGATTATGATTTCGCAAAAAAACTTGTTAAACAAAAAATAAAGATTTCATTTGCACAAAGGGCAGTGGTCTTTTGGGAACCAAGAAAAACTTTACATGAATTTTATACCATGATTTTTAGATTTGCTCGTGGTGATATATTTGCAAAAATTATTCGACCAAAAGTCATTCTTATTTTTCTTCGCTATATTATTTTTGTACTTTTATTTTTAGTAAGCAAAAAACTATTTTTAGGTTTATTTGCACTGTATTGTTTCTGGGCAATACAAAAAAATAAAAAATATGTCGGCGGCGGTTATAAGTATTTACCACTTTTACAACTTACTTCTGATATAGCCGTTATGCATGGTAGTTTTCAGGGATTTTTTAGTCGATTGCAGCAATAAAATTAATTAAGTAAGGTGTTTTTTAATTGCTTCAATTACAGAAATATTATTCGTGAACCGGATAGCTTGAATCCCAGCAATTGTAGCAGCCTCAATATTTTTTTGCTGGTCATCAATAAATAAAATTTCTTTTAGATCAGTATTTAATTTATTTGCAATTACTTTATAGGTATCAGGGAATGATTTTGGCATGTTCAGTTCAATGCTTGTAATGTACCCATCAAAAATAGGTTGTAGCATTTGTGCTATTGTTGGGTCACTATGCATAGTCCCTGAGGTGAAGAGATGTATCTTTTGAGTGGTTTTCAAAGTTTGCAAATAATTGAGTAGTTCTTGATTGATGATAAAGTTTTCAAGAGGATTTGCAGTGGGGTTTTTCCTGATAATATCTGCATATAATCCATTTAACGATTCAATACTTTCTTTTGTTTTTGGAAAACAAAGAGTATAAGAAAAATCTAGCAATAGTACTTTTATCATTTTGTTTTTTTCCTTGAATTTTTTATAACAGCTTCGATTTGAGAAGTGATCATTTCTGTTGCAACTGTGTTAAAGCCTCCTTCAGGAATAATAATATCGGCAAACCGTTTTGATGGTTCAACGAATTGCTCATGCATTGGTTTTGTGAAGAGCAAGTATTGTTCGATACCTTGTTCAAAAGTTCTGCCTCTTTCTGCTACATCACGAACAAGTCTACGAGCTAATCTTAGGTCTGCATCCGTATCCACAAAAATTTTCATGTCCATTAGATCTCTCAGCTGTTTATCAGCAAAGATTAAAATTCCTTCAAGCACGATAATTTTTTTTGGTTCAACTAAAACTGTTTCTTTTGAGCGATTATGATGAGTAAAATCATATGTTGGGCGTTCCACTGCAACGCCTTTTTTTAACTGCAGCAAATGTTTGACGAGTAAGTTAGTTTCTAGAGAATCTGGATGGTCATAGTTAGTGTGGAATCTCTTTTCCATTGGAATTTTAGATTGGTCGCGATAGTAGGCATCGTGGGGAATATGTTCGATTAACTTTTTGGGAACTGATTTACGAATTTCATTAGAGAGGGTTGTCTTCCCAGAACCGCTACCGCCTGCTACACCAATGATAAAGGGTGATCTCATAATAATAGTATAACAGCATGCATTGCAAAAAAAATGATCTTACGTATAATCACCTGTATGAAAAAATTACAGGTGGAACACCTCAAAACCCCAGTATTGATATTGGCTCATCCGGACGATGAAGCTTTGTTTTTTGGAGTTTTAGACTGTCTTTGTCAAAGCAGGAATTAGTCCCCACATTATTTTTCTCACAGCTGGCGAGCTCGGTATATCGCAAGATTCTTCCATATTACCACAAGAAATGGCACAAATTAGGCGGCAAGAAGCAGTAACTGCAATGAGTGTCCTTGGTGCCAGTTTGACGATGCTGAGCTTTCCTGATTTGCAGTTGCCGTTTATTCCTTTTGAAGAACTAGTGAAAGCTGTGTTGCCAATTATTCGTAATTTGAACGCTGATGCAATTTTTTCTTTTGATCCAAATGAAACGACGCCATTTTTTGACCATCCCGATCATAATATTGCCGGAAAAGTTGCGAAGTTTGTAGGGGCAGCTGCAGATGTAAAACATTTTATGCCAGAATCAAAAGCGCAAGCGCAGCGGCCAGAATTGTATTTATGGACTTCGAAAGAAAGCCAAGCAGATCGCAAGCTTCAACTGTCAAAAAAGTTAAGGAATAAAAGAAATATATATTTGATCGAAAATTATCCGTCGCAGTTTTCTGGTGAGAACAAAGGAGACTGGAATGGGATTTTTTCGGCGATCACAAAGAGTAAAAGTAAAAAACATGCGGAACGGTATGTGAAAGTGCGGTAGTATTTGTGACTGCGGGTCCGTTTTTTGGATATGCGGAGGGAGGGGGTTTCGAACCCCCGTGAGACTTGCGTCCCCCAAGCTTTTCGAGAGCTGGCCGTTCAACCGCTCCGGCATCCCTCCAATTGAGTTTCAGACTAAATTCATATTATACAGAAAAATTTAGTGTTTCCTTGCACAACTATCACACGAACCATAGATTGTTGTATGATGGTGGTCAACTTTAAAACCAGGGATTTTTCTTTTTACATGACTTTTGCATGCAACAACAAGAATCTTGTCACAGTGAGTACAGACTGCGTGGTCATGGTGTTCTTTTCGCAACTCATACAGAGCCTCAGATTCACCAAAACTTTCTTTACAAATTAAGTGTTCTGCTTCTAGTTTCTCTAGTGCTCTGTACACGCTTGTTTTATTGTAATTTTCACCTGAAATTGCCAACCTTTCAACCATTTGACTAGCAGTCAAAAGATGTGTGTCATTTAATAGTGAGATAATTTTTTTAGGTAATTGCGCGGTTCTTGCCATACTATTCTTCCGAATTTCTTAGCCTAATGAATTTCTGGAACAAAGAAACTAATGGCAGCAATAATTGTGATCCCAATGAAAAATAAAGCCATTTGGTTCCACTTTTGTTTGTCGTTGCTGAGACCTTGGCTGTGTAGTTGTGGAATGAGGTCTGAGAGCGCAACATATAAAAACATACCTACGCTGAATGCAATAATATATGGGGTGATCCAAGCAATAGAAAATGCAAAAAAGTATGTTACTAAAGCACCAACTACCGCAGACATTGCAGAAATAAGGTTGAGAAATAATGCTTGTTTTCGTTTCATACCTCCTGCGACCATGATAGAAAAATCAGCAATTTCCTGAGGAATTTCATGAGCAGAAACTGCAAATGCAGTGAGTAATCCCAACGAAGGGTTTACTAAAAAGGTCCCAGCAATTAAAACTCCATCCAAGAAATTATGGACACTGTCACCGACAGTGACAAACCAAGCACTTGGGTGTGGCCCACAACAGTCATCTTCTTCATGGTGGTGATGCCAAAGAACTAAGCGCTCCAAAACAAAGAAAATGATAATAGAAATGAAAATAACGGTGAAAACGATTTTCGCATCAAGAGCTTCTACTGCCTCTGGTGCTAAGTGTAATAAGGAGGTGGCAAGTAATATCCCGGAAGCAAATGAAGTAAGCTGTAAAATGAATTTTTTTGGCCAGCTTCTCTTTTGAGCTAGAAAAAATGAGCCCAATAGTGAAATTAAGCTACTAATAAAAGTTACAAGAAGAATATAAAATAATGTCATAGTAATTAGATTATACTCAATGGCTTTGAATTAAGCAACTAAGTTGCTTAATTAGATAACTGTGAAGATTCAGATTTGGTTTGATTTTGAGATTTGAGCCACCAGGCCATGAACCCAATGTACCCAGAATACACAGCAAGTTGTATTAGATCCATTTTTTTAGTAATACCAAAAATTGTTTTAATAAATAGCCCTGCGGTAGTTGTTTTTTCTGGCAAGAATGCAAAAGTGATGGCGCTTAATTCTGGAATGACTCCAATCTCTGCAAATTCATGTACCCCACGAGCAAATAAACCTGCTGCAAAAAGTACTAACAAAACTGAGGTAGCTCTAAATGCATAGTAAATCGGCAGTTTAATAGTGGTTTTAAATACGATATAGCAAAATGCTAAACCGATTAACAAACCAAATAAAAATCCGGTGAAAATTTGTTGTGGATTTGTTGACAAGTAGAGGGTTGATAAAAATAAAACGATTTCAAATCCTTCACGGAGTACTGCGGTAAACACCAAAACAAAAATAGCATTCTTTTCACCTTGATTTACAGTATCATTGATTTTTTTAATGAGCTTTAATTTGTTTCTACCAAAAGTATCATGCAAAAAGAAAACTGCCCAAGTAACAAATGCGGCAGAAATCATCATGAGTGAACCCTCGATGACTTCTTCGATTTCACCAGTATAGAATTCTTGGACTTTTACTCCCAAGAAACTTCCCAAGCCCAGGAGTGCAATGCTGGTAATAACTGCAGCGATTGTTGCAATACCCACAGTTTTAATTAAAGCTGTTTGTTTGAGTTTGGCTAAAATTCCAACAACTGTGGCAACAATAAGTGTTGCTTCAATAACTTCTCTAAGGGATATGAGGAGAGCTGCAAGCATAAGATGTTCTGTATTTGCTAGTTGCTATACTTGTTAAATCAAAAAGTGCACCCAGTGCGATTCGAACGCACGACCTTCTGCTCCGCAAGCAGACGCTCTATCCAGCTGGGCTATGGGTGCAAGTAAATTGACAATACCAGGTATTATACCAAACAAGAGTGAATTTATGAATCGATATCTAGAGGAACTTTTTTTTGAAGCCACTTGGCAAGTTTTTCAGTTTCGGTGAGGGGAGGTCTTTGGTTTAATAAAATTTCGGACAGAATTTCTGTGAGTTCTTCTTTTGATTCATTTCCGAGAAGCAAGGCTAATCTAAATGGAAAACGGGAAACTTCAATATATAGTATTTCTTCTTCATGTTTTTTATCGAACCAAAATCTGCCCAACTCATCCCAGTAATACAGGTCTTCTTCATTTCGAACCCCAAAAGTTGTAACAGAGTTGGTTATGGTCTGTGGGGGGATTGTTGCCATGATATAGGACAAAAACGCCACAGCAACAACGACTGCGATCGGTAAAAACTGACCTGCAAAAAAGAGGATAAAGCAAAGGAGTAAAACGATTGTGGTGATTGTAGTGAAATATTGACGGTTATGTTTTTTAAAAGGTCTACTTGGAGCCTGCCAGCTAAACACAAGTTCTTCAGGAATTGGTCTTTGGTAATCAGGGAAATAAGCCGAATTTCCAGGATTAGCTTGATCTGGTTGAGCTTGGTTTCTTTGGTTTGGTAATTCTGGATTTTGTTCTTGCATCCATCTACCAGTGTACACTAAAAAGTTATTCGCAAAAAGTAGTTCATTAATGCTATAATACATGTCTTGAAGATCTGATGGAGAGCTGGCAGAGTGGTCAATCGCAACAGTCTTGAAAACTGTGACTTTCGGGTCCCGTGGGTTCGAATCCCTCGCTCTCCGCAAAGAATGAACGAAGTGAATTCCTGGCGGATGGCCTGCGAGCTACCGCATGTGTGAAAAATTCTAAAATCCCATTTCTTCAAGTTTTTTCAAATGTGGAGCTAATTCTGGATGATCAACTGGGATAGAACTCCTATTTATTAACGGGTTTTGGCTGACTCTGGGATTAGCTTCTCTTTTGTCAAATTCTTCTCTCCATTCTTGAAGAATTTCGGGAAATTTTGAATCTAATATTGTCAAAAAGCGTACCATCATTGGCAAGTAAATCTTATTTCTTTCAATATTTTGCTCTTTTGATTTTTGGTCATAATCTGGTGCTTGCCAGTCTATATATGGCCATTTTCTTGCAGTAAGTGCAGTTTTTAAATCTATAATCATGTCTCCTAAAGCATAGGAACTATTTTTTCTGAGATGAAAATCAAGAATACTGAACCCAGATTCCTCATCATATAGAAAATTTGATGGTTTTGGATCGACGACAAGTCCATTGGCATATAGTTCTCGAGCTGTTTCAATAAGTTGAATGATATGAGCATCAGAGTATTCTGGGGCACTTTCAGTTGTGTATTTTGTAACATCTGTCCCAGGTAATAAATCCATAATTACTACACCATCTTCAAATGAGTAAGCTTCTAACTGTGCTACATGATCTATCCCCTTTGCACGAATTAAAGGTTTAATTTCAAAGTTGGCTTGAGTGATAGAACTTGAAAATTTTGCAGCATACTGCTTCCCGTTGACTTCAATTTTGAATGCAGAACCATTACTACCTGAATTTAGATATTCAGGTAATTCTTTATAATTGCCTTGAGCAATTTTTCTTTTTAGTTCAAGAATTGCTGGTTGAAAATTTTTTTTGTAATGTAAAATGTTTTGTTCTCTGAACTCGATTTCATCTTTTTTTTCTTGGCGTAGAAAGTCAATGTATTTCTGTCGATTGTTCTGAATGGCATCAATTAATTCTTGAGGTAAATCAGTTGGTAAGTTGTCTAGATTATCTATTTTTCCAAGTTCAGCAGAATATTTTAGAAGAATTTTTTGTAAGTTAGAAAAACTTTCTACTCCGTTGTCTGCAAAGGCCTCAGCTTGCGCCTGTAATTGTTCTGCGGGTTTTTTTAAGTATCTATTTTCAAGTGAAATCATTTTTTTTACTTCTTCCCACTAAACTTTTGGAACAATTCAGGAATTTCTTTCTTCGTCACAGATCTAAACAGTGGTTGGTCTGCGCGTTCTAGTTGTTCAAGAATTGATTGTTCCAGTGTGCTTGCTTTCACATCTTGAATCATTCGCTCTAATTCTTCGTCAATTTCTTTTTTAACTCTGAGTCTTTTATTTAAAGCCAACTGCATTTTTAGTATTTTGGTGATTTCTTGTTCAGCGATTAGGTTCACACGTAAATTTAACTCATCTCTAATAGTTGCAGTCTGAGAGGCTCTATTTTGCGAGACAAGTACAAAGATAGATAAAAATATTGCTTCAAGAGAAACTGACATTGTCAAAAAGCCGAATGGATATGGGTCAAATGGGACAAACCCAGGAACTACACCGCTGTTCACTGCAATCCAGATTGCGAAGATAAGTATATTTGCAAATAAAAATTTTGGTGAGCTGGTAAAGTTTGTTAATTTATCAGCAATAACTGTTGAAAGTCCCCGAGAACGCAAAGATCTTGCCTCGAGTGTTCTAAAGAAATACCTTCGTTGTTTTTGTTCTTCGTTTTCTGTCATAGTACCTCTGAGTATACCCCTTTTTATTTGCTGTTTCCATCAAGCCTTATTAGTTATTAACAAAGTATCAGACTAACGGTACGATGTACAGACGTATGATTAGAAGCGTTAAGGCAGGAGAGAGATTCTCGGTCGTTGGCGAACATTTTTATCAACCTTCTCGTTATCCGAGTCATTCTCGTATTAAACGTCTGCGTACTAGTGACAAAGACTGGAACTCGATCATCGCAAGAGAATGCTACATTCCTCAATTACAGAGCGGAACATTAGAAAAAGCATCGTTTGATTTTTACACTACAATTCGGCATGACATGTTGAAAATTGCTCCAAGAGAGTCTGTCGCATTACGGGAATCTATGAGAGCACGAGGGGTTGGTGATCCGTACCTCCACGTTTTACTGCCAGACTTAAACCAAAGAGACAAATTGCTTTTAATTGAAGCGGGCTGGAACGCGTTCAAGAAAGATACCCATGGAGTTCCTCCGCAGTGGTTTTGGGCACCAGAAACAGCTTTAGATAATGATACGTTAGAAGCTTTAGTTGAAGTTGGCTACAAAGGAGTAATTTGTGCTCCGGAACAATTAAGAGTAGCTGGTGGCAACATAGACAATTACCCTGTCCGGTTAAAACTGAAAAATGGTGCACAAATCTTAGCGCTTCCTTTTGACCGTCCTCTCTCGTCCGCATTTGCTTTTGAAGATAAATCAAATGCTGATGAGTTTGCAAGAAATATTATTAGCCCAAGAATTTTACGATTGCCAAAATCGGTACCAATAGTTGGTTGGACTGATGGTGAAACATTTGGTCATCACGCAAAATTTGCCGATATGTTCCTTCAGCGTTTAGTAACAGACAGTTTGCCAAGTTTAGGGGTTGCCGTTTTAGGCCTCAACTCTATTCAAGATGTTTGGGAGAAGGCTGACTATACAGATGGAGCATTGATTGACAGGACAGCTTGGAGTTGTCCTCATGGTGACTTGGCAAGATGGCACAGAGAGTGTCCTTGCGATGGAGGTTTTCATGGTGGTTGGAAACGAAATTTTTCTACGGCCCTTTCAGAACTGAACAGACAAGTCGACATGATTTTAGATAAAGAGTTAGACAGGTTCTGGCCTGAGAAAATGAAAAAAGATTTTGATAAGTATTTTTATTTTGAAGGTGGCAGAAATAATAGTAAAAGATCATTACTGGCGGCAAAAGCATCTGTCTTAGGGGCACTGATTAGTTGCGGCACTTTTTATGATAATCCTGGCACCTCTGGTACAATTAACATGTTATTTGCACGACAGGCACTAGAGCATTTGATCGATGCAGGTTTTGGCAGACTTGCACAAGAATTACAACGGAAGTTTTTGCAAACTTTAGCAGCAGGAGTTGACCCACATTCTCAAAAACAGTTAGATAAGTACTTTGCCTACTACTTTAATTAGTTTACTTGTCTTATACTTACTTTTGTTGACACCATGCTTATGGTACAAGAATTTTTAGATAAACTCGTTAATCTCCCAACTAAAGAAAAAATACAAGAATCAGCTTTACAAGAAGAATTTGCTGTGGAACTAGGTAAAAGTTTGACTCAAGAATATGCTATGTGGGTAAGAAGTTTACCACAAGAGATTTTTGTGCAAATAGAGGCACTGCATCAGCCATCGATTCTAAATCCAGACCAAAATAAAAGCCACTGGAAGTATGAACTGAATATGATTCGATCTGTTGTCGCAGTAAAAGATGCTGTATTGCAATTTTTTGAAGTAGATGAAGGAAAAGAAACAGAATTTCTTCAAGAGTTAATTTTCATGATTATAGTAAGTGATGTTGGAAAAGCTGGGCCTAGACTCTACAACCCTAAACATGCTGCGTCAGTTGTACCTAGAATATACAATAACTTAATTTTAGAAAAGAAACATGGTGAAGCAGTTCGTGAAATTTGTATGCAAGCTTTATTCAATGAAAAAGTGTTTGATGAACAGAAAACTACTTGGGATATCAATAGAATTCTTCGTAAAAATAGTGGCTTTTTTTCAATTGCACCTTTGAAAAGGATTTTTTCTAAGTTTGGATCAAAAGACAAATGGAAGAGAGAAAAATTAAAGCCGCAGCTTGCAGCGTTCCTAGAGGAAGAGAAAGCTCTTTCTATGCCAATTGAATTAGCGATGATTGTAGCTAGACAAATCGCAAGGTCTGAGACAGATGATATCAGTAAACGAGAGGAGATTGGAGAATGTCTAAAATTAGGCAGAAATGAAATTACGTTTTTAAATAAGAACGGGTTTAATGTCGAGACTACTCCGATAGGTTTTTTTTATTCTAAAGGTCATATAGTTTTTGGTAAAGAATTTTTGTTATCATTAGAACCGAAACTAGGAGAGAGATTAACAAAAAGTGCGTTACTTGGGTTACAACATCACTTTGTTCAAGGAGTTTCTATATATTCAACAGAAGAAGTTACTGTGTTTATTGAGAGGTCAAAAACAGAAGTATCTTTAAGGAGAGATATTAAGATGATCGCTTTTACTGAGATGCTTGATAAAGTGGAAGCAGCAATGCACAGACCTTCCTCAACAAACCCTTTTTCTTTAGAAGATCCAAAAATATTTCTAGAAGCAATTAAGAAAAGCATCGAGGCTAACTATTCTGAACACGCTGAACATCTCTTTTCAATATATCAAGAAGTTTTTATTGCTATGCGACAAATGGGAATTTTTGAGAAGGTAAGAGAAACAGGCAAATAGATTATCTTTATTTACTCCATTCACCTTGCTTTTTTAGTTATTTTTTTCCATACTATATTTAATGTTTGATTTTTTTAAAAAGCCGGTGGCACCAGTGAATAGTCATCATACAGATGTAGTGTATGGTTTTGAAGATGCTTTTGAGAGTTCCGCAATTGGAATGGCATTTGTATCTTTTGAAGGAAAATGGCTGAAAGTAAATAAGTCTTTCGCAAGGATAGTTGAATACTCCGTCGAAGAGTTGTTACAGAAAAAATTTCAAGATATTACTCACCCAGAAGATTTACAGAAAGATGTTGATTTAGTTCGCGACATGGTTGATGGAAAGATTGACCATTATCAAACTCAAAAAAGATATATTAGTAAAAGTGGCAGAGTTGTATCCGTGTTGCTTTCAGTTTCATTTGTAAGAAACCCAGATGGATCTGCAAAGCATCTTTTGTCTCAAATTGTTGACCTCTCTGATTTTGAAAAACTAAAGCAACAGACAGAGAAGGTAGAGGCGCAGTTAAAACAACTGTTTGAACATATGTCCGAGGCATTTTCTAATCAGCGGATTGTTGTTGACGATTCTGGCAAACCAATTGACTTTGAGTTTCTTTTGGTTAATAAAGCATTTGAAGAAATACTAGGTTTAGGAAGAAAAGACATTATTAACAAGCGAGCATCGATAGTTGTTCCAAATTTAAAGAACAACTTGTCAGAACTAGTAGAATTTGGTGGCAAATCTGCACTTAACAGTGAGGAGTTTACCAGAGAAATTTTTTTTACAAAAGCTAATAAATGGTTTAGGGTTCATTTCTTTTCTTCAGTTAAAAACGAATTTGCAACCATGTTTACAGATATTACAGATAAAAAACTTGCAGAAGAAAAAATGAAAGCTCAAATTGAAGAGTTAACTAAAATTAATGATATTATGACCAATCGTGAAATTAGGATTGCAGAGCTCAAGCAACAAATTAAGCAACAAGAAATTACAAAACAATCCTAGCATCAAGAACTTTTACACCTTCGCCTTTTGGTAAAACCAAGAGTGGATTGATATCAAGCTCTGAGATTTCTGGAAAGTCTGTGACAAGTTGTGCAAGTCTGCCAATGCTTTCAACGAGTTGGTCAACGTCTGATGGTTTGGCTCCGCGAGCCCCTTCAAATAGTTTTGCTGATTTGAGTGTTGTAATCATTCTATACACGTCATTTTTTGTCAGAGGTACATAGCCAAAATTAACATCTTTAAGAATCTCAACATAAATACCGCCAAGCCCGACCATAATCATAGTGCCAAGCCCTGGAGCTTTTGAAACGCCTAAAATTACTTCGACTCCATTTTTTGGTGCCATTTGCATAACCAATACTCCATCAAGTTTTGCTTCTGGTTTGTTTTGTGCAACTCGGGCAATAAGCTCTTGTGATCTTTTTGCAATTTCCTTTGCAGAGATGCCAAGCATGACACCACCCACATCGCTCTTGTGCAAAATATCTTGTGAGACAATCTTCATTGCAAACGTCGTTTCAGGGCCAAGCTCTGTCACAAATTTTTGAGCGATCTTTTCAGCGTCTTTGGCACTTTTTGCATGAGCAGACTGAAGGAGTGGGAAGTTATATGCTCGCAAAATTTCTAAAGCCTCAGCTTCTGGGAAAGAAGTTTTCCCGTTTTGTTTTGCTTTGGCAAAAATATCTGCAACTTTTTGTTTATCAACATCTGTGAAAGTTAAGAAATCTGATTTTTCTCGTACCGAATATTTTTGGAATCGAGAAAAAACTCCGAGTGCTTTTGCAGCAGCTTCAGGGAATGTTGTTGTCGTGACACCAGCTTCTTGCATAATTTTCATGCCAGGGTGTACTGTTTCTTGACCCATGAAACTTGCGAGAACTGGTTTTTGGCCATAATAGTGTGAATGAACAACCGCGTGTGCTGTTTTTCTAATTTCTGTCATTGATTGTGGGGTAAGTAAAACTAACAGTGCATCAGTATTTGCATCATTTACTAAGACGTCTAAAGTTTTTTGATATGTTTCTCCAACCGCATCTCCAAGAACGTCAACTGGATTGTGAGTATTTGCTGCTTTTGGTAAAAATTCTTGTAATTTTGTTATTGTTGATTCTTCTAGTTTGGCTAAATGCAGACCTGAGTTAATAACAGCATCAGTTGTAAGAACCCCTGGGCCACCTGCATTAGTAACAATGGTAACATTTTCAACAGGTACTAATTTGCTTTTCGAGAATACTTGGACATAATCAAAAAGTTCGCCAATAGTGTTGGCACGAATAATGCCGGCTTGAGAAAAAAGTGCATCATATGCGGTGTCACCACCTGCTAAAGAACCTGTGTGAGAAGCAATGGCACTTGAGCCCTCTTGTGTAGTGCCAGATTTAAGAATAATAACTGGTTTTGCGTTTTCACCTAAAGAAATTTGTTTCACAACAGAGATAAGTTCAGGAGCATTTTCAAGCTGCTCAACATACATGGCAATGACTTTTGTTTTTTCGTCAGTGGCAAAATATTTTAAAAGTGCAAGTTCATCAATAACAGCCTTATTGCCAGTGCTCATAAATTTGGAGAAACCAATGTGTAAGTCCATAGCATAGTCCAAAACTGCGGTACACAATGCACCACTTTGTGAAACGAATGCGACATTGCCTTCAAGTGGCATGACACCTGCAAACGAAGCATTCATTTTTGCTTCTGGATTGATGATTCCCAAACAGTTTGGTCCAATTAAAGTGATATTACGTTCAGTGCAAACTTTAGCGACTTGTTCTTCTAGTTCAGTGTTGCCAGCTTCTTTGAAACCTGCAGAAATAACAATAGCGGCGGTTGCACCTTTGTCGTTTGCTTGCATCAGAGCTTCTGGAACAAATTGAGCAGGAATTGCGATTATTGCTAAGTCAATTTTTTCTGGGATTTCGGCTACCGTAGCGTAGACTTTTTTTCCGTACAGAATATCTGCTTTTGGATTCACAGGATATAAATTACCCTTAAACCCTTGGGTGACTAAATTTTTGACGACATCATTACCGACAGTTTTTATATTTCTTGAAGCACCAATTATTGCTATCGATTCTGGATAAAAAAGAGCTTGATAGGACATATTTCTTTCTAATTTTACGCAATCTCTACATTTTTTAAATACTTTTCAAAGATTTTTTTGGCACGCTGTGCATCTGCTTCATTTGCTGCGCGAACACCATCTAATTTATATTGTATCCCAAGTTCTTTATACTTATGAACACCCAAAAGATGATAGGGAAGAATTTGTACTTTTGTAATTGATTTGAACTGAGAAAAATACTTTGCCCATTCTGCCAAGTATTCCTCTTGGTCTGTCCAACCAGGAACAAGAACATACCGAAGCCAGAGTTCTTGACCGGTTTTTTCTCGGTAGTGAGCATTTAACAATACGGTATCATTTGGCTGGTTGGTGATTTTTTTGTGCCATTCTTTATTAATGTGTTTTACGTCTAACATAACAAGGTCGCAGAGGTCATAGAGCTCGCGAGTTTCAGCAGTATGAATGGCTCCACAGGTATCCAAAGTAATGTGAAACCCAGCTTTTTTAATTTTTTGGCAAATGGGAATGAGTTCTTTTGCTTGCAGAGTTGGTTCTCCACCAGAAAAAGTAATGCCACCACCATTTTTTAAGTATGATTTTTGTTTTTCTAGTTTCTCAATGATTTGTTCTGCGGAAAGTTGGGTGGCATTTGGATTATCCCACAGTTGAGAATCTGGATTATGGCAATAGGCGCAGCGAAACATACAGCCTTGGGTAAAAACAACCAAGCGAATTCCTGGGCCGTCATGTGTGCCAAATGTTTCAAGCGAGTGTATTTTGAGCATTTTGTTTTGGGGCGCGCGGTTTTTTTAAATCACAAATTTTGTGCTGTTTTGCCGCGCGCCCCAATTCTAACTACATTGTTTGGTGAAAGGTTCGCGCAATCACTTCTTGTTGTTGTTCTTTACTTAGTCTAATAAAGTTGACTGCATATCCAGAAACACGAATTGTTAGTTGTGGATATTTTTCTGGATGATCAACTGCGTCGAGTAAAGTATCTTTGTTCAAAACATTCACATTCAAATGGTGTGCTTTGTTTGTAAAGTAGCCGTCCAACATCGCAGACAAATTTGTAACTTGATCTTTTTTATTACTACCCAATGATTTTGGCACCACAGAAAAAGTATTAGAAATACCATCTCGTGCATCATCGTAGTTAATTTTTGCTACTGAGTTGAGTGACGCAATCGCACCCGATGTATCTCGGCCATGCATTGGATTTGCCCCTGGTGCGAATGGCTCATGCGCTTTTCTGCCGTCTGGAGTTGCACCTGTTTTTTTACCATACACCACATTTGAAGTAATAGTCAGAACAGAAAGAGTTGGAGTAGCATCACGATAAATATGGTGTTTTGATAATTCTTGATTGAAGTCATGCACTAACTCTTTGGCGATGTCATCAACTTTGTCATCGTCATTACCATACATTGGGAATTCACCCTCAACTTTAAATTCAGTGGCAAGTCCTTGGTCGTTTCTGACTGCAGTTACTTTTGCATATTTAATTGCTGACAAAGAATCAGCGGTAACACTCAACCCAGCTGCACCAAATGCCATATTTCTGTGAATGTTTGTATCCATAAAAGCAAGCTGTGCACGTTCGTAATAATACTTGTCGTGCATGTAGTGAATTACATTCATGGTATTCACGTAGGCTTCTGCAATATAGGTAAGTGCTTTAGTAAAGCGTCGAGAAACTTCTACATAGTCAAGTTTTCCCGCAGGAAGTGGCTCGATTCCAGGAATAATTTCAGTATTGGTGAATTCATCACGACCTTCATTAATTGCCAAGAGCAAAGTTTTGGCAATGTTACAGCGCGCACCAAAAAACTGCATTTCTTTGCCGGTTTCCATCATAGAAACGCAACAGGCAATACAGTAGTCATCGGTGTCACCAGCTTCACTCATGAGTGCATCGTTTTCATATTGTAATGATGAAGTATCAATAGAAACTTGGCTGGCAAATTTTTTAAAACCCTCTGGCAAATTCTCATGCCACAAAATTGTTAAGTTTGGTTCTGGAGCAGGTCCTAGGTTGTATAACGTTTGCAAAAATCTAAAACTAGTTTTAGTAACTTTATGTTTACCATCTTTGAACATTCCCCCAATTACTTCGGTGACCCAAGTTGGATCTCCTGCAAAGAGTTGGTTATATTCATCCATTCTTAAATGGCGAACCAATCGTAACTTCATTACAAAATGATCGACTAACTCTTGAGCTTGTTTTTCTGTGAGTGTTTTATTTTGTAGCTCTCGCTCAATATATACATCAAAAAAACTACTCACGTTTCCTAAGCTCATTGCAGCCCCATCTTGTTCTTTGACTGCTGCCAAAAATGCAAGATAGGTAAATTGAATTGCTTCCTGTGCTGTTTGTGCAGGTTTTGAAACATCAATGCCATAACTGAGTGCCATCTCTCCAACCATTTGTAATGCTCTGATTTGTTCGCTGACTTCTTCACGAAGTTTGATTAAATCATCTGTCATGGTGCCGAGCAATTTTTCTTTGTCAGCTTCTTTTTCTTGAATCAACCTGTCTAAACCATATAAAGCAAGTCGTCGATAATCACCAATGATACGACCACGAGCATAATTATCTGGCAATCCTGTGATTAAACCAGAGCCTCGCAGTTTTCTCATTTCTGCGGTGTAGGCATCAAAAACTCCATCGTTGTGTGATTTGCGATATTTTGAAAAAATTTCTATAACGCGTTCATCAAGTTTATAGCCATTTTCTTCACAAGCTTTTTCAACGACTCTCCAACCGCCAAACGGTTTTATAGCGCGTTTGAGTGGAGCATCAGTTTGCACGCCTACAATTTTTTCGAGTTTTTTATTTATATAGCCAGCTTTATGACTATTTACGGTTGGAATTGTTTTAGTATCTATATCTAGAACACCACCATTTTTTCGCTCCTGTGCTAACAGTTTGCTGCACTCTTCCCACAATTTTTTGGTTGTTGCGGTTGATCCTTCTAGAAATGAAGCATCGCCATCATATTGGGTAATGTTAGAATACAGAAAGTCTCTGACATTTATAGTGTCTTGCCAAAGGTTTTCCTTAAAATTTGTCGAATCGCTCATGGCACCTCCCTCTAATTTTTTGAAATACTTGCACCTGAGTACGAATTAATATAGTAAGATAGATTATACGCCCGCTCTACTAAAATCACAAAGTTTTGAATTATTTATAGTAAAAGTTATATAAAAAACAAAAAGCACAAAATATATGCAAAAAATTATCTTAGCAAGTGGCTCCAAACAAAGAAAAGCGCTTATGGATGCACTTAAGATTAGATTTGAGGTTATCCCAAGCGACATTGATGAAAAAGCAATTTCTGCTTTGACAGAAAAAGATCGTGCAAGGATGATTGCCCTCGCAAAAGCACAAAAAGTTTCAAGTGAATATCCTGACGCGATTGTGATTGCGGGAGACACCTTTACTTTTTTTAACGGTAAAGCATATGAAAAACCCCATGACTTAGAAGAAGCAAAAACTATGTTGCGTGAACAATCTAGTAAGCAAGGAATTTGTTATTCCGGTTGCGCATATTTGGATCCTAAAAATAAAATTGAGTTTTCAACTACCGCAGAATCAACATTTATTTTTAGAGAAGTCAGTGAAGCAGAGATTGAAAAATACGTTGCAAATAATCCTGTTTTGACTTGGTCGGCTGGGTTTTGTCCTGCATATCCTGAGGGCATAAATATGATACGTGCGATTGCCGGTTCTTTGAGTAGTTTTTCTCATGGGTTACCGATGGAAATTGTTATTCCATTACTTGAAAAATCTGGAGTTTTTGATGAGAAAGATTAGTCTGAGCCACAGCCGACGGCATTACCATAAGATCGGTGAAAAATTTGTTCATGGTTTAAAAAAAATTCGCGTTGGCGTCCTGCACTTTTTTGCACCTATTAAAAAGATTGGGCGCAAAATTGCTTTAGTGCCCAAGAAGATTTCAGATTTTTTAGGTGAAGTTCATCATAAAATTCAAAGAAATAAATTTTTATCAAACTCCAACTTTACTAGAATTGTAGTGATCCTTTTTTTTCTTGGAATTAATTTGCAACTTTTGCCATTTTTTTTAAAAACAAACAGAGTGAAGTTGCCAGAGGAACTTTTAAATGTTTTAGACTCTGCAGGAATCTTAAATAAAGAAGATTTCGCCTCAGGGTACATTCCAGATTCTTTGCAGACACAACAACCAAGCTTAGACACCCAGATTATTTTGCAAAAGCTCAATAAGGAGCGTGAATTGCGAGAAGTTGAGCCATTTATGTATAGCGACAGACTTGCTTCCGCGGCAGCAGAACTACTAGCAGAAGCAGAAAAATATGAGTTTGAAATTGAGGACCGGTCGTTTACAGAAGAACTACAAAAAGCACTTGATTCCGCTGATTATAACTATGAGCACGTGAGTCATAACATGGTGGTTGGTCCACTTTTGGAAGATGCCGTAGTTGATGCATGGTTTTCTAATGAAGATCAAGTTGCTGCGTTGTTTGAAGATGATTTTACAGAAGTTGGCTTTGCAACAAAAATTATCAAAACAAAATATAACGAAACTTTAGGAGTAACGGTTCAGATACTTGGTTTGGAATTTGCTAAGAAACCAGCTAGTAGTTCACAAACCACTCAACCAAAAGCTTCTGTGTCGCCAAAAATAGAGTTTCCACCAATTTCTAATGAAGAAGTTTTTAATGCACTTAACAGTTATCGTCAATCTCACGGAGTTCACAACCTAAATGTAAATGGTGATTTGTGTTTGTACGCAGAAAAGCGGGTGCAGGATTTATTAGCCTTCGGAACTCTTGATAATCACGAGGGTTTTAAGAAAGATTTTGAGGATCAAAATAACTTGCCAAAACCGATTAGAGATTATCCGGGAACTCAAGTTGCAGAAAATTTGGCTTACCAACATTGTAAGAATATGACTACTGGTGACAGTTTTATTGCTCAGACAGGTACTGCTTTAATTGAGTGGTGCTTTGATTCATCTACAATGGGGCATAGAGAAGCGCAGTTGAATACAGATTTTAACGACGCTTGTGTGAGGAGTGCACAGGGAATGTTCGTAGTTATTTTTGGAGGGATGTAGTGAGTATATGTGTCAAAGTAATAAAAGATATTAATTGAGCATCAAACTGTTTTCTTTCTTGTAAGTCAGTTGTTTGATTATCACTTTCTTTTGCTTGTATTACTGTATTTTTCAAATTACTAAAACTGGCTATAAGTTTATTGTATTCATTAAAAAGTTGGCTGACTTTTCCTCGTTGTCCTCTCATTTCACTAGTAACTTTTTTTCTTTGTCCATTAATTACAGCTAAAAGTATATCTCTGACTTTTGTATTTTCAGTTATGATGTTTTGTAGTTCTTTTGATTGAATTTTTGCTTGTATGAGGCGACCAGATTCTAAGGAAATATTGCTATCAAATCCACCTAGAATTTTGTGTGTCAAGAAGAAAGTAAGTGTTGTATCTTGTCGTGCAAGATACTCATTAGAATATGTTGTGATGTTATTGTATTTAATAAATGATGTATAGCTTGTTCCAGTAACAGCATCTAAGTAGTTGAGACCAGCAGTAGTAAGTGCAGCGGCACTTGTATTATTTTTGAGGAGCGACCATGACCTCTTCGTTATTTTTGGGTAGACGGAACCAAAAAGTTCTCCAATTCTGTTGTTTGTAGAATAAGTAGCATTTTTTTCAGGAAACTCGTCGGTACCGTGAGTAAGGATGGCTCGTTGTACAATTTTTTTTATTAAAGCAATGTGTCTGTCGTCGATTTCTAGTTCCGATTTGTGTTTTTGGAGTAGTTTTTCAACAAGTAATGGTCCAAGCGCCGTACTCGCAAGTTCATGTAAGCCTAATTCCATTTTACCACCTGTATTATATTTGTATGAGTCATGAGCAGCAGCAGCAAGGTGCAAAATTGGCAGGGTTGGGAAAACACTTCGAGTCATTTTTACAACATCTGTAATATGGTTAATTTCAACTGCTACCATGTCAACAGGTTCTCTTGGTAGACCTCTTCTAATTAAATTTTGTCTTTGGGACTCTATGAGAGTGTCAACCATAGTATTTACAACATCCATTTTTTTAATGAGTTCGTTTTTAATAATTTCGATTGCACTTTCTTCTAAGTCTGAAATTTCTTCTTGTTGTTCCATTTCTTCATAAAATTTTCCTAGGAAATGGTCTGTACTCAGAAAGTTTTTTACTTTTTCCTCTTTTGGGCTAGTTTTCAGAAAGCTGACGGAACTATCAATATCTCCAAGTAACTGTGAAACTTCAGGGTCATCAAGAAGTTCATCCTCAACAAAAGGAAGTGATTCTTCAATTGCATTTGACGGTTGGTCCATTAAGGATGGCGGCATTTGTACTATAATAGCAAAAAAGTACTAGAAAGTATCTATAGCACCTGAAAAACCAGATGGCAGGAATGATATACTTTTATAATTGCACATA
>CAZDWQ010000004.1:0-51835 GCA_964509285.1 uncultured Pseudomonadales bacterium
TGATCTTTCAAAGAATATAGCACATGTTATGCCGCTATTCTAGGAAAGACCCTTTGTTTTTAATCGGAGTAACTTCCAACGAATGGAGTCACCAATTTTAAAAAGTTGATACATTGGCATATCGACAACATAGTCAAAGGTTCCTAGAAATTCTACTAAATCTCCAGAATATCCTTTTTTAAACTTATGAAAACCAAACCACGGATCTTTCTCATTTGGTTCTGGTCCGAGTGAACCCCACATATCAAAACTACGACAATTTTGCTGTTTTCCAAAACGAATCATTTCCCACATCATCAAGTTGCTTGCCATGACATCTCGGTTTTTACTTCTTGAAGCTCCATATGGGTAGTACAAAACACCATTAAAAACAAACATAATCCATGAAGTAAGGATTTCACCTTCATAAGTAGCATTAAATATTCGTATCATGCCAGAGCCACCCAGTTCTTTCCACATTTTTCTAAAGTAGTCTGGTGAATGTGCGTAGAATCCCTGACGTTTCGTTGTTTCTTCAAGAACTTGTATGTATTGTTCAATACCTTCTTCTGAAGTGTTCTCAAAAATTTGAACTCCTTTTTTGTGAGCGAGGTTTACGTTGTATCTAGTTTTACTAGCCAGATTTTGAAATAAAATTTCTTCTGTTGGACTTAAATCGAGTTGAAAGGTATATTTTGTAAAAAGTGGTTTTCCTGGCACGCAACCGTTAGCAAGCAAAAACTTAGCAATGTCTTTATGCGCTGAAGGTGCTCCAATTTTGCTAGCTACATTTGGCTCAAGTTTAATAAAAATTGCATTGTGTTGTTTGGCGATTGCGTTGAGCGCACCAAGTTGATCTGCATCTGGCATATAGCCTTTTGGCAAATACCCAATGTTTTTATTTAAAACTGGCACTGGATGAAAAGTAACTTGCAACGCCTTGACTAATTTTGATTTGTCAAAGATACCAATTCGTTCTACTGCAAGGCCAGTTGCTTTTCTGAATTCGCCCCATTCCCATGATTGTAGTGGGTGGTTTACAGCTTGGTTGTAAACTTCTTTTTCTTCAGGTCTTATGGCGCGAATAAACATATATGTTACTTATTATACATGAGACTTAGTATGTGGGATCAACAAACTAGCTGTTAATAAGTTTGTCGATATCAAAGTCTCCATTGATCACTCCATCTAGGATATCATCATCAACGATAATTCTTCTTGTGGACTTTTGCTCGGTAGGTTTTTTTTGTTTTTTATCATAGTATTGATAGTTTTGTTTTCCGTAGGAATTCGAGTGAGAGTACTGTTTTTTCTCAATTTCCCGCGTGACGATATTTTCGTCTATATCAAATAAAAACCTGCTTGCAACAGTTTCTGCTGGTACGCCATATTGTGCTCGTGATCGGCAGTATGTCAGGTAAAGCTTTGATTTTGCTCTAGTAATTCCAACGTAACAGAGTCTTCTTTCTTCTTCCATTTGTTCGTTATCAAGCAATGAACGTGAGTGTGGTAGTAAGCCCTCTTCCATGCCAACAAGAAAGACGACTTCAAATTCTAAGCCTTTTGCGGAGTGTAGGCTCATTAAATTAACACTGCGTTTACTATCAGTTTCTACTGTTGCATCAGCAAATTCATTATCTTGAATAAGGGCAATATTTTCTAAAAACTGCGCGGTAGTTTCAAACTGAACTGCAACAGCTAACAACTCTTCAACGTTGGCAGCTCTGTCAAGATTTTCCTCTGTTTGACGTTTAAACTTTTCTAAATAGTCTGTGATATCAAGAATATCTTTGAGTAATGCAGCGGGGTTACTTGTTGCCAACTCGCCTGGCTTATATTGTTTGAGCCAAGCTTGGAATTTTTCAAATCGTCGTTTACCAAGTTTGGAGATTCTTTGATAGCTCACTAAATCAAAATCATTGATTGCAAAACGGAGGTAGAAAATAACATCTTTGACTTCTTTTCTCTCATAAAATTTTGTACCGCCAATCAATTTGTACGGAATTCCAGCTTGCATCAGGGCTTCTTCAAAAGCGCGCGACTGCGCGTTAGTGCGGTATAAGATTGCAATTTCTCCAAGTTCAACTTCTGACGAGTGTTGTCGAATATACTGCACAACCTTTTTTGCTTCAGAATAGTTTGTATCTGCTTCATAGTTTGTGATGGTATTGCCATGAGGTTTCGTAGTCCACAGTTTTAAGATGGGGTGAGTTTTGTTCAGAGAAATGACCTGAGTTGCAGCGTCAAGAATGTTTTGATTAGAGCGATAATTTTGTTCTAACCTATACTCTGTAATATCTGGAAAGTTTTGTTTGAGTTGCATCATATTTTTATAGTCAGCTCCTCTCCAGGCATAGATGCTTTGACAAAAATCTCCAACAACAAACAGATTATTTTGTGGAGTTGAAAGAATTTTAGTTAATTTATATTGAGCCTTATTTGTATCTTGGTACTCATCAACCAAAACATGCTCAAATTTTTTCTGATATTTTTCTTTAATAATTTGATTGGTTTGCAAAAGTTGTAGTGTTTTTGAGAGCAAATCATCGAAGTCTACTGCCCCTGCTTTGTTCAGTTCATATTGATAGATTTTATATACTTTGGCGACATGTTTTTGAAATGTTCCCGTTGCAATTTCTGCATATTGATCAGCGGTGAGTAGCTCATTTTTAGCATTAGAAATTGCTGCCTGCACTGCTTTTATGTTGAACTCATCTTTGTCAAAGTTATTTTGTTCATAAATGTTTTTAAGTAAAGAAAGTTGATCTTGTGAATCATAAATAACAAAATTTTGTGAAAGCCCAACAGATTCTCCATCAATACGGAGAATTTTTGCACATAAACTATGGAACGTACCGTTCCAAGGAATATGCATTCCAGTTGTGAGCAAGATTCTCTCTTTAATTTCTTTGGCAGCTTTATTAGTAAAAGTTACCACGAGAATCGAGAATGGTGAGACATTTTGTTCTTCAATTAACCAAGCAACTCTAGTTGTCAGAACGGTGGTTTTGCCCGATCCCGCTCCCGCCAAAACAACAGCCGGTCCAGATTTATGGATTACTGCTTCTTGTTGTTCGGGGTTGAGTTTTTCAAGTAGGTTTGACACGAAACTCATACTAACATACACTTTTGATTTAGTGATATAGTGAGTTTGAATTATGAAAAAATTATTACTTGCGAATTTTAAATCTAATAAATCAATTATAGAAGCAAACCAATGGCTTGATACTTTTGTGAGTCAGGTTGATTGGAAGGTATTCGGTGGACATGAAGCCATAAGGGAGATCGCAGTTGCTCCTTCATTCATGTCACTAGAGGAATTTTCTCATAAGATTAAAGAGGCCGGTGTTCCTCTGATGCTTACTACACAAAATCTCAGTGCATATCCAGCGGGGAGTTATACTGGTGCAATTTCTACTGCAAACTTAGCTGGTTTGCAAATTACCTATGCTATCGTTGGTCACTCAGAAAGACGCAAATATTTTGGAGAAACTTCTGAAATCGTTGCAAAAAAAGTTACACAAGCTCTTGATGGCGGTATGACCCCCATTGTTTGTTTAGATGAAGAGTATTTAGAAGAACAAATTGCAAGTATTGGATCTGATTCTGCCGAAAAGTGTATCTACGCCTATGAGCCTATTTCTGCTATTGGTACTGGTAACAATGTGAGTGTTGATAAAGTCGCTGAAGTTATGGAAAAAGTAAAACGATTATGTGGCGATGTTAGATTCTTGTATGGTGGCAGTGTTACTGATCAAAACGTTGCTGAATATTTGTTAGTCACAGATGGTGTTTTAGTTGGATCTTTTTGTTTAGATGCTCACAATTTTGCAAAGCTTGTAACTATTGCCACAACTGTCTAACATCGTAGACAATCGTGTCTTCATTTTCGAAAGCAACTGGAAATTGTTGTAAATATTGAGTATTAATTCTCAATTCTGATTTTTCTTTTGGTCCTACATAAATATAACTGATTTTATTTTCTACAATAATTTTATTAGCTTCTGACTGACCACCAAAGACTGCATGTAGTTGTCTTTCTCGTATTGTATGATCAAATCCAAAGTTCCTGACCCACCCCAAATATCCCAAAAAAATTGGTCTATTTGCCCAGAGTGGAATTGGGTGATTATGAGTAGTACTAGTTAAAAACACAGCATTTGATGACGTATTCTCAGCAATCTTTTGAGCTAAAACTACTTCTGAGGTTGCTGAAAGCATGTAGGTATTAGTAGAAAAGTTAGCGATTCTTGCTAGCTCAACAAAACCAGTAGTACTCAAAGTAATTATAAGAATAATGCTAGCTAATTTTTGCAGAACAGAAGTTTCCCAAAGCTTAACAATTAGTTTTGCAACTAATATGGAAAGTCCTAAATAGACCCAAGCAAAAAGTTTTGTGTTGTCCCAGGCAGTTGGTTGAAAGATAATTGTGTTAGCCAAGATGAAAACAGTAAAAAATCCAAAAAATGTTGCTGTTTGTTTTTTTATTGAAAGCTTTTGTTTAAAAAGTATGAGCGCAAATAATGCACTTGGTAAGAATGTTCCCCAGAGTTGGAGCCACATTTTAATCCAGGAAAAAATATCTTTAAAAATGCTTCCGGTTTTTGGTGCAGTCCAGCCAAGGGAAGTTCTCATAAAATCTGGAATTTCAATACCGCCATGGACAAACGTGAAGTACAAAATTGTTGAAAGTATGGTTGCGGGTAAGATAAAGTAGGTTAGTAACTGCCGGAGTTTTTCCCGGTTAAAAATGCATATAGTAGCAGTGACGATTACGATCACTATAAAACTGTGCATATGGGCGATCGGCAAAATTCCGGCACAAACCCCAGCAAAAAAAAGTAATTTTTTTTGATGAGTATTTGTAACAAGTCCAAGTTTTTTACTGAGAGTTGTATCCAGTCCCCACAGTAGTAAATTGAGTACCCAAACCCCTATGGTAACTCCAATAAAGAATGCACGCTGGGGAATAATCATTGCCGCGGGAATATTTCCAGCTAGCCAATCGTATTGTAAAAATCTGGAGTAGTCTTGTGTTGGGTGCAGAATACCATTCAGTTTTAAAGTTTCTAGGTGCCTAAAAATCCCCATTCCGGATGAAGTAAAAAATAAGAAGATTCCTAAAACAGATTCTTTCTTTGAGTTGCTTAAGTTGTAGTACAAAAAGTAAAGGCCAGTTAAAAAGAAAAACAGCAACAAAATTGAAACAATAAAAAAAGCATCAGCAAGTGAGAACCCTATTCGGATAAAAAATGCAGTAATAAGATGAACCAAAAAACCATATGTTAATTTTCCATATGCAAAAAAAGGATGATATAAAAACCATTCTGAGATTGGTTTAGTTGCAAAAATATTAGTAATGCTAATGTGCACAACCCAGTCGCTCCAAGAGTTTGGTTGACCAATATATACACCATCGGGTTTTATAATCAGTATTTTTGAGAAAACGTATGTAAAAAAACCGCCAAAAACTCCGAGCACAATTTTTAATGCAGATTTGTGAAAATCAAGTTTTTTTTTGAATTCTTTATTGAACCAACTGCGCATATTGTCCACTGACCCATCCAGATTTTCCGTCAAGCTGTATGTTATGCCAGTTGTTCTCTGTTTTTCCTAAGTATTGATATAGATTGCCGACAGTTGCAAAGCCAACTTCTTTTCCGCTTGAGCTTGGTAAGTCTCGGGCACGGAGCACTTCTTTTTCTGCAACAAAAAAGTTTGTTGGTTTAATGAGTACTTGTTTTGCAGACGCGCTTGCTGCCGGACTTGGTGCTATTGTTGGTTTTGGTGTAGTGGTCGGTGCTGGTGTGGTACTGCCTGTTGTTGCAGTTGCTGATCCACTAGCTTGCGGTTCTAAAGTCACGTTCCCCACCACAACTTCTTTTTCGTTGAGATTTTCTTTTGCAAGTTTAACGGTCACGACCATTCTGTATCCAGGGATAGCATTAATTGTATGTTTTTGAACGCCATATGAAGGTAAGGTTACTTCAAACTCAACATGGCCAGGGGTAATGTCGGGAATAATAGTTGGGGCAAATGTTTTTTCTTTGCCAGCCACAGAAACAATAGCCCCATCAGGAATAGTAACAAATGAAATTTCTGATTTATTTTTTGAGTTTATTGGTTCCATTTCATACATGACTCCCCCACTGAACTCAGGTCTTTGTGCGAGTTTCCAGGTAACAACAGTCAAGAGACCTGGTCGCAACGTTATTTTTGTTTCGTATGGAATTAGTTTTGGATCATCTGGTTGGATTTTGAGTGTATATTCACCTGGGCTGAGCTCGCGGTTAATAAAGGGAGTTTTTTCAACGTAATTTTCGTCAAGATATACAGCGGCAGCAATTCCATCAGTCATTTGAACTTGGAGACCTGATTTCACTTTTTTTGCTAATGGGTTACAAGCACTGAACAATACACTTGCAGTCAGTAGAATGAGAAATAGAAATAAGCGCTTCATACTAGTAGTAGTGTAGCATAGACTTGTCGAAGAGTAAGCGTTACTGTTTGAGAGGTTTCAGCTTTTTTGTCAGAGCTATTTCAAGTACCTGCGCAACATCGGCAATAGGAATAAAAGTGATATCTTTTTTGACTATTTCAGGAATTTTTTCAATATCTCTCTCGTTGTCTTTTGGAATAAGTACTGTTTTACTTCCTGCCATATGAGCAGCGATACTCTTTTCTTTAAGTCCACCAATTCGTAGTACTCTCCCTCGCAAAGTAACTTCTCCTGTCATAGCAATATCTTTTCTCACAGGAATATCAGTGAAGGCAGAAACGATAGCGGTTGTCATTGTGACACCGGCAGATGGCCCATCTTTTGGAACAGCTCCCTCAGGAACGTGGACGTGGACATCAGTCTCTTTGAGTTTCTTTAGCGGGATTCCAAACTTCTCGTGATTTGCTTTTACGTATGTGTATGCGGCTTGAGCGGATTCTTTCATGACATCGCCCAATTTTCCAGTAAGCTGAATGACTCCTTTTCCTGGAGTTAAGGCTACTTCAATAAACAAAACTTCTCCGCCAACAGAGGTCCAGGCAAGGCCAGTTGCTTGACCAACGATATCTGTTTTTTCTGCAGTTTCAATGTCGAATCTTTCTGGACCTAAGTACTCTCGAATAATTTTTTCATCAACCGCAACAGATTTTTTCTTTGAGTGAGAAATAATCTCTTTGGCTGCTTTTCTCATGATGCTACTAAGTGTTCTCTCTAATGAACGAACTCCAGCTTCACGAGTGTATCGATGGATAATTGTGTTAATTGCGGTATCTGTAATGCTAATTTGTTTCTTTGTGAGTCCGTTAGCCTTCAGAACTTTTTCAAAGAGGTAGTCTTTACCAATATGGAACTTTTCTTCCCAGGTATAGCCAGAGTATCTAATAATTTCTAAACGATCTCGTAAAGCTGGTGGGATAGTATCGAGTGCATTTGCAGTTGTAATAAAAATTACCTGAGAAAGGTCAAATGGCATATCGAGGTAGTGGTCTTCAAACCCAAAGTTTTGTTCAGGGTCGAGCGCTTCTAGTAATGCTGCGGAAGGGTCGCCTTTATAGTCAGAGCCAATTTTATCGATTTCATCAAGCATAAAAACAGGGTTCATAGTTTTTGCTTGCTTCATTCCATTGATGATTTTTCCTGGCATAGCTCCAACATAAGTACGTCTGTGCCCTCGAATTTCTGATTCATCTTTAATACCACCCAGAGAAACTTTAATGAATTTTCTACCCAAGGCTTGTGCGATAGATTTTCCAATACTTGTCTTACCAACACCTGGAGGTCCAACAAAACATAAAATGGTTGGCAAACTCTGGTCTTCTTTTTTGCTGTTTTTTTGTTTTAAGGTCAAAACGGCAATGTACTCCAAGATTCTGTCTTTGACTTCTTCAAGACCAAAATGGTTCTCGTCTAGAATTTTTTGGGCTTTTTCAATTTCAAGAATCGATTTTGAGTATTTACTCCAAGGAAGTTCAAAAACAGTATCAAGCCAACTTCTGACATATCCAGACTCTGGGTTATTTTGAGACATGGTTCTGAGACGCTTGATTTCTTTTTTAACTTTAGTGAGAAGGTCTGGAACTAATTTGAGTTTTCCTAAGCGTAGTTGGTATTCGTCAGCTGCTTCTTCCTCGTCATCGATATCACCTAACTCTTTTTGAATAGTCTTCAAGCGTTCACGCAAAATGCTCTCGCGCATGTGCTTATCAAATTTTTCTTGGGTTTTATGGACGACATCTTTTTCAATTTCAAGCACTTTAATTTCATGGGCAAGATGGGACAAGACCATTTTTAGACGTTGGGTAACGTCTAAAGTTTCAAGTAGTTCCTGCTTCTCTTCTGTCTTAATTGTCAGGGTGCTAGAAATTTGATCAACTAATTCCCCGTTGGTAACGCCACCCATAAGCTTCATGAAGCTTAAAAACTCAACTGGTTTGCCCATGTGAACAGCTTTTCTGAACTCGTTTTGGAGGTGGGTAACAAGTGCTTTATTCTCTTCTGCGTTTTCTTCTGTTTCTTCTAGTTTTTCAACTTCTACGACAAGTTTTGGTGAGGTTGAGACAAATCGAATAATTTTGACTCTGCCAATACCTTTGACGAGTGCATTGATGTTATCGTCGCTTTCAAGCTTTTTCTCAACAATAGCGAGTGTACCAACTTCGTATAAATCTTTCGCTTCTGGAAGGTTTACTTGCGGATCTTTTTGAGAGATGAGTACCACAGTTTTTTTACTAGTGCCTAAGTTCTTGACGGCGTTGAGTGAAAGTTGTCTGCCGAATGAAAGTACAGATTCAGTGCTTGGGAACAGCAAGCCTTCTCTAATTGGAATTCCATCTAGGACCAAGGTTTTTGATTTGTCTGGGTCTTGTTGAATCTCGCCCCGATTTTCATCCTGTTTTATGGTTTGAATGTCTGCTTCTTTTTCTGGTTGTTTTGTTTTTTCAGTTTTATCTGTCATACGTTTAGCATTCTATTGTTTTGATTGCTAAATTTCAAGGGGGAAATCGATATTTGTGTTAAAAATAAAAGTGGGTGTACATCGACTCGAACGATGGACCTCAGTCTTATCAGGACTGCGCTCTAACCAGCTGAGCTATACACCCATATATTTAAACAGATTTTCATCTGCAACAGAAACATATTTTATCATATCACTGCTAAAAATGCACAAATACATTTTTTATTTTTGATACTTTATAGTAGGGATTTGTTTTGGAATCATAATTAGCAGTCTCAATAAATGATTGCTAAATGTTGTTGTTGAAAAAATTTGGCTCTGTACCAGGCTAATTTAGCCTATTTCTGCAATACTTTGATCTCTATTGATGTGATTTGATGCCAAATTTAGAGGTAAATATCAATGTCAGATTGGGTCTCTTCTTGGTTGACTTTGAGCAAGCGTTTCTTTTCTGCATTTGAAGTACAGTCTCCTGACTCATCGCAGGTACTTACTTCACTATAAAAGACCTTGGTTTCTGCTGGAGGAAGCATGGCATACACTTCGTACGTTCCCTGGGGAACATCAAAGGTAAACTCATACATCTTTTTTGTAGCTTCGAGGATAAAATCGATACACGTTTCTTGGTTATTGCGAATCTCATTTAGGCAGACCACGACGGCTTCAGTCTCAGTTGGGTTTGAAAGTGTAACTGAGCCAGTTATTTTTCCGGTGGAGGTCGTTGTCCCTTGTACTTCGCCAGTGGTTACTATTGTTGCTGGAGTTGTTTGGAGTTCTAGTTGAGATTCAAGAGCGGCAATTTGTTCTTGCTGGGACTCTAATTGCGATTCGAGAGTTCTTTTCTCACTATCGGCTTTCCAAATATAAATGATAGAAGAAAAGATAATCACAAATACTAATACTAAGAAACTACCAGTGATTTTTGACATAGTTAAACCCAGTATAACATTGTTTTTTAAAGTTGGGAAACTAAGTAGGTAAGAAAGCTGTCAGCGTATTCTGCTGTATTTTTTTTCTTAATTCAAACATCATTCTGAATTTTTCAAACAGAGCTCCGATATGAGCTTCGAGGTTCGCAGTAACTGCAACTCCAGTTTGGTACGCCTTTTCAAGGAATTCTACCAGCGCAAAGAACCCCATTGCATCCAAAAAACTTATTAGTTCTTGGTTACTTCTAATTTCTTTAATCAAATTTTGTAAGTCTAGTAATTTTTCGGCGCTTGTTGACATATATTGATCTGTTTAGATCGCTATTATATCATTCAAATACAAAAAAACCACCGAGTTATGGTGGTTTCTATATGATACGAACGTTTTAAGTTAAGAGAAAGACAAATTCTGGTCCAAACATGGTGATAGAGCCGACCTGGATATGGTGGTCTCAGGATTTTGAAGGTAATTCGTTTCGTATTGCTACAAAACGGGAATGGGAGGTCGTGATACTCCTACCCATCTCCTTAGAAAGGAGGTGATCCATCCGCACCTTCCAGTACGGATACCTTGTTACGACTTAGTCCTCATCGCCAACCTCGCCGTAGAGGGGCCACTCTCTTACGAGTTATGGTCTCCCGCTTCGGGCGTTGCTGACTTTGCTGGCTTGACGGGCAGTGTGTACAAGGAGCGAGAACGTATTCACCGCAACCTGCTGATTTGCGATTACTACCGATTCCGGCTTCATGAGGGCGAATTGCAGCCCTCAATCCGAATTGAGGGGCCGTTTGTAGGATTGGCTCAGAGTTACCTCGTCGCTACCCATTGTCGGCTCCATTGTAGGATGTGTGTTGCCCCGGATGTAAGGGACATGCTGACTTGACGTCATCCTCTCCTTCCTCCCTAGTATAACTAGGGCAGTCTTCTGTGACACTTGTAACACAGAATAAGGGTTGCGCTCGTTACCACACTTAAGTGGACGTCTCACGACACGAGCTGACGACAGCCATGCATCACCTGTGTACCACTCTCGAAGAAGGCTATGTTTCCATAACCGTGCAGGTACATGTCAAATCCGGGTAAGGTTTTTCGCTTCGTATCGAATTAAACCACATGCTCCACCGGTTGTGCGCTCCCCCGTCAATTCCTTTGAGTTTTAACCTTGCGGTCGTACTCCCCAGGCGCCTTGCTTAACGCGTTAGCTTACGTCATCCCACTTCAAGAGTGAAACAACTAGCAAGGAGTGTTTACGGCTTGGACTACAGGGGTCTCTAATCCCTTTTGCTACCCAAGCTTTCGTCTCTGAGCGTCAGTCATGTCCTAGGAGCCTGCCTTCGCGCATGGTATTCCTCTTGATATCTACGGATTTCACCCCTCCACCAAGAATTCTAGTTTCCTCGAACAGACTCTATCCTTATAGTATCGATTGCCTTTCTGAAGTTGAGCCTCAGGCTTAAACAAGCGACTATTAAGGACGCCGACGGACCCTTTACGCCCAATAAATCCGGATAACGCTTGCACCCCACGTATTACCGAAGCTTCTGGCACGTGGTTAGCTGGTGCTTTCTAGCAGGGTACGGTCAAAATTTCCTCCCCTGCCACAGCAGTTTACGCTCCGAAGAGCTTCTTCCTGCACGCGGTGTCGCTGCGTCAGACTTTCGTCCATTGCGCAATATTCCCAGTTGCTGCCACCCGTAGGTGTAGGTTCCGTGTCTCAGTAACCTTGTGGCCGATCATGCTCTCACATCGGCTAGCCGTCATCGTCTTGGTAGGCCATTACCCCACCAACTAACTGATAGCCCGCAGGCTCCTCTGAATGCGAATAAATTCTTTTCCCCGGAGGGAGTATGCGGTATTACCCAACCTTTCGGTTGGCTATCCCCCACATTCAGGTAGATTCCTACGTGTTACTCACCCGTCTGCCACTGTCTACTTCCCGAAGGAAGCTTATCGTTCGACTTGCATGCTTAAGGCACACCGCCAGCGTTCATCCTGAGCCAGGATCAAACTCTCAAAAAAAGTTTGAAATTATCTTCTCTTGCGAGAAGATAATCTTAGGCTCTATATATTTTATTTAGATTTATTAAAAAATTAACGGATTGTACACATAATATATATACATATATGTATGTTGTAACATCATCAATAAATTGGGATATTACTGTACAATCCACTTAATAATTTAAGTCGATCTATTTGTTTTCAGTTCTATCACCATGTTTATATCAGATATTTGTCAATGATTTACATTTAGCTATAAATGTAAATCGTTCTCTTAACTTGTTAATGTTCATCTTGTTTTCATGCTGCGTATTTGCGGCACGAAAAACACAAGAACGATAGTATAGTTCTTGTTACTTTTTTTGTAAACTCCCAAGATTTGGAAGTTTTTGGAGATTAGTATCCTTGTCAGGACTTTATCTTTGAAGATTAGTATTCTAGCATATACCAGGAGTATATGTCAAAGGGGGAATCAAAAGATTATTCCCCCACCCAAACAAATCATTTCGGTACCAGCTTCAGTGCTGATTTTCTCATAAAACACAGCAGATTGGCCTTCAGCAATACCTTTGGTTGGCTGAATTAGTTTTACGTTGTAGTTCTTATTATTCTCAGCGATCTCAAGCCCACATTTGAGCAACTCTCCAGTGTGGCGAATTCTGACGAATAATTCAGTTTTGTGTTCTGTGTCGTTACTAGTGAGTAGAGCAAGCTTCTTGTTTTCAGCAACAATCCAATGCATATCTCTGACTTCAAATGTATTAGTCAAAGTTTCATGTCCAAAGCCAACTACAAGCTGGTTTTTTTCTGGATTTTTTCTAATTACATAAAATGGTGGAATGTTATGCTTATCTATTGTAGTGCCATCGTCCATTTTGATTACGGTTTTTGCATTAATTTGAAACCCATTTCTTTGGCCCACAGTATAAAACCACAAACCCTTGTGTGAGCCAATGATATTTCCCGCAGTATCAACAACTTCTCCAGGATTTTCTCCGAGTCGTTCTTTCAAAAAATTATGAACATTAATATCGCCAATAAAACAAATTCCGACAGAATCTTTTTTGTTAGAGACGTGAAGCTTGCGTTTTTCTGCTTCTGCTCTCACTTCTGATTTCAAAAAATCTTGCAGTGGAAAAAGTGTGTGTTGTATTTGATTTTCGTTTAACAAATAGAGAAAGTACGTTTGATCTTTATGTGCGTCTTTTGGAATTGCGAGTTGTTTGGTAGTAGTGCCATTTTCAGTTTTTACTTCAGTAATTTTTGCATAATGACCAGTTGCTACAAAATCGAAACCTTCCCCGATTGCCCAATCATAAAACATGCCAAATTTAATTTCTTTATTGCACATTACGTCTGGATTTGGAGTTCTGCCCGTTTCATATTCTTTGAAAAAATATTCGACCACTGTATCGCGATACTCTTGTTTGAAATCCAAAACTTTGAAAGGAATGCCGAGTTCAAGGGCAACTTTGAGTGCATCTTTACGATCTTCTTCGCTTCTACAACCTGGAGCACGCCAACACTCAAGGTATACTCCAGTGACGTCATATCCTTGTTCGAGTAGTAAGTGTGCGCAGACTGAAGAATCAACTCCGCCACTCATGCCGAGTGCTACTTTTTTCATAAGTCCTATATTATAGCAGATTTTGACAGCTTTTCTTGTCAAATCCAGCATTTTTTGTACGGATAATAGAAAAAGTTGTTGCAGGGACACCAACTTTTTGTGCAAGGTCTCTGGTGATGGCTCTGATGTATGTTCTTTTAGAGACTGTTGCTTCTAGTTTTAGTATCGGTAATTTTGAAATGGAATTTTTTTTGAGTTGTTCTATCGTTTTTTCCCACTGTGCAATAATTTCTGCTTGTCTGAAGTTGCTGTCAACGAAATTGATTTTTTCAATTAGACTTTTTTCAAGGGTATCTAGATTTATTTCTGATTTTTCGCGAATGGTAATTGAATGGATCTCTATGTCATTGTTTGATTGCTTAAATGTTTGATTTTTTTTGGCAAGGTCAAAACCAGATTTGCCATTCACTCTTTGTGCAGAAAATGTTGGTTGTACTTGTTTTTGTTTTCCAAGAAAATGTGGCAATTCCTTTGAGATTAGCTGGGATATTTTTTCAGTATCTAGTTGCTCTGTTGCAACTTCTTGAGTTAAACCTAATAGGTCATGACTGTCTGTTGAACAGCCAAAAATAATTTCAAATTCGTAGGTTTTTAAATCATCACCATATTCTGATTTTTTCAATCTATCTCCTCCAGTGAGAATGACGACAACTCCTTCTGCCATTGGGTCTAAGGTGCCAGTATGTGTTGCTTTTAAGTGTTCTGGATTTCCGGTGTTTTTAGCAATTAATTTGCCAATTTCTTGTGCCAATAGATGAGTTGACTCGCCAACTTTTTTCCAGACGGGAATAATCATATCTTGCTAGCTAAGAATTCAACAATTTTGTAAGGAACATCAATTTTTGTTGTTTCCATAAATCCAGTAAATTGTGGGGCGCGATTAACTTCCATAATAAATAAGTTGCCATTAGTATCTGTAATGATATCTACCCCAGCGATTTCATATTGCAATGCCCGTGCAGCTCTCAGAGCTAACTGGGTTTCAGCATCAGTGAGAGTATGAGCTTGAGCCGAGCCCCCGAGTGAAACATTATTTCTGAATTCAGTTGTATTTGAGCTGGTTCTTTTTATAGCACCCAAAACAGAATTGCCGACAATAAAGACACGCAAATCACCAGTATTTGGTATATATTTTTGGATTAGCAGTGGTTGTTTTTCGCTGTCGAAAGTAGCAAGTAGTTCTGCTTCTGAGTTACATTTGTATACGCCATCACCTTTTGAGCCTCCTGTAATTTTTGCGATAAGAGGGTACTCTATCTGATTTTGAATTTTACTGAATGATTGCTTGCTGACAAAGAAACTATCAATAACAGGGATATTCTGGCTCATCAATCTTTGATATTCAAAGCTTTTCTTGTCGATCCAAGGTTTATTGTGTTGAAACACTGAATCAACTACGGGAATTTGATGTTGCAAACAATACTCAGAGATGAGTGTTTCCTGTTCAATATACTCTCCCACAGTTCTAAAGAACACCAAATCAAAATCAAGTAAATTATGTTCGCCTAACCAAATTGTATGTTGATCTTTTTGAAACTGGATTACCATTTCATCATATGTTTGAACAACTAATTCTATGTCGAGACTTTTTGCAGCCTCTATGAATAGTGGTTCGTGTTGATATTGATGTTTTTTTACTAAGAAAAGAATTTTTTTCATATTTTTCAACCTTATTTATAGTTCGTTGGCTTCTCCTATTTTTTTAATTTCTTGTGCGTATTTTTCTGGGTTTGTTGTAAAGAAGCTTGGTAGTGCTGGTTTGAAATGAGGATCTATTGCAACTGCTTTTGAAACATCTTCTGCTGCAATTTTTCCGTAATAGAGTCTAGTAATATCAAAGTTATTTTTCTCCAACCATTTATATGTTTGTACCATTCCTTCAAAATAGACCAAATCTTTTGTGTAGCCGCCTGGTTTACTTGTGTCTTCAAGACCTCTTTTCTGGCGCAGTGTTACCATCCATCTGCGTTCAAGGTCATCGATATATTGTTTGAGATAGTCCCAGGTTTCTGCAAATGAGCTTGTTTGTGCTTTTTCGACTGCAACATAACGAATTGCTGAGACAAATGCAGATTTATTTGTATGAGGGAGCATAGCGTGCAATGTTGCCAAACCTTCCTCTGTTTTTAGGTAATCCCCAAAACCATATCTTTTCTTTTTTTTGTACCAGGGTTGTTGTTCGTAGTTGAGTCTTCTGAGTGCATGTGTGCCAATCTCGTGGTACAGCATACCAAGCAACCCTTCTTTTCTAAAATCAACTGGAAGACGAAGTTTTATGAGATCTGAAGTTATCGTTGCTCTTGAAACATATGAAGAAGACCAGCTTACTTTAAATCTTTTTTCTAGCTGGTGCATTTGTAAAAAAGTCTTGATTTTCTCCTCGACTTCTTTTTGTGAAATGGTTGGTCCTTCTATTAAAAATAGCTCAGTTTCAGTTGTATTAAAATATGCTTTTTTTAAAGTATTTTGTGCAAGCTGTAAGTATTTTTGTTTAGGCATTCCAGGACTGACTAATTTCTCTTGATCTATTGGTTCACTATAAATAAATTGGGGATTATATGTTTGGTCAGCAAAAAATTTTGCTTTTTCTTCATTGAGATTTGTTGGAATGAGGTTAGATAAAAAAGACATAGTAAAGTTATTCTACTTGTTCATCGCCAACAAGAAATCCTTGTAAATCTTTGCGACCAAGCTCAATTTTGTGTTTTGATTTATTTAGTTTTTTCACAACAATCATTGCAGTAGTGATTTTTCTTTCTCTGATTTTTAGTTTGACTTCAATGACTGGAACTTTTCCTTCAATTAACTCTTGTTGTCTCCATAAAAGATCATCAATATCGAATAAGCCCAAATCATGAGCGTATTTTTCACTGATAGCACTTCTATATCTTCCAGTATTTACGAGTGTTTCTGTCTCATGCTCTTTTTTGTCTTCATCGTACACAAGGATTGTTGGTTGTGTTGAGATAACTTGTAATCCGGTATCGAGTTTCATTTGGTCTGTAAAAGTATGTGCAAATAATGCCTGAGATACTTTGACGCCGTGTTTAGGACTGGTAATTTCGAGCCCCTCTACTCTTTCGATTCTTCTTTTGAGTCCAGCTCTATTACAGATCTGAATTGAAAGACCAGGATAGCCATTTAGCTCAACAATCATTGGGCCTTTTTCTGGATGAATAAATATATCTGCGCCCATAAACTTGTAGCCAGCTACATTTGCAGCTCTTACTGCAGTTTCTAGGACTTTGTTCCAATGAGGTATTTTGATTCCTGAAACTTTCTTTTTCGTGCCAGGAAAATGCGTGATTTTTTCTTTTTTACCTTTCACACCATATGTAGTAAGGCCTGTTGCCATGTCAATTCCAAGTCCGATTGCGCCTTGATCTAAGTTTGCTTTTCCTTCTGATTCTTTGGTTGGAATACGAGCCATCGCCATAATTGGAACTGAGTTAAAAACGACTACACGAATGTCTGGTGTTCCTTTATATGAATACTTGCTGAGATCAGGATGAGCTGGGATCATTTCTTCTAAGATTGCCTTGTGAGTACTGCCCCAGGTACTAAACTCACCATCAAGGATGTTATTTACATGAAAATATAAATCATCTTCTGTGATACTTGTGCCAGTAGAAAGTTTCCACTGAGGTTTGTTGGCAAGTTTTTTTGTGATAACCCAGATGCCTTTTCCGGCACTTCCACTTGCTGGTTTTACAACAAAAGGTACGGGAATGGTGTCCCAGTTGATGGTGTCTAAATCTTGGGGTGCTGAGAAGACATGGTACACCTGAGCAGTTGGAATGTTATGGTCAACAAGCAGTTCCTTGGTTTTTAGTTTCGAAAAACCATAACTTTTTGCTGAGTTAGGGTTCATTTTAGTGTACTGGTACCTGGCGTTCATGCCAAGAATATGAGATGGTTTTACTGACATGGACTTATTCTTCCTCTTCAATTAAGGATCTAAATCTGAGTCTTTCACTAATTCTTAAGCCAATGAACTTGCCAATCAGAATGTTAATAAATCCTGAGAAAAAGATGAGCAATTCAGGCTCTGAAAGTGCAAACTGTTGTAATGGTTCCCATTTGAGTAAAAATCCAGAAACAACTGCTAAACCTATTGTTTCAATGGTAAGTGCCAATGCTTCTGATTGTTTTGTTTTTGCTTGAGCATCTAAAAAGTTCTCAGCAAGCAAAATTAAAATTAAGATCGGAAAAATATTAACACTCAATAATGTATTCAATTTTACAAATGGAGCCAAAACTAAAGTAACGAAAATACCAATAGAGACAAGCCAGAGCATGAGTGCTGTACGTGGAAGGTAAGAAAGCTTAGCAGTTTTCAAAAACTTTTTTGCGAGCATTGCTACAAAGGCAATGACAAAAAATATTAATAGGCCTTCAATAACGCCCGTAGAAACAAGTGCCACTGAAAGTACTGCTGGAATATAAATACCAAAACCTCTCAAACCGATAATGTGTCTTGAAGCGGCGATAAATGAGGCAATCATAGGGAACAGTAACAACAACACCAACACGTTGACTGGTAAGCCATTTGAGACGGCTTGTCTGATAGCGTGTTGCAGGAAGTTGTTCCAGTTGAGTTTTCCAGGTGGGTTTTCGTCTAGATATGCTTCTAGTCTACTTTTTTGTTTACCACCTGGTTCAGTAATGTCTTGGTCTTTTTTTTCTTGGATTTTTTCTACAATTTCAGCAGATGGTGTGGCTAATTTTGACGAGTCTGTGGCAGCTGCTTCTGTCGTTGCAGTTGAGTCAATATTTGCAATAATTTCTGCGTTTTCAAGTGTGACGGCGAATGAATTTTCTGCACGCCAAAACAAGCTACTGACACTGAAGCACACAAAAAACATTACTGCTAACAAATAACGAGTTTTCATGAGTATATTATACCTTAAATCAAAGAATTTTGCTGATTGCCCCGTGGATAAAGCCAAGGAGAATCGAAACAAACACAAGAGACCAAAATTGGGACAAATGTGTTCCAAAAATAACCATCTCTTGAATGTGGAAGCCTGGAACTAAGTACGTTGCAAGCCAGAGTAGAAAAATGTTAATAAATCCTGAGAAAAGTCCAAGAGTAATAACATTAATAGGCAAAAATAATAGTTTCAGTATAGGACGTATGAGTGAGTACAGTATCGTAAGCACTACACTAGCTATGATGAGGGTTGCTAAGCTGGAAAATCCAACAGTTGGGAGTGCCCATGCGAGTGTTCCCAAAGTAAATGCTGTAATTAAAATTGCTCGTAACATATGACTCAGTATAGAAATATTAGAGCGAAAAGTCAATTTTTTTATATTATTTAACTTACTCAAACATGGCGGAAAGTCGTTTCTTTTTGTGTTGTTTTTGGGCAAACCGATGCGATTCATCTCTAATTTGTTGAATCAGTTTCAAAGTGGGGTGTGACTGGTCAAGAGTAACTAGGTGGTATTTGAGTTTGTTGTTGTCTTGCAGATCTTTGTACGGTAAAACCAATCTGTCTGGATTTTTAGCAATTCCAATCACAGGAACATACCATTCCCAAACTTTTAAGACTGATCTTACCTGACCTTTGCCTCCGTCAATCAAAACTAGATTTGGTATGCCCCACTCTTTGTGATTTTGTCTTCTTGTCAGCGCTTCTGCTAACATATGAAAATCGTTGGGAGTATTGAGTGTTTTAATATTAAAAATACGATATTCATCTGTATCTGCTTGGCCATCAGTAAAAGTGACCATAGAAACAGCAGGGTTAGTTCCTTGAATATTGCTTACGTCGAAGCCCTCAATTCTGGTAAGCGGTAGTTGTTTTGGAAGTCCCAAGTATTGTGACAAGATTTTTTGTAGATAAATAATGCCATCTTCACTAATTCTCTCTTTGAGTCCTGCGGTTGTTAATTCCGGTTTGAGTTTATGTTGTTTACTGGTTACTTCTGCAATTATTTTGAGTTGATCACGAACAATTGCTGCCTCTTCGTAATTTTGACTTTCAATGGCCTGTGCCATTTTTTCTTGCAAGATTTTAGTCACTGTTTTCTTCTTGCCCTTTAAGAACAGAATCAAGTTATTAATATTTTCTTGGTATTTTTCTGGAGAAATTTCTCCAATACAAGCTCCTGGACAGAGGTCTATATGGTAGTAAAAACAAGGCTGGTTTTGACTATTTCTTCTGTTTTCATGCACCAATTTTTTGTTACACCAAGGAAAGATTTTGCGGGCAATATTTAACACTTCGTTAGTTTTATATGCACTTGGGAAAGGTCCTAAAACTGTGCCAGAGCTCGTACGTTTTTGCAACTCTTTTTTCCGTACTTTTAAAACTCTTGGAAATTGTTCGTTCGTAATCTCGATGTATAACGGACTTTTGTCATCTTTGAGTAGCGTGTTATATTCTGGCTGATACGTTCTAATGAGTTCTGCTTCAACTAAAAGTGCTTGCAGTTCGCTTTCGAGAACTTTAAACTTAACCTCAACTGCCTGAGATACCATCTGCTTGATTTTGTTAGCGAGTTGCGGAAATCTTGTATAGGAACTAACTCTGTTTTTCAGCCTTTTGGCTTTGCCGACGTAGATAACTTGCGAGTTTTGGTCGATAAACCAATATACTCCCGGTGATAAGGGCAATGACGACAAGACCGACTCCCAGGTAAACGTATGTTTCTTGTTTTTGGAGGGCGGTGACGAATTGTGGTCCGCTGATGATTTGTTGTTGGGTTGGTTCATATAGTTTTTCCCCAGATTCTTGCCAAGCATAGTTTAGCGTAATTTCACTCTGTTTTGGAATAGAGAAACCTTTGGTAAAGAATGTTACATCAAAGGTTTTTGTCTGAAATGGTAGCAGTGCATGTATTGTACTATTTTCTCCAAAAGCAACTTCTACGCTTGGGTCATGTGCAGTGATCTGTGGTTGTATATCATACCAGGCTTGTCCAGTGTCGTTAGTAATAGAAATTGTAAACATGCCAGGGATTGGGATAAAGAAGAATTTTTTTTGTTCCATTCTGGTTGAAATTTCTGGTCCAATGTTTGGAAATTGAGTACTACTAATAGAAACATCAACGTCTTTAGTTTCTTCTTGTGTGAGGAGCTTGTAACTTCCTGCAGGATTCGGGAGGGTGCTTGAGTTACCATTGATTGCAAAGACAATATGATTAAGGTCAAATAAGTTAAAGTAGTCAACGCCTCCAGTTGTGTCACCCCAGGTGGGATCTATTTGAACCCAAGTATTTTTTTGTTGATCAAAATATTCTGGCCATGCGTGCAATATATCACCTCCAAAGCTCGCAGGCCGTAAGGTAGAATTTTGGGAATATGCGTACCCTACAAGTCTTCTTGCTGGGATATTAGCTGCTCTTGCGATTGCTATGAAACTATCTGTAAATTCTTGGCAGACAGCGTCCTGGGTGTTTTCAAATGCTCCTAGGGCACCATATCGGTTCAGTGTCTCTAATGTTATTTCTTTTCTTGAGTAGGTTAAGCTGTCGACAACGTGGTTATAAATTGACTCTGCTGTTGGGAATGACTCTGCTTTCTGTTTTATTACATTTGAATTACTTTCCCAGTATTTATCACTTTGTGTGTAGCTTTTTTGTACAGAAATATTGGGAACAACGGCATTTGGTTCAAGTGTGACTTTTGCTTCGGCGGTGAGGTGGACAACGGTAACAGATGAAGCTGGGATCCTATATGAAGCAATCCAGTTGCCATCAGTATCTTGTTTTATCTCTTCTGGGAGAGGGTCAAGTGAGTGGTAATGTAACCTTTGGTGAGAAGTATCTGGTGGCAATGCAATTTGGGCAATTCCTGGATTACTCGAAGGGTTTTCTAAATTATATCGTAAGGTCATTTTATAGTTTTGTTCTGTACCAAAGATAGCTGAGATTGATTCGCCCTTGGTGTGATCAAATATTGTTTTAGCTTCTGTTTGAATAAAACTCGATGAAGTTGGGGTTGGAGTTACTCGGACTGGTAACGAAAAATATACTGGGGTAAATAAAATTGTGCGATTTGAATCGAAACTGTTTTCATCTCCTAACTGAGGAATATGAATTTCAAGTACATTGCCAGCTATTGTGGCTAGATCAGGATTTTGATACTCAATAAAAAATTCTCTGACTTTACCTTGCCCAACGACGTCATCTTCAAAAGTGATGCCAATGCTTGTCCCAGTTTCGTTACTCACAGTGTTTGGTTCAATGTTTTTTGTTCCAGATCGAACGACTATATTTTGCAGGCCAAAATAGGTACTTTTAAGTGCGTACTGCTTTAAGTACATTGTTGGAGTTTTATTTGTAATTCGAAAGTGATGAGAAACCTGAGTGTTTCCTTCTCTTGATACTCTGTATGTTGTTTCTACGGCAGTATTAAAATTTTCTTTTGTAGGATTTTCTTGAGCGAAAATAGTATTCACAAAAGAAAACTGCCAGAAACACAGCAAAAAAAACAAACTAAAAAATAGTTGCTTTAGTTTATACATAGTTTTATTGTAACTGCTTTGTGTGTGAATTTGGAGTGAAAATTATTTTTCAGAAGCTAGCAACTCTTCTTTTAAATATTTTCCAGTTTCTGAGTGTGGATTGTTACAAATATTTGCAACTGTTCCTTGGGCAATAATTTCACCACCATTTTCTCCACCCTCTGGTCCTAAATCAATAATCCAGTCAGCATTTTTGATGATGTCTAAATTATGTTCAATTAAAATCACAGAGTTATTCTGATGAACAAGCTGATCTAAAACTTGAAGCAATTTTTGTACGTCTTCAAAGTGCAAACCAGTTGTTGGTTCGTCTAATAAATACAAAACGTGGTCTAAAGTTCTGGTTGAAAGTTCTTTTGCCAACTTCACTCTTTGTGCTTCACCACCACTGAGTGTTGGAGCAGGTTGGCCGAGTTTTATATATCCAAGTCCAACTTCTTGCAATGTTTTTACTTTTTTATAAATTGATGATTGGCTTCTGAAAAAGTCCGATGCATCGTCAATGGTCATATCCAAAACTTCAGCAATATTTTTTTCTTTGTAACGAACCTCTAAAGTTTCTTCGTTATATCGTTTGCCGTTACAAACATCACAAGTTACGTAGACGTCTGGTAAAAATTGCATTTCAATTTTGATTTGTCCATCACCTTGGCATGCCTCGCATCTACCACCTTTAACGTTGAAACTAAATCTGCCAGATTTGTAGCCACGCATTTGTGCGTCTTTGGTGTTAGCAAAAATGGTTCTAATGATGTCAAAAATTTTTGTGTACGTAGCAGGATTTGATCGTGGAGTTTTGCCAATTGGACTTTGATCAATTAAAGTAATTCGTTTGACCTCTTCTGGAACGGTAATGGTGTCAATTTCACCAGTCATGCGTTTGGTTGCTTTGCCTAAGTGTTTTGCAACGTGGGTATAGAGAGTGTCATGTAATAAAGTTGATTTTCCGGAACCAGAAATACCCGTGATACAAACTAATTTTCCTAATGGGAACTCAACATCAACATTTTTTAAATTATGATGAGACGCGCCGGTCACTTTAATACTTGAATGTTTCACAACTGCATCTTCGCTGACAACGGTTCTTTCAGTTGTAGCTTTTTTGCGAGTGATACTTTTTTTTCTTGCTAAGTATCTGCCAGTAATAGATTTTGGGTTGTCCATAATTTCTTGTGGGGTTCCCATAGCAACAATTTCTCCACCATGCACGCCAGCTTTTGGTCCAATATCTAGGACAAAATCAGCAGCCAACATGACATCGCGGTCATGCTCTACCACAATCACAGTATTGCCTTTTTCTTGAAGGTTTTTGAGGGTATCAATGAGTTGGTGGTTGTCGCGTTGGTGCAAACCAATTGTAGGTTCATCCAAAATATACAGCACCCCGGTCAGACCTGTACCAATTTGTGAAGCCAAGCGAATTCTCTGCGCTTCTCCACCAGCTAAACTTGAAGCTTCTCTATTGAGCGTTAAATAATTTAAACCAACAGAATTCAAAAACCCAAGACGAGTAATAATTTCTTTTAAAATTGTTTCTGCGATAAAGGTTTCTTTTTTGGTAATGGTTGTTTCGTTGTTTTTGAGTGCAGTACTCCAGTCCAATGTTTTTTTGATTGAAAGTTTGGTAATTTGTGCAATATTTTTGCCATCAATATGAATGCTCAAAGCCTCTTTTTTGAGACGATCACCGGTACAAGCAGGACAAATTTGTTTGTGCATGTATTGACCAATTTCTTTTCTGATAAATTCTGAATCTGTTTCATGATAGCGGCGTTCAAGATTTTTGATAAAACCCTCGAATTGTTCGTGAATAATGGTTTCTTTGCCGAAACGATTCTCGCCCTCTACTCTATATACCAGGTCACTACCGTATAACAGTAAGTTTTGAGTTGCTTCATCCATTTCTTCATAAAGAGTTTTTCTGAAATCGTAGCCAGCAGTTTCAACAACTTTGTGGACCAATCTTGACCACCAAGTATCGCTACTCATCATACGAGCGAATGGAATAATTGCGCCTTCGCTTAAGGTTAAGCTCGGCGCTACGATTTTCTGAATATCAATTTTTTGCAGTGTCCCCAAGCCATTACAAGTTTCACAGGCACCTTGTGGTGAATTAAAAGAAAATAGTCTTGGTTCAATTTCTGAGATAGAAATACCACAGTCACTACACGCTCGTTTTTCGCTAAATAACTTGTTGGTCAAGTTTGTTGGATTTTCTGGGAATTCTAATGAGTCGTCTTCGATGAAGCAAGCAATAACAAGTCCATCTGCAAGTTTGAGTGATTCTTCAACTGAAGTCGCAATTCTACTACGAAGTGTTTTTCTTTCTTCAGCATTTCGTAATTGTTGTTTTGAAGCTACAACACGATCAATAACAACATTTACATCATGTTTATTGGTTTTGATAAGAGTTAAATCTTCGTCAAATGAGTACATGCGATTATCGATTTGTGCACGTAAGTATCCTTTTTTTCTTAAAGTTTCAAAAAGCCCAGAAAATTCACCTTTTTTTTGTCTCACAACTGGTGAAAGTAACAGCATACGAACCGCAATACTACTACTGCGTAATTCGATTTCTTCTAAAATTTGGTTGACAATTTGGTCAACAGATTGAGTTGCGATTTCTTTGCCACAGTTTGGACAGTGTGGTCTGCCGATCCGAGCAAATAATAATCTAAAATAGTCATAAATTTCAGTGATGGTTCCCACAGTTGAACGTGGATTATGTGAAGTTGTTTTCTGGTCGATAGAAATTGCAGGTGAAAGCCCATCAATTTGATCAACCTCTGGTTTGTGCATAACACCCAAAAACTGGCGCGCATAAGAACTCAAAGATTCAACATAGCGTCTCTGTCCTTCTGCATAAAGCGTGTCAAAAGCAAGAGAGCTTTTTCCACTTCCAGAAAGTCCGGTAAAAACAATCAATTTGTTTTTAGGAATTTTAACAGAGATATTTTTGAGATTATGTTCTCTGGCGCCGGTGATTGTAATAGTATCTTGTGTGGTCATAATCAATATCTGGTTTATTGCGTTTCAGCTTGCTTTTTTACTTGATGAAACGAGTGGATAGTATACCAAAAAATCAGCAAAAAAGACAGTATGTACTTGAAGAACGATTTTTATGCTAACTCTTTGAGAATATCTCTAATAATTGCAGCCAATTCGAAGTCCATATCTTTCACTGCTTGATTCATTCGGCGTTGTAGTTTTTTGCTCAACTGAATTTTGTCATCTGGAGCAAGTTCATCTGGTTTAATCTTGAGTAAATCAATTTGTTCGCCTTTATTCAGGCTAACAATCATTTTGTGATCTTCTGACTCAGGATCAAGCCCAGAACCTTTTTTCTTCTTTTTTTGACTTTGTTGTTGGATCAGTTTTTCTCGAATAGGTTTGATAATGGTTTGTGGGTCAATACCATGATCAAGATTATACTGAATCTGTGTTTTTCTTCTGCGCAATGTTTCTTCAATCGCGTTTTTCATGGAGCCGGTCATTCTGTCTGCGTACAAAATTGCATGACCTTCGACGTGGCGAGCACCTCTGCCCATTGTTTGAATCATTGAAGTTCGTGACCGTAAAAATCCCTCTTTATCTGCATCCAAAATTGCTACCAAAGAAACTTCTGGTAAATCTAGACCTTCACGTAATAGGTTAATACCCACTAAAACGTCGTACTCTCCCCTGCGCAAATCGTCCAAGATGTCCAGCCGATCAAGTGTCTCGATATCTGAATGTAAGTAGGCAACTTTTGGATACTCAACAGTGTTCAAATCAACATAATCAACTGTTTTAACCTGGTTTTTGAGATGAGAAAAGTATTTTTCATCAATTGGTCCAATTTCCATTTGTTCGATTGGTAAATTTTCTTGTTGCCAAATAGTTGTTGAAAGTTCGCCCAAATCTTGTGCAATTGCTTTTGTTTGCTGTCGTTTTTTGTATGAAGCAATTAATGTATCAATTTTTGTTTTGTCATTGAGATAATCAGTGAGGGCTTCTGCCATTTTTTTGGTCAAGGTTGTGACAAGTGTTCTTTGGCCCAGTTGTTTGCGTTTTATTGCTTCAACAACTAAATCTTCTATCTGACCAGAGGTGGGTCGAAGTTCTATTGTCGGGTCTACTAACCCAGTTGGACGGATTAATTGTTCAACAACTTTGTTATCACTCAAGCCAATTTCATTTGGATTTGGTGTTGCAGAAACATAGGTCATGATGTCGGTTTTGCCCATAAATTCATCAATTGTGAGTGGGCGATTTTCAAGCGCACTTGGCAATCTGAATCCATATTCAATCAAAGTTTGCTTACGAGCTTGATCACCATTGAACATGCCTTTAATTTGTGGCAAAGTCATGTGACTTTCATCGATAATAGTTAAAAATTTGCCTCCAGAAAACTCGTCGGCATTGTGTTGCAAATAATCGATTAAAGTAAATGGTGGTTCACCAGGTTTACGATTATCAAAGTATCTTGAATAATTTTCAATTCCATTTACAAAGCCAAATTCTTGCATTTGTTCTAAGTCATAATTCACTTTTTGTTCTAGGCGGTATGCTTCGATAATTTTGCCATTTTCGCGCAGTTCATTCGCCCGTTTTTGCAAATCAGCCTTAATTTCTGCAATAGCTCCACTTTGGCTTTTTGGATCCATCATGTAATGTTTTGCCGGATATATAATAAATCGTTTTTGTTCTGGGTTGTAACTGTGATGGATTGCAGAGTTGTTTGGGACAACCACAGAACCACTGATTGGATCAATCCATTTAATAGATTCAATTATATTTTCAAAAGTATCGATTCTCAAGGCTTTATCTTCATAGGCTGGCCAGAGTTGAATACTATCACCTCTGAGTCGATAAGAACCGCGAGTAAACTCAGTTTCGGAACGGTCATATTGTAAGTTAGCTAATTGAAGCAACAGTGTTTCCCGAGAAATTACTTGGCCAACGACCAGTTCTAAAGTGTATTTTCCATACTCAACTGGAGAACCCAAGTTATAAATACAAGAAACCGAGGCAATCACAATACAGTCAGGCCTGGTAAGTAAGTTAGTGGTTGCGCTGAGTCTTAATTTATCAATCTCGTCATTAATTGTGGATTCTTTTTCTATATACGTATCTGTAGTTGGAATATATGCCTCAGGCTGATAGTAATCGTAGTAAGAGACGAAGTAACTCACCGCATTTTCCGGGAAAAAGTCGCGAAACTCTTGATAGAGTTGGGCGGCCAGAGTTTTGTTATGAGCAACAATTAAGGTTGGTTTTTGGATTTTTTCGATTACATTTGCCATGGTAAACGTTTTACCAGACCCAGTTACACCCAATAACGTATTATGTCGCTTTCCTGATTCAATATCAGAAACGAGTTCGGCAATAGCATTTGGTTGGTCTCCAGTTGGTTGAAACCTGGAGTGAAGTTTGAATTTCATTGAAACTATATTATACCCTAGTTTTGCTTCTGGTTGATCAATCGGTATAGTTTGGTATAGAATGCCGGTAATATGCAACGCACACAACTGGTCCTCAGAAGAAAAGAGACTGTTCAAGCTATCAGTCTTGAAGTAGATAAGTTAGAAGAGCTTCCCAAAATAAAAGAGGTTTTGGACTCTGTTTCTGAAATCAAGTTTGGGCAAATAAATCAGGTTGCTCAAGACTTAGGAAACGAAATTCATCTTCAGCTTAAATATCGTGGTTTATATTCTCAAACTGGAGAAGGAACGTTTCAATTAAAGCAAGCAACTGGTAAAGGAAAAGCCAAAGAAGAAGAAGAGTTGGTTCCTGGAAGTGCTTTAGATAAACTAAAAGAGAGTTTTTTTAGCCTTTCTAGAATATTAAGTTCTTCTTCAAAGGGAAAAGTTTTGCTTAACTCGCTGAGTATTTATTTGGGATTAGCTATTGTTGATGATCAAGTACTAAAGAGCAAAGAAAGTCGCAGGCGTTTGTTGTTAGAGTCTTTTAACCTCTACCAGCTTCCAGTTGGGTTATATAACCCGCAAGGTCAAATGGCTGCTCCAAGAGAAGTTGCTCCATCAGTTTTCTTTGATATGCAAGAAATCGAGCGTGGGATTTCCGTTTTCAAGAAAAAAACTGGTAAGACTAAGGTTGATATCATTGCATATAACGCATTAATGAAAAAGCTGAGCTTTATGATGTCATACCACAAAGCTGACAGAGCTATTCAAGATTGGTGTGGTCATAAGTTGAAAGAGCTTGAAGTTCTTGCCCAAAGTTTGTCAATTCATACGAAAGTTTTCGAGTTAAACAAGGGGAGGCTTTACAAGTGGCACAAATAATCTCGATTTCAACAAAAAAAGGTGATGCGGGTGAAAGTTACTTAGCTAATGGGAAAAAGTTGCCAAAAGATGATTTGGTGTTCGAAGTACTTGGAAACATTGATGAGCTGAATTCTCAAATTGGCATGGTTGTGGCCCAGTTGAAAACAACTGCTATTTCTGGGAAAGATATGCTAGTTGAACAACTCGAAGATGCCCAATCAAACTTGTATTTGTTAAGTGGGATTTTAGCGGGTGCACCAAAAGTGTTGTTTTCTAAAACAAAGCTGACCAAGATTGAAAAAATCGGTGACGCTTTGCAAACACAGATGGCCGAAGGTTGGACGACAAAATTCCTGTATCCCGGTGGGAGTATCATTGGTGCACAATTGGATGTAACCCGGAGCGTTTGCAGACGATGTGAACGAGTTATAGTTGCATATTCGAGAGAGCAAAAAGTAACGCCGGTAGTTTTGCAGTATATAAATAGGTTATCTGACTACTTGTTTATTCTGCGATGTTTTGTAAATCTGCAGTTTGGGGTTACAGAGAAACAGTTTTCCAAGTAGTGTGTAAGGTTTAGGCTATTTTTTTTGTAAAGAGAAATACGGTTTTTACAATCATATTATATCAAAAATAATCAAAGTATATAAAAATAGGAGCTAATTAGCCTGGTGTATGGCGTAATTTTTTTTGTGGCGGGAATTAGCAGTGTTTCTCATTGTCTGCTAATTCCCGCCACACTTGTGTTAAAAAAGTTTTTATTTTAAAAAGCAAACTTGGGGTTAGTTTGCCTTACTATTTAGTAGGTGAATCTTCGAATTAATCCCACTACTCTACCCTGAATCTTTACATTGGTGGCATAGATTGGACTCATACTTGAGTTTGCAGGTTCTAGTCTAATTCTGGTAACCTCTTTGTAGTATCTTTTGAGAGTTGCTAAACCGTTATCAAGCAGGGCAACAACAATATCGCCATTATTTACAGCTGAGGTTTCTTCGATAACAACGTAATCGCCATCATCAATATGATCTTCAATCATAGATAAGCCCTTCACTTGCAAAACGTATGATCTTTTTTTGCCACTCACAATTTCTGGTGACACTTTAAAAGTTGCGTCCTGGTCTGGATGCGGATCAATTGGCGAACCAGCAGCAATATAACCCAAGAATGGCAGGTCAATACTGTCAGACATTTTGATAAATGTTCTGTCTAGAAGTTCAATACCCCGTACTGCTCCCTCATGTTTTCTGATTACTTTTTTACGGATCAACGCTTGGATGTGTTCATGGACTGTTGCCAGTGAAGAGACACCAATAGAATCTGCAATTTCTCGCAGGGTTGGGGAATACCCGTTTTTTTGAATATATTGAGCAACGAAATCAACAATTTGTCTTTGACGCTTATAGAGTGTTACAGCCATGTTTTCCTTTTCTTGTTTGATACGTTACGTGATGTTTGGTTCGGGCGTACCTATCCCGAAGTAGACTGAGCATAACCGAAAAGGGAGCGAACATTCAACTAGATCTTAAAAAATCAAAAGAGATCAAAATTTACCAGTGTCGAGTAAATAACTGAGTTTGGGTATTTGGGTTTGAGTAGGGCAATTTTATAAGCGAGACTGTGACCGAAGGGAGGGATGAGTGTCAAGGTTATGTCTGCACGACCTAAATCAAAGCTCTCCCCGTCATAGAGGCAGGTTTTGAGATTCCCATAATCTTAAGCATAGTTGGAGCAATGTCAGCCAAGATTCCTGTTGGAAGCATCATTGGTTGATTCATGTACTGTTTACCGATGATCATAAGAGGTACGGGGTAAGCTGAGTGTTCTGTATCAATTTCTCCAGTTTCGTTGTTAATCATTTCTTCTACATTGCCATGGTCTGCAGTTATGAGAAGCACACCGCCTTTTGCCATAATCGCGGTGGCGATTTTCCCAACCACTTCATCAACAATCTCACAGGCTTTGATAGCAGCCTCGAGGTTACCAGTATGTCCAACCATGTCTCCATTACAAATATTAGCTATGATCACATCATACTTGTCTTGTTGGATTCTATTGATCATTTCGTTAGCAATTTCGTATGCACTCATCTCTGGAGCTTGGTCGTACGATTTTACTCCTTTAGAAGGAATGATAACTCTATCTTCACCCGGATACATCACATCTTGCTGGCCATTCATATAGTAAGTCACAAACCGCTCTTTTTCTGTTTCAGTGGTACGCAGCTGACGCAGGCCGTTATCAGCAAAGACTTTACAGAGTGGATTTTTGATATTTTGAGGAGGGAACGCAACGTCTGTTGGGATACCCTCTTCATACCTGGTCATAGTCACGAAGTACAGATTATTGATTTTTGCCTTACGTTCAAATGTTTCAATGACTTCCTGTTTTTGAATGTTGGATTTTGTGTATTTCTCACTGTATGGGTCAAAGGCTTCATGTTTGATACCACGTTCAAAATCAGGCATTACAAAGGCGCGCGTGAGCTCTCTTGGCCGATCTATACGATAATTAAAAAATATGGCTGCATCGTTTTCTTGTATGACTCTATGAGAGCCATCTTTATTACAGACATTGATAGGTTCTATAAACTCGTCAGTCACTCCTTTGTCATATTGAGCTTTGAGTGCTGCTATTGGGTCGAGTGTGCATTGCTCTTCAACTCCAAGTGTGAGGGTATCATATGCCTTTTCAATTCTTTCCCATCGTTTATCACGATCCATAGCATAATAACGACCCATTAATGTTGCAATTTGACCAATTCCCAACTTATTACAGTGGTCTAGAAGTTGTTGGACGTAGTTTATTCCAGAAGTAGGTGGGGAGTCTCTGCCATCTGTAAAACCATGAATATAGACATTTGTAATACCTTGTTGTTTGCAAAAATTGAGTAGTGCATATAAGTGCTCAATATTCGAGTGTACACCACCCGCTCCAATTAAGCCCATGAGGTGTAAAACAGAGTTATATTTACGAACGTGTGCCACAGCGCTGAGGAGTGCTGGATTTTGGTAAAAAGAGCCATCAGCAATAGACATGTTTATTCTTGGCAGATCTTGGTAGACGATATGACCGGCACCAACATTTAAGTGGCCAGTTTCTGTGTTTCCATATTCGCCTCTAGGGAGTCCCACGGCTTCGCCACTGGCAGTAATTTGTGTATGAGGAAAAGCCAGCCAGAATTTATCCATATTTGGCGTGTTGGCTTTGACAATAGCATTTCCTGCATTGTTTGGTCCAATTCCCCAGCCATCAAGCATAATCAAAACTACTGGCTTTGGACCGTGGTACTCTTTTTGTGGGAAGGTGTCATTGAATGGTAAAGTGCTCAAGATTGGTTCAACAGATCTGCCCTCAGTTGCAGGGTTTTGCGGTGGAGGAGTTGGAGCTTGATATCCAGGCGGTGTAGTAATTTGAGTAGTTGTTTCTGTCATGGAAAAATTCTAAGGCTTACTTTGTTCGATCTCAAAGTCAATCTGCAACAGTCTATTATATTTAGAGATTCTTTCACCTCTGTTTGGAGGACCAAATTTTGTGTAGTCGGCTCCAACACCAACAGCAAAGTCGGCAATAAAGTCGTCATTGGTCTCTCCGCTTCTATGAGACATGATAACCTGCCATCCTGCTTCTTTTGCGATTTTGATGACTTCTATGGTTTCACTAATAGTGCCTGTTTGATTTGGCTTTACTAGAATAGTGTTACAGGATTTATCTATGATAGCTTTTTGAATCTTTGCTTTGTTTGTAGCTAATAAGTCGTCTCCGACAATTTTGGTTGTTTCTCCAAGCTCCTGAGTGATTTTTTGCCAAGAGGAAAGGTCATCTTCTTGGTATGGATCTTCAATATAGAAAACGTGATACAGGTTTCTAAGTTGTTTGTAGAGTTCAAGAAGTTCTTCACTTGAATATGGTTGAGATTTATCTTTGAGTCTATATTTGCCACCTTCAAATAATGTGGCAGCTGAAACGTCTACTCCAAAGAAGAGGTCTTGAGCAAAAGTATATGGACTGGTTTTAATGGTCTCCATTAAAATTTCAAAAACATCGGTATTACTATATAAGTTTGGGGTAAATCCTCCACCTACACCAGTTGAGTGAATTGCTCCTTTGAGAACTAGTACTTCCTCGATTTTTTGATAGAGAGTAACAGCCATTTCTAAAGACTTCTTGTAGTTAATATGGCTGGCTGGGATGATATGGAATTCTTGAATATCAAGGTTGCCAGCACCGTGTTCTCCTCCATCGATCATTCCATATACGCAACTGGGGATTCTCAGCTCTTTCGTAAGTTGGTATTTTTTTTCAATGTAGTAGTAGAGGGGTACGTTTAAACTTATAGCACCTGCTTTGAGCACTGCTTGAGACACAGCCAAAATTGCATTTGCTCCAAGCTTTGATTTATTTTCTGTTGCATCAAGGTCAACCATGAATTGGTCGATTTCTGTTTGGTTAGTAGGATCTTTCCCTATAAGTTGAGGTGCCAAAATTGTATTTATGTTGTTTACGGCGGTGAGGACCCCTTTTCCAATCATTCTATTTGGGTCACTGTCTCGGAGTTCAACTGCTTCATATTTACCAACTGAAGTACCGGTTGGCACACTAGTAGCTACAATCGCCCCCGTGTCAAGCCAAAGGGCGCACTCAATAGTTGGTATTCCTCTTGAATCTAGTATTTCTCGGGCGTAAATGCCTGCAATTGTTGCCATAATATATACTTACAAAATTGTATTTTGTTGTGTATTCATAATACACGTTTTTGCAAACTCTGTAACCTCCTGATTAATGATAAAACCATCAATTTCCAGACTAGAGATGTATTCGAGGAGTTCTTTGTTATATTCTGTGAGATCCACGAAAATCACCGGTTGAGAAGTCAAAGAATGGATTCTTGAGTTCTCTTTTATAGCCGTGATGCTGTGTTCAATTAGTTTTCCGAGCATAACTACTTTTTGGTTATAGTGAGATGCAACATCGGGGTTTGTTGGGTCGATTCCAGTTGCAAGATTGTGAATACTTTGTGTATTAAAAACTACACCGCTAACCAGGTGCAATGGATATTCTGAGAGATTGAGTACATTCTCTACCGTGGCAAGTTCGAGCCAGATTGAGAAGTTTGAGTGCTGGGTAATTCCATATTTCTGTATTACTTGAATAAGTTGCGTCAACTCCTCTGGCGATCTAACAAACGGTAGAATGAGAGTGACTTTTTGTTGTGTTGCTTCTAGAACTTTTTTCAGACTTTCGAGTTCGAGTTTAAAAGCTTCTGGCTGAGAAAGAAGTCGTAATGCACCCCTAAATCCGAGTGCAGGATTTACCTCTGGTACTTCATACAGTGAAGCAAATTGTAATTTATTAAATTCATTGGAAGTATAGTTATTTGCTTTATAGAGCAATGGTTTGTTTGCTCGATTTATATATTTTATTAAAGTCCTTGAAATTGCTTCAACTAAATATTTTTTTTGTTTGGTTTTAACAACTTCATTTGGATGTGTGGCAGTTGAAAAAAGTAATTTTCCAGAATCAAGGACTGCAATTCCATCTGAATCTTGAGGTATTCTAGAAGCAGACTGTGCGGAGTTTACTGTTGTGTAAAATTTTTGAGAGGTGCGTTTTTGCGTTCTTGGAATTTGGATTTGTATGTCGGCTTCTTTGACTGATTCTACATATATGCAGTTGTCCTGAATTGCCCAGAATACTTCTATTTGAGATATATATTTTCTTTTTATTGTAGTGACTAGTTGAGTGATGCTTTTGAGTTGTTCTGGGCTAACTGTTTCCTTATTTTGGTATTTAACCAGAACCTCGTCAGCTCTTGTTTTTCCCAAGACTCTTCTGTGTTGAGTCTGTTTAGTCTGAATCTGTTTTGTAATAATATTTTTAGTTCTTACGTCCACGGTATATTGGTCGCAATCTTGTTGCCCAGTTTTATATACACCCCAACTGCTTAGTATGGTTGCCCTGCTTTTATTTCCGTCAGCTAAGTCAAAAGAATATGCTACTCCAGAGGTACTTGGTTCTAACTGCTCTTGAACCAAAATCGGACTTGGAAACAAAATGTCATGAACATAGTTTGTACCTAGCATTAGCTTTTCTAGTTTGGTTGCCGAAATTTTTGCCCACACTTCCAAAATTGCATCAACAAAATTGGTATCTGAATGGATGTTTAGTAGTTCTCTGTCAGAGAACGGAAGTCTTTCTGAGTTTTTGACGAGTACAAAGCTTTTTTTAAAATACTCGTGATATGTTTCAAGTAGCTCAGTAGCAAGTTCTTTTGGAATGCTTTGCCTGGTAATAAGGTGGGTAAGTTGTTTCTGAGCCTTTTCTTTAGAAATACTGCTTGAATAGTCGATTTCTTGAATAAGTTTATATATTTTTGCTTGCAGATTGTTGGCTTGAGCAATGATTTTCAAGGTATTATGAGGAATTACGATAGCTCTTGGGAGTGGAGTGCCAAAAGATTCTAAATTTGAGAGTTCTTTAGCATACGTTCCAACTTCATACGTTGAAACACTCGCAAAACTATCTGGCAGGTAGATAAATGCTTTAGACATTGGTTATCTACCATCATAGCCTCTTTTTACACTTGGGTGAAGACTTGTTTTTACTTGAATTAGCGGGAAATGTGGTATATTATTTAAGGATATGGAAAGAGGTGTTGTTTCGTTGAATAACTTTGAGCTAAGTGCTTTACATAAACTTGCGGTTGAACAAGGATGTGAAAAAGAGGATTTGATAGCAAAACTACAGCCAGTTGCTGGCGTCAGCGATCAATTGCAGGAACACATGGTCCAGATCAGTGAAGACGATGCGGAAATTATGCTCGATTGCATACCAATGCCGAACGGTGAGACTGACCCTAACTTAACAACTGCACGAATCAAGATACAGCAATTTATTGCGCAGTGTCGGTTTGGTGATGAGGCTTAGGTCTACAATCCCTTCGTCAACTCTTTGAGGTCAACTTTGAAAGTTTCTACAAATGGGATTGGACTTGGATTTATTCCTTCAAGCATTGCCAAGTAAAATCCTGCGAATCCAAAAAGTGTCAACATCTCAAAGACTTGTTCGATTTTAGTTTGTGCTTTGAGTGGAATAGCAATGGTGTCAATTTCATTTGCATCAACAATTTTCTGAGTGAGGTTCATACGGATTACATTTTTTGGATGATATAGCATTGATTGTACAAACACAAATAGGTGGTTTGTGGCGTTGCTTTTTGGAAACTTGAGTCCCTCAAGTAAATGGTGATCAATTTCTGGAACAACTTTGTAGTCAACAAAAGCTTTAGCATTTTCATTGTGTTGGTTTGTGCTCACATGGGCAGCTCCTTCCAGAAAGTCAGAAACAACAAAGACTGGTCTTCTATCAACCATCATAAAAGCTAAAGCTTTTGCAGGATTTTCTTCTCCCATAGTCTCAACTTTGCAGTCTGCTATTTGTTTTTGAATCGTTGCAACCACAGCTTGAATGTCTGAGTCGGTTAAAGAGATAATGCCAGCTTTTGAGAGTAGTCCAATAGTGCCAAAAACAGCATAACCGATGGCCATTCTTGGTTGGTTCGATGGATTATATTTTGGGTTAATCTTATAGATGGTGTAGCCATTTTGTTGTGCAAGTTTTTCTAAATCTCCGCCAGCTGCAATGACCATAATTTGTGCATTTTTCTTTTGAGCTTGCTCGCCACAAGAATTAATTTCTTCGGTAGTCCCAGAATAGCTTGCCAAAACGACTAATGTATTCTCGTTAACATACCCAGGGAGTGTATAGTCATGAACATAATCGAGTGGAACCTTGAGTTCAGGCTTAAATAAGTGTTTAATGACGTCTGCGCCAAGACCTGATCCACCCATACCCGCAATGACAACATTTTTTATTTCTGCTTTTGGAGTAAAGGTGACAGATTTTAGATCTTCCCAAGCGTGTTGGACTTGGTTTCCGAGCTCTTCTATTGAGCCCATCATATTTTCCAGATCCAATTTGCTAATTTCTTCTCTTGAATCAAGAATTGAAGTTGTCATAAGGGTTCTCCTTCTAGTATAGTTTGTACGTATTTTGGTAGACTTTTATCTTGAACGTTACCAATGATTTTATTGGCGATTGTTTTTATTTCTTCATCGGCATTGCCCATAGCAACAGCGTAGCCACAATTCTGTAGGAACTCTAGGTCATTTATGCTGTCTCCAAAACCAATAGTTTTTTCTAGCGAAACTCCTGCAGCTTTTGCCCATTCTTTCATGGCAGAGGCTTTTGTTACGCTTTTGGCGGTAATATCGTAGTATTGGTGCCCTCGGTTACTTGTCATATCTTTAAAACTTAGCTTGGGGTGATTTGTAAGGTATGCGGTGATTTCTTTTTGAGGTTGTGCAATATATACTAACCCTACTCCACCAGATGACATTGTCTGTAAATCTTCTCCAACTGGGTTCCAAGGGTGTTTACGAATTGATTCTAAAACTTCTCCTTGTGCATATTGTGCTTCTGGTTTCATAAAAATTGCTATGCTATTTGTTTGAGCGACTAACTTTCTCAGTTCTTCTATTGAGGTTGGATCAATTGTTTCTTGCCATATAACTGAGCCCGTATTTGAGATGACTAATGATCCTCCGGCCAGAACATGGATTGAACTATCTGGAAATAACGGCATGAACTTGTTGACTAATGCGGCGTACCCTCTGCCTGAACAAAGTCCTGTGGCAATGCCTTTAGCAGTTAATTGTTTGAGCATATCAGTAATCTCAGGGAAAATTTCTCTGCTTGGGGGTATTAAAGTTCTATCAATATCAAATAAAATTGCTTGATAGTCAGATAAATATGGCATAGTTACTTCTTTACTATTTCGTTGGCAGGAACATTACGTGTTACCGTTAAGCATGGATGAATCTCAGCATTTGCTCCAATGGTGATTCCTGGCATTGTATTTACGCTGATGCCAATAGTAACGTTTTCTCCTGTGATAATTCCAAATGTATTACTTTTGGTGTCTACTAGTGATTTTTTTACCTCAACACGAATATTTTTCCTATCTAGGCGTTTGTTAGCGGTGATGAGGCCTGCTCCAATTTTTGTTGCATGACCAAGAATTGAATCTGCTAGGTACCCAAAGTGGATACTAGAATTTTCGAGCAAAATACTGCGAACAACTTCTGTATTTGCGCCAACTGTTACGCCTTCTTCAAGCGAAGAGTTTCTAATAAACGAGTAATCGCCGACTAGACAGTTTTTGCCAATATAGCAAGGTCCTACTAACTTTGTAAAGTCTCCAATAGTTGCATTTTCAGCGACAATAACAGGTCCATTGCTGTCATCAAACACTGCGGTATCTGCAATTTGAGCAGATTTAGCAAATGAAGTTTTTTCTTGAGAAACTATTTGTTCAAATAAGTTAAACAGATGCCAAGGATACTTGAGGCTTTGGACGTGGCCTTTATTTTCTACCCAAGTTGCTTCTGTCTTTTCTGCATAACTTTTGATAGCTTTTTCAAGTGAATACTCGTCTTTTTCTGTTTGGGCTAGTTCTTGAATGAAGCCTGCATCAAACAGGTAAATGCTATCAATTTTAATCGCGGAGTTTGTATCTTTTTTTGTTGGTTTTTCTTCAATTCCAATGACTTTTTTTGGGTTGTGTGGATCAATTTTAAGGATGCCGTAGATGCCAGTTTTGTCTGTTTGTGTCCCTGAATATACACAATTAGCATTGGTTTCTTGTTTTTGTTGCCATAAGCGAGCTGCAATTTCGCCCAGATTTGAATAGTATGGTGAAGCAACAATACAATTTTCTCCCAGATGTTGTTTTGCGAGGAGTATTGCATCTCCCATACCGGTTGGATTTTTTTGCACAATTTGAGTGATTGCTAGTCCTGCAGTATTGTTTTGTAGATAAGTAGAAAGATCAGGGTTAGTTTGATCTTTTACAGATGTAATGAGCACGATATTTGTGAAACCATGTTTTTTTAAACTGTTGAATGCATTTGCGATAATTGGTCTGCCAACAAGAGAAAGAAATCCTTTGTGGGTTTTTGTATTGAGTGGCGAAAACCTGGAGTTTTCGCCACCTGCTATGATTACGATTGTTGGTTTAGTCATGATGATATTGTAGCAGTAAAAGTTTTATGATTTACAGCTTTCTATCAAGTTGATGAGCTCATCTCTTTTTTCAATCATCAGTTCTTTTGTATTTGCCTCAAGATTTAACCGGACGAGTGGTTCTGTGTTAGACGCACGAACGTTGAAGTTCCAGTCTGGATAATATACTGACACACCGTCAACATGTAGGACTTCTTTTGCTGATGGTGCATAGAGTGTTTCGATTTTCTCAAACACAATGTCTTTGTCTACTCCTTTTGTGTTAATTTCACCAGAGATATGGTATTGGTTTTCTAGTTCATCAAGGATTTGTGCAAGTGTTTTACTACTCTGGGAGAGAAGCTCGAGAAGGTACACCATTGGTGCCAGTCCTGAGTCACAAAAGAAAAAATCTTTGAAATAGTAGTGTCCAGTGACTTCTCCACCAAATACAGCGTCCTCTTTCATCATTCTTGACTTAATATAGGAATGTCCAACACGGTTATACAGAGGTTTACCACCTGCTGCGGAAATTTTGTTAGGGACAGCTTGAGATGCTCTGATGTCATATACTATTGCAGAACCTGGATATTTTTTCAAAAAATATTCTGAGAGAACTGCTGTCATAAAATCACCAGAAACAAACCTTCCTTTAGAATCGATACAAAAGAACCTGTCTCCGTCAGGATCAAATGCGAACCCTAAGTCTCCTCCCTCGTTTTTTACTCGCTCTTGTAACTCAGCTCTATTTTCAGCTTGTAGTGGATCTCCACCATGATTTGGAAAATTGCCATCTGGTTCAAAATACATTGGAGTAAGAGAAAGTTGGGGAATATGTTTGCATAGTTCAGTCAAGGATGGGCCAACCATGCCATTAGCAGTATCTGCAAAAATTTTCATTGGTTTGATGCTTTTTGGGTCAATAAGTGATAGAATTTTTTCTACGAACTCACTCATGATATTCCAGGTTTGCATAGTGCCTTTTGTTGTACTGTTTGCAGGTAGATCATCTGCAAGGATAAGGTCTCTCATTTGTGTGATGCCATCATCTCCTGTGAGAAGTTGTGGTATTTGTTTGACCATTTTAAAACCGTTGTACTCTTTTGGATTGTGAGAAGCGGTTACCATGATTCCTGGCAGTTTTTTAGTTGCACACGCAAAGTAATACATATCTGTTGAGACCATACCAACGTCAATGACGTTAACACCAACATTCATAAGGGCAGTTGTTAATTTCTCAAATAAAATAGGGCTAGAAATTCTTCCATCTCTTCCTACTATTACTGTTGTAGGTTGAATAACTTTTGCGAATGCTTTTCCAATTGCTTCAGCAGTTTCGTCAAAGAGATTCTGTTGATAAATACCTCTGATGTCATAAGCCTTAAAAATACTTTGATCTATTTGCATAACTGCCTTTCTTATTTTTTTAGTTTACTTCTTTACTAATATTTCTGCCTTTTTACAAAAGTATGAAAAAGTATGACATCAACCAATCTACAACTTCAAACTCAAAAGGTCAAGCTGTTGATTCATGCTTAATAAGTTTGTTGAGGTCTTTTGAGAGAAGTCTATCTCGAGGAGTTGTGAGTAGATTTTAAGCAATTGCTCTAAGGTAAATTGTTGGGTTTGTTTGTTTAGTTTTGTGATCATAAACGGTGCACCTCCAATTTTTTCACCAGTTTTTGCTTGGATGAGTAACCGAAATTGTCTCAACAACATGAGAAAGCAAAAATATTCTCCATCTGTATTAATTGCTTCATGGAGTAATTGAATTTTCTTGCTTTCGTCTCCCCTTTTTCCGAGCAGATCTAGCCAGGCAAAGAGTGTCTTACTTGCTTTGAAAATATAGTTTTGGGCACCTGGAAAAGATTTTAACATTGTTGCTGTAAGCTCACGTTTTTCCCATAAAATAATTTCGTATAGCTTTGAATCAGCGCACATTTGGATCAAGGTTTTTTGTTTTGTAGATTTTGGAAGGGAGTGTAGCCCTTCTATGAGTATAGTTTTTTTGGTTTCAAATAAATCAGTTGTTCCAAGGATAGTTTCAAGTTGCGCTTCAGTGAGGTCTTTTGCTTCTAGTCGAATGATTTCTTGGTGTTCAAGCTTGGCTTTGTTGATAAGTTCAATCAACTTATCTCTAGATGCAATAGTATTTTCTCCATGAATAATAATCATAATTTTCTGCCGAACAGTTTTTTCCCTACCCTAAGTTTAACCCATTTCTTCTCAGCCAACCAACATGTTTTTTATATTCTGGATCATACTTTTCTACAAAATTCCAGAATTTTTGCGAGTGATTCATATTAACAAGATGTGCTAGTTCGTGAACTATTACATAATCAATAATTTTTGGTTCAAAGTGAACGAGTTGCCAGTTAAAATTGAGGTTTTTTTGGCTTGAACAACTCCCCCACCTCGTTTTTTGTTTTTTTAGAGTGATTTTATTAAATTTGAGACCCATTTTTTCTGAAATTTTGTGAGTTCTGGCAATAATATAATGATTTGCGGTATTTTTTAGGAAAAACTCCAACTTTTCTTGAAATTTTTTATCCCACTTTTTTTTCTCAGCTTCAGTGTTTAGTTCTGGCTTTGTGGTTGGGTTGAAAATAAGATTTTCTCCTCTGGTGTACATGCCAATCTTATTTTTTAACGAAAACTCGAGCTTTTTTTGATATTTTTTTCCAAAAATATGCACTTCTGTTACAGTATTAAATTTCGGTTTTGCTTGCTGTTTTTCTAAGTTTTTTGAGATCCAGTCTTGATGTTGTTTTACAAATTGGTCAATAAATAGTTTTGGTATAAATGGGTGAGCAACAACAACGATAGTCCCATTTGCATCGATTTTGATTTTTAAATTTTTGGCAGATTTATTTTTTTTTAGTGTGTATTCAAAAAGTGACTTCATTTAGAAAAATAGTTCATGATGAGGTTGACTATATCAAGTTCTACAAAAAAGTCTTGTACATATTTTGTGCTGAGAATCAGTAGGGTTGAGGCGATAAGGTCAATATTGTGTTCTGTGGTTTCTTTGACTTTAAACAATCTGACAGCAAAAAAGGCAGCAACTAAACCTTGTCCTAAATTTATTAGAGCTGTGCCAATAAGCTGGTTCATTTCTAGGCTTTCAAGTTGGTGGAGTGAGAGTAAGTGATCAAGTTCTTTGTATTCAAATAGAAAAAAACTGATAGATTCCCAGAGATCAAAAATACTATGGGCAGTGAGCAAAACCATAGCAATCTTGTGCCACCAGTGAAAAATGTGTTCTTTGAGTTCTCGCTCATCTTTTTCAATAGGTTCGGACACTTGTTTTTGTGTTATCTTTTGGGTGGTCTGTGCTGTATCTTTTCCAAAACCATGTACAGTAGTTACTACATTTTCTTGATGCTCTTGGTTTTTGATTTGGTCTGGATTTTCCGCATGGATCATTCTCTTATCTTACTGCAACTCGCTTGATGTGTCATCTGTTATAATTCTGAACTATGATCAGGACTACCACAGTCGAAGCAGGACATGAGATCGTTGAAATAGAGCCTGAAGCTAGTGTTGAATTATCTAAAAAACATAAGGCGGCTGATTTGTTATTGGCACAAGCCATAGTTGCGAATGAGATAAAATTGGTATCTCAACTCATGACTCACAGCAGAGATACTTCTCCATATACTGTTACTTTACCCAAAAGAATAAGATTTATCTCAAAATTTGGTATTGGCATTTTGCCACTAAGAAAAAGAAGGTCCATTTGGGAAACTGGGACGAGATGCACTACGATATTGCTTCGAGAAATGGAGCCGTAAACGAAAATATACAAACAAGACTAACTGAGAGAAACTATATTAGTGCAGACTATTTCGTTTTGAGAGCGTACTCTCAGGTTACTTTACTGAAGTTAGGGGTAACGTGGTCATTACGAAAGGGAGATGTTGAGTCACTTGAAAATGCTGGGTACCTTGTTATGGACCATGAATACAACTGGGTTATCCCAAATCTCAAAGAGCCTAGTGGCTATTCTATTGTTCCATCATGAATAGATCGAGATCAAGAATGGCTTTTATCTGTTGAGAAGCATTTGCATGAGCACAAGCGAAAATAGTTAATTCGCAAAAATTGGTTATTTGTTGTAAAATAACTCGAGAATATTTGTGTATATGCCGAAGTGGCGGAATTGGTATACGCGCACGGCTTAGAACCGTGTGGAGCAATCCTTGGAGGTTCAAGTCCTCTCTTCGGCACATTTGCAAATTCTGTAGAAGACCGCTTATTCTTAACGAGAAAAGCTTTATTTGAGTCAGGCCAGAGTCTTTAAAAGTTGAATAAAACTGCTTCAAAATTTTCAACTTTTCCATTTTTTATTTTAACTCCTTCATTTTGAAGCAGCTCTATTTTTTCTTGGATCGTTTTTCCAGTCTTGTAGCCTTTAAATCCACCAATAGACCCGTCAGCATTGACCACTCTGTGACAAGGAACCTGTGGAGCGTATGGATTGTTTTTCATTGCAGTCCCAACTGCTTGATATGCTTTTGTACCCAAACTTTTTGCAAGAGCTTTATATGTTGTTACTCTCCCCTTTGGGACTTTTCTAAGTTGAAAATATATTTTTTCTGAAAATGCAGTTGGCATACCAATATAGTATTACAGTTTCTGAAAGGTTGGTGTGGGAAACTACGAAAATGTGGGGGTGCTACTGGTGTAGAACTCAATCTGCGAAATTGGGCTTGCGGGTTCGATTCCCGTCACCTCCACAGGTTTTAACAGATAATTTGACACTATAATTTTGCAGTTTTTGTTATATAATGATTCTATTCGCAGATTGGGTTCTAAAATACTACACCAGTAGTAAGCAGAAATTTAAGAACAAACCCTCATTTATTGAGGGTTTGTTTGGTTTTAGGACAGTTTTTTCTCAAAAAACCCACAAAAAAATCCGCCCTATTTTATGTGTATAACAACATAACTGGCGGATCCTTTTGTCTCAGAACGAAGTTCCCGGTGAGGAAAAAACCTTCTGAGGTATGTGTATAATAACATTCTATTATAAGACTGTCAATGGTGTCTAATATAGGACTAATTTTGCAAGCCTAGTTTGCAGACTCAGAAGCTTCATTGGTTGCTTCAGTAAATTCTAACAAATCAGTGTCTTCTTTGAGTTTTATTCCAGAGGTTCTATCGTCATAACGCATCTCGGCCATCCACTGGTTTACTGATTCTGCCCAGCTACCATCACTTGGCGGAGTGTATTTTTTCATAATTTTATATGGTGTATCAAGCCCGATATCGATATAGTTTTTTTTCAGTGTTTTAGCAGCTTGTTCAAAATTAGCTTCAAAGCTTGGGAACATCGTTACTTTTGTTCCATATACGCCAAATCCAAGGCAGTTATATGATTCAGTTGCTACACCTGCTTCATTTTTTGGCTTTGGAGTGTGGTTACAGAGGTTACTTTCCTGCATAGCGATGGCAGGGAGCAATCGAAAATCCAGGTTATATTTATCTGCTAAGCTTACAAAAAACTTACCAAAATAGTCTTCTGGGACTAGCGGGTGATGAATGTTTCGGTTACCAGTGTTGTATCTTTTCAAAAAGTTGGCGACTAACAGTGCCCGAGCATCATCAGTTTCTACAACTGTTGCTGCACCTAAAATGGCTTCATCATCTTGAGAATTTCCATTTGTAATAAGTACGCTATTTTGTTTTTCACTTCTTTTGAAGAGATCGAATTCTCCTATTTTGTAAAAGGATGCAGATGCGATAATTACAAATGAAACTCCAACAGATAATAATAGCCAAGAAAATGCTAAAAAAATTGATTTCATAGTTTTAGTGTTGGTAGTATAGCAAAGATGATCACTAATTGACATCTTCCTCTGAAAATGATATCCTATAATTGTTAAAACATATGTTCAAAAAGCTTGGTATTTTTATCAGTTTTTTCCTTCTTTTAGTTGCTATAACGGGGCAATCATTTGCGTTTGAACAGAGCAAATTAGGTGTTCACATTTTGAGTCTAGACGAAGCTACCAAAGCGAAACAAGTGGTCACTATTGGAGCTCAAGACGACACTTGGAACTATGTAACTATTCCTTTCACTTTAGATGATTTACATAAAAAGAAAGATTGGCAAAAATTCTTCGATACTTGTGCCCAACTCAAACTAATTCCTCTAGTTCGTTTAACCACAAGATTTAGTAAAGAACAAAATGCGTGGGAAGTTCCAAACAAGAGAGATATTGTTAATCAAATTTCATTCCTGTCTGCACTCCGTTGGCCAACTGATGAACGGCATATTATTGTTTTTAATGAAGTAAATCACGCTAAAGAATGGGGTGGAACGCTTAATCCTCAAGAATACACGAAAGTACTACGTTTTGTTGCTGACTGGGCTCATACAGAACAAAAAAACTATGTTGTGTTACCTGCAGGATTTGATTTAGCTGCTCCAAATGCAAAAAATACAAAAGAGGCATTTGCTTACTTATCGCAAATGTTAGAAGCTGATCCCGATATTTTTGAAGTAGTTGATGTGTGGAATTCTCATTCGTATCCTAACCCTGGATTTTCTAGCTCCCCTACTCGATTTGGCAAAAATTCATTACGAGGATACCAGTATGAACTCGCTTACCTAAAGCAAAAAACTGGCAAAGAATTTAAAGTTATGATTACCGAAACAGGCTGGGAAGATAATAAATCTATTGCAAAATGGTTAAGTTCTTACTATGCGTATGCGTTCCAACACATCTGGTCTGACGAGAGAGTTTTAGCGGTAACACCGTTTGTTTTAAAAGGTTCTCCAGGTCCGTTTGAAGGATTCAGTCTGTTAGATGTAAACGATCAGCCGACAAATCAGTTATATGCACTACAAAGCGGATTAGAAAAAGCAATCAAGATCAAAGAAGGAAAATTATCTTCTAAAGACTCTTCGTTCTCTCTCTAATCTTTTGATTGTTTTAATGGGGGGATTATACAGAATGTTCACGCATCCTCGGTTATTTTCTAACTTCAGTATTTCTAAAATTGATGGGGTCTGTCCGCCTGTTGCAGGTAACAACATAGTGTATGATGAATGGCTACGTGGGTTTCTTTTGTAGTAGGGAATATATCTCTCAAGTAAAGCAATTATTTCGTTTCTGAGTGATATTCCGTGTGGAACAATTTGTTGAATCTGGTCAGGGTTATTAACTGGAATTGTGCCTTCCCATAGCAAATTCTTACTCATAGACTCTACTGGTTGTGCTAAATTGGTTTCTACACCGTTAGGTAGAAAAACTCCTGTTCTAGTTCTTGTTTCAGTAATATGCGTTTGCATGCTATTTTCCTTACAATATTTCTTTCGACCATTATAACAAAATATCACTTCATTTGTATGACAAAGTATGATATTCTGTGCCAGAGAAGTAGACGATAGAATATGAAAACAAAATCCAGGCTAACAATTACGCTTTCGCAGGATTTACTTATAAAAGTCGATGCATTAATAGATGGACATACTATCCGCAATCGTTCTCATGCGATTGAGAGCTTAGTAAAACAAAGTTTGAGTGCCAGGGTGAGTACAGCCGTAGTTTTGGCTGGTGGTAAACATGTAAAAGGTGAAATTCCAGCACTGAAGAAAATTAATAACCGTCCATTATTAGCAATTACTTTAGAACATCTCAAGGCTTTTGGAGTAACGCAGATTATTTTATGTGCCGGTATTAATGAGCCAGCAATTAAAGCAGAGTTTGGCACAGGTTCAAAGTTTGGCCTGAACATTCTGTATTCTCAAGAAAAAAAACAACTGGGAACAGCTGGAGCACTGAAAAATGCTGCCAAACATCTTGGTGATGAGCCGTTTTTAGTTATCAATGATACGACTCTAACAAACTTGAATTTAGATGACTTATTTGATTTTCAAAGGCAAGAAGATACGACTGCTACTATTTGTGTAAAGCCAAGAATGAGTGAGCCAAAATATGGTCAAGCATTTTTACATGGTAACAAGATTGTGAAGTTTATGGATTCTTCCGAAACCCAAGGTATCAGTATTGTTAACATGGGGCTCTACATTTTAAAGCCTGAGATTCTCAACTTAATTCCAAAAGACACGTATATGAATCTTGAAACTGATGTGTTCCCAAGGTTGGCTTTAGATAAAGAGTTGAGTGCCTTTGTTTTTCAAGGTCCTTGGTTTGATGCTTCTCTTGCTGATTCATTCGATGAAGCAGTAAAAGAATTTGCTCAATAATTTTCAATTCATTTCAACCTACTATTTTCCAACTTTAAAAGTATGAAAAAGTATGATACTTTTGAATTATATGGAACACACACTTGCACTTGCCCTTTCTCATGCGACAGAGCTTGGAGCTATTGCTGCTTCGAGAGTCGCCGGTCTTGGTGATAAAAAGAAAGCAGATCACGAAGCTGTTGAAGCAATTCGTACGTATCTAAACACTGTTGAGTTTAACGGCAGAATTGTTATTGGTGAAGGCGAGCGAGACGAAGCTCCAATGTTGTATATTGGCGAAAAAGTTGGAACTGGTGTGGGTAAAGCTGTCGATATTGCGGTTGATCCGCTTGAAAATACGAACGCAACCGCGACTTTTAGCAATGGTGCGATCGCAGTTTTAGCTGCTTCAGAAAAAGGTGGATTATTTCACGCACCAGACATGTATATGGACAAATTGATTGTTCCGGAGCAAGCAAAAAACTTTGTATCGATTGATGCTGCGCCTCAAAAGAACTTACAGGCGATTGCCAAAGGTCTAGAACGTGAGGTCAGTGACTTGGTTGTTGTGATTTTAGACCGTGAACGAAATGAAGAACTCATTGCGAAAGTACGTGAAGCTGGTGCTCGGGTCCAGTTAATTGGAGATGGTGATTTAATTCCTGGTGTTGCTGCGTGTATGCGTGGAAGTGGTGTTCACGCTGTGATGGGAATTGGCGCAGCTCCAGAAACAGTGATTACCGCTGCTGCTCTAAAGTGTTTGAAAGGCGGACTTCAGGCGAGGTTTTGGCCAAAAAACGAAGAAGAAAAAGTTCGGCTCAAAAAAATGGGTGGCAGTCTAGACAAAATATATACTCAAGACGACTTGGCCAGTGGTGAAACAGTGATTTTTTGCGCCACAGGAGTTACTGATGGAAATATTCTCAAGGGAGTGAGGTTTTTTGGAGCTGGGGCCCGAACGCAGACTTTGGTAACTTCGACTCAAAGTAAAAAAATCAGATTTATAGATACTACTCATGTTCTTGATCATGATGCTATCAAATTCAGGTTGTAGTACGGTATAGTAAGAAAAGAAAAATAAAAAGGAGAATTATGTCAGTAAATCCACAAGAAATTGATACATTAGTCTACTCTGCTGTTTTTGGTATTCCAGAAGAAAAACAGGAGTCTCGATACCAGATTTGGAAGTTAGGAAGCCAAAATGGGGTTGTTTGTGCGTCAATTAATGACTTTTATATGGCCAGAGGTCGTGGAGAAATAACAGAGGTTTTTACAGTTCCAGCAATGAATTTGCGTGGTATGACCTATGATTTGGCTCGTTCTGCATTTGCAGCAGCTAAAAATCAGAATGTTGGTCCGATGATCTTTGAAATTGCTCGATCAGAAATGGCGTATACAGATCAGACTCCACTCGAGTACACAACTGTGGTGATGGCTGCTGCTCTTCGTGAAGGCTGGCAAGGTCCGTTGTTTATTCAAGGAGACCATTTCCAGGCTAAAGCAGCAAGTATGGGTGTGCCAAAAGAGGGAGAAATTGATTCAATTAAGGACTTAATTAAACAAGCTGTTAGTGCAGGTTTTTATAATATTGATATCGACATGTCTACTCTGGTTGATCTTGATGCCGATTCCGTCGAGAAGGAGCAAGTTCCAAATATCAAGTATTCTCTAGAATTAGCCAAGTTTGTGCGTGAAATCGAGCCTCAAGGCGTGACTATCTCTTTGGGTGGAGAAATTGGCCATATAGGTGGAAAAAATAGCACAGTGGAGGACTTCAGAGCCTTTATTACAGGCTTTAATGCTGGGAAGCCTGTAGATATGGTTGGAATCAGTAAGATCAGTGTCGCAACCGGTACCTCTCATGGTGGTGTTGTCTTGGCAGATGGCACATTGGCTGATATCGCGCTAGATTTCTCGATTTTATCGAGCATTTCTAAAGTTTGTCGTGAAGAATTTGGAATTGGTGGGACTGTGCAACATGGAGCTTCTACTCTTCCAGAGAACTTTTTCTCTGAATTCCCAAAATCTCAAGCAATTGAAGTGCATTTAGCTACTGGTTTTCAAAATATTCAGATGGATCACCCACAATTTCATAAAGAATTATTGCAAAAAATGTATGCTTGGGCTGATGAAACAAAACAAGGTGAGCGTGAAAAAGACCAAACTGATGCTCAATTTCATTATAGCTTGAGAAAAAAAGCTTGGGGCAAGTTCAAAAAAGAATGCTGGGACATGCCAGAGGCAAACAGACTGGCAATTATGAAAACTTTAACTGAGCGTTTTGAGTTTTTATTCAAACAACTTGGGGTAGTTGGAACTGTTGGTGTACTTGAAAAGTATATCCAGCCTGTTGTTGTTGAAAAAACGAAAGAAAACTTTGTTGAATGGGCCGAGAAACCAAAGGATGTTGTTGGATTGTCAGATTAACTAACTTGTGAATGCTTGTGTTATTTCTTGTATGAATTTTTCTCTGCCATTTGGCATGAAATAAAAACGAGCAATACTAGGGTCAAGATATACATCTTTATTTGTTTGAGTATCTAACACATGAATTTTCAGTCCTCGTGCATCAGTGGATAAATCATATCTATCTGAGAATTTCTTGACATCATTTTTTCCTATTTTTAATTTAATAGGTGTGTTGTAAAGGTTATTAACAAGTTTCTTGAGCGCTGTTTTATTCAAGCTCATGATATCTATTGGTTTTTCTTCTTGATCCATTCCAACTGTGCTCAGTATTAAGTGTGAGTTTGATTTTCCCAGATCTGGAATGAGAACTTCGTCTATATACTTTTGAGTTAGATCGAAGAAATACCCGTATACTGACCTCACCTGATCTAGAGCAGCTTGTACTCTTTTTTGTGCGATTTTTTTTCCAGATTTTGTGTACATCTTGAGTGTGAATTCTTTTTTTACCAAAGAAACAGAATCACTTAAGCAGCGGTCACCATATTTAATTTTTTCTCTATACTCTTTGTCTAGCTCAGTTCGTAAAAGATAACTACCTTTTGGTCCGCGGTTAGCCTCATAATTTCTTTTGAGCATGCTTTCGGTAACCGATCGAGGATCAGTTTTATAAGAAGCTCCAAGTAGTTTGTCAGAGTCATGACCTAATTTAGATAAATAATTGAGTTTTTCATCATAGTAAGTATTGAAGTAACTACTATCATGAACAAGAATTCCGAATCCAAATTCTTCTATTGTTTGTGGATCAAACCCAAAGTGAGTTCCCGATGCATAAATAAGTTCAGCCATAATTTTTGCATGGTCGTTTTTTTGGTTATATTTTTCTGTTTGATCGTTTTTTGAAATAGTAAAGGGTAGGTCTTGCATGACATCATGAAGTAATGAAAATAACTGAGCGTGTGAATCTTGTACTGAATTTTTTTGAATAGGATTTCCGTCTGCTTCACTCAGATATATTATTCCTTTATATACAAAAAACGAGTGAAGAATTCCGTGATCAGGATTAGTGATAAATGAAAGAGATCTATCATGGAATTCTTGTTTAAACTGAAGTATATCTTGGGTTTCAAATGGTTTAGGACTATTCTGCTCAGAATCAGCAATAAAGTTCATGATATGCAAAAGATGATTTATCCAATTTTCAATGATTTCTAAGGCATGCTGTTGTTCCTCTTCGTAGGCACTGAGTTGTTCAACTGGAATATTTTGAATTGCTGATTTCTGTGCATCAGAAATTACGACCTGTTTTTCGTAGATATTGGGGTTAGGAAATAATTGTAGTATATGTTTTGACATTGAATGAATAAGATACAATTATATCAAATATGTTAATATGTCGTAGTTACACATCACTAAGTTTTGGTACAATCAATTAGTAGTTTCAACAGAAAGGTTTATGTGCCAGTTTTGACTCACGATGAAATCAAAAAAGAACTTCAGTCAGGAACAATCCAGATTTCGCCTCCAGTCTCTGAAGATCAAATAAGCGTAGCTTCTGTTGACTTACATATTTCTAATGAATTTAGAGTTTTCAAAAAAGAGAGTAAAGTAGTTGATCTAAAAGAAACAACTGATTATAAAGATTTAACTGATTTGATTACGGCAGAAGAACTTGTAATCCAGCCACAAGAGACTGTGCTGGGAATTACAAAAGAGAAAATTACTTTACCTGGGAACATTTGTGGTTGGCTTGAAGGGCGCAGTCGTTTTGCTCGAGTTGGACTGCTGATTCACATTTCAGCTGGATTTATTCAACCTGGAGTAAGCAACCATCAAGTTTTAGAGATAACGAATTTGGGTCCAAATCCATTAGTTCTACATGCTAATGTTAAACTGTGTCAGATTGTTTTTCAAAGGTGTGAAGGTAGTGCAAAATATAATGGGAAGTTTGTTAAACAGTAAAGGTGTTGGTGTTTATTTGTTTGTTTTTCTGATATATATTGTGGTGCAATGAAGACCAAACAACAAAAACGCGCTGAAGAACATTGGAAGGAAGCAGCAGAGTATAAAGAAAAATTTAACTCAGTGGATTCTTTTCCTGCTTTCCCTTCTACTACTGATAAAAACCTACGCGCGGTTAGAACTTATCATCACTTGATGAGGCTAATTTTTTTAAGAGCAAAACATTTATATATCGGTATTTTAGATGCAGTTGAAGATGATAACTCATATATTTCTTTTACTTTGCTGAAAGCATATTGGGAGACTGTTGCGATGTTAGGCTATGCATACATTGTCGCTAAAAATTACCTTAAGAAGGGAAAGTTTGACGAGCTTGCAGAGTGGACAATAAAACATTCACTCGGTGGTAGAAAATATCCGTCAGATGAAATGCTTGCTGAGAAGGGTTACAAAAGGGAAGATTTTACTCAAACAAATCTATGTACTTGGATGGATACGGTTGACAAACATTTTAGTAAAGAAGTTGCTGGTGAAAAGAATTTTTCTCATCTGAGAGAATTATATGACGAATTTGTTGCAGAGGCAGGCCATTCAACCTTTTTGGGTTTATCTATTTGTGAGGAAAGAAGAAAGAGTGGTTCACTTACTCCGTTAGTTAATAAAACTTCTTGCTTTGAAGATGACTTAATGACACTCAATAATCTTCATTTGGTCACAACTTATTTTTTTTATTACTGGGAATTATTTCAGACAGATATCGATTCACAACTAAAGTTAGTTACAGCCTAAGACTAAGTTTTTTTTATACAAAGGTTTAATCTGCGCTAGTTCATGGCGCCAATCATTGAGGGTGGGGAAAGAATCGAACTTTCCGATAACCATTCCACTCACAGGGAAGTGTTTTGCCATTAAACTACGGGAGAATAATAAGTTGCTCTCCCACTGGGGGTTGAACCCAGAATTTTTCCGTGGTG
>CAZDWQ010000005.1:0-46299 GCA_964509285.1 uncultured Pseudomonadales bacterium
AAAATTGTCGCAATCAATACTGAAGATATTTATGATGCTGATGGCCAATTTACTGGTTATTTTGAAGCTCCCGCTGGAGTCTCTGAGTATTTAAGTAGTGGCAAGGGTTTACGACTTCCAGATGCAAATTGGCACGCTGATACTGCCAAAAGTGCTGAACAAATACTGCCTTTTTTTGCCATGGGTAATAAACAAAATATAAAAGGAATCATTTTTGTAAATCTAGAATTTGCAAAAAATCTACTCGCCTTTTTAGGCCCGATTGAGCTATCTGACTACAACACTATTGTCACTCAAGATAATGTCGACGAAGTTCTCCGTTCAAGAAGGGATACTTTTTTTCCAGGGAGCATGCAAAAAAAACACATGCTTTCTCAGTTACTAACCCAAGTAAAAATTAAGGTTTTCACACTAAATCCAGATCATTTAATCAAGCTTACTAACTTAGTGGCAGAAGAAATCAAAAATCATAACCTTCAGTTTTACTCTAACGATTTAAAAATAGACCAAATATTTTCTAAATACGTTATGCGACAAACCCTCACGATTCCAGAAAACTCTGAGTATATTTACTTACTTGAGTCTAACGTGGGAATTAATAAAGCGAACAAAGGAATTAGCCGAGAAGTAGTAGTTAGTAAAGAAAATAACGACCGAACTATCGTAGTTAATTTTCTAAACAGTAATAAAAAACCAACAAATTCTAAACTCACCTTAATTACTGATATAGAACCAAGTCTAGATTCTACAAAATCTGCAACACAAGCAAATACTCATTTAGCATACGTTAACTACCAAAGAGTTTTGGTTCCCAAAAATTGGGAGTTAGTTTCTGTTAAATACCAAAATGATCAAATAAAAAAAATTGACCAAGAAATTATAAAACAGAATGGCTTGGAGTTTAAACAAATCGGCTTTTTAATTGTTGTTCAAGAAGAAGAAAAAACTGAGCTCAAATTGAACTTCACCACTTCTGAAAGTTTCGAACAAATCTCTATTCAAAAACAACCTGGGCTCCCTGCAACAAAATACATTCTAGAGTATAATCAGAAACAATCAGTTTACGAAATAAAAAATAATACCGTACTTACTTACCCTTAAAAAAATCTATGATACTTGATAAAGACGATGCAATAATTTTAGAACAAGCGCAAGAATACCTCTCTGCTGTTGCTATTGACCAAATCCAAACTCAACTTGAACAAAAGGAACAACTCACCTACGAAACAAATTTTTGGCAATCAAGTAATGCCCAAAAAGTAATGAAAGAAATCGCATTACTGAAAGAAAAAATTTTAGAATATGAAACAACAAAACAACTACTTGACGATATTGCGGCATATCAAGAACTGCTTGGAGAAATACCAGAAGAACAGTCAGAAGAACTAACTTTAGAGTTAACCAAATCAATTAAAAAACTCGGCAAACTTACTAACGAACTCAAGTTGAAACAGTATCTCAGTGGTAAATATGATAGTTATTCTGCAATACTCTCGATTCATTCTGGTCAAGGCGGCACAGAAGCCATGGATTGGGCAGCAATCCTCAAACGAATGTACTCAAGATACTTTGAAAGAAAAGGTTGGAAAGCAACCATGATTAATGAATCTAGAGGTGAAGAAGCAGGAATCAAATCCTGTGAATTTGAAATAGATGCCACCTACGCATATGGGTTTCTGAAACGTGAGCAAGGCACACATAGATTGGTACGACAAAGTCCTTTTAATGCCGATAGTTTGCGACAAACTTCCTTCGCCCTTGTCGAAGTTCTACCACTTATAGAGGAGAGCGATGAAGAAATTCCACTCGCAGATTCTGACCTCGAATGGAATTTCTCTAGAGCTGGTGGTGCCGGTGGTCAAAACGTCAACAAAGTTAATACAGCAGTTGAACTTACTCACATTCCAACAGGAATCACTGTTCGATGTCGTGAAGAAAGATCTCAAGTACAAAATAAAGAGAAAGCATTGAAAAAACTAAAGAGCAAACTTGCTCAAATAGAAGCACAATCACTTTCAGCGGAATTAGCAAAAGAAAAAGGCGTCCATGTTGAAGCAAGCTGGGGCACTCAAATTAGAAATTATGTACTCCACCCGTACAAACTTGTGAAAGATACAAGAACTGGTGTAGAAACATCTGAAACAGACCAAGTGCTAGATGGCGATATCGAAGAATTTATTCAGGCAGAAATAAAATTATAAAATATGGCATTTGCCACTTAAATCGGGTATACTAAAGCAACATATGAAAAAAATTTCAATAATTGACGATGAACTGCTCCTAGAGCATAATCAAGACTCGTCTGACATAGAAACAACCAATAATAGGATTCAAGAGAAAGACTCATCTATGAATGTTCCTTCTAAATTAATGATAGCCCTCACCATAGTTGCCGTTTTGGCTGGTGTTGGGACTGGGTTTGGAACTTTTAGATTAACTAATAAAGGAAGTGCTGAAGAACTCGCCACTGTTCCTACAACAGGTGGTGTCCAAGTTGGAGATGAGTTTGGAAGTAAAGATGAAGCATTCGATTCTCATGCTATTGGTTATATTGAAGAAGGTGGACTTGATGGCGAAGGTTCTCACAAACTTTTAAGACCAGGTGGTGATTCTCAAACAGTGTATCTTACCTCATCTGTAACAGATATTGATCTTTTTATAGGTATGGAAGTAGAAGTTTGGGGTGAAACATTCAAAGGTCAAAAAGCTGGGTGGTTCATGGACGTTGGCAGAATCAAAGTTGTAAACACCAACGCACAACCTCCTACCGAAGAATAAGCCATATCTTATTTTCATCTTGCATTTGGGTACTGTTTCAGTCTAAACTAAACAAGAGTTATGATCGTATTTTCTTCTGTAAGTAAACAGTTTTTACCAGATACATATGCGCTCAAGGATGTTTCATTTGAAATCAATCCTGGAGAGCTCGTTTTGTTGACCGGCCCGTCTGGATCCGGCAAGACAACAATAATGAAGCTGTTAACTAAGGAACTCTCACCAACCTCTGGTGAAATATTTTTTCACGACGTTAACCTCAACGATATTCAAAACTCTAAAATCCACGAACACAGACGTAAAATTGGTGTAGTATTTCAAGATTACAAACTCATACCAGAATTGAATGTTTGGGAAAATATTGCGCTCCCACTTTCAATAATTGGCAAAAGTGAAGCTGAGATTGAAGAACGCGTCACTGATCTTCTCGAACTGGTTTCATTGACAGATAAAGCTTTGCATTTTCCAAAACAGTTATCTGGAGGTGAGGCTCAACGAATTGGCATCGCTAGAGCCCTTTCCACCGCTCCGGCAATTATTTTTGCCGATGAGCCGACAGGAAACCTCGACAAAGATAATTCACTACAAATTGCGAAACTACTTACCAAAATAAATGAATTGGGCACTACTATTTTATTTTCAACCCATGACCACGACGTAATTGGTTTACTCAATGTTCATAGACATATTGTTTTATCAGACGGCACTTTAGTAAGCGATACTGCAGATAAAGTAAAGAAAACTGTTAAAAACAGCGAAAAAACACATGACAAAGTCGCAGAAAAAGAAGAAAAAACTGCCAAAACTGAAGACAAACCAACCGAAGTTGAAACTACAAAAGAACCAGGATTAGAAATTACTTCAAAACCAGCAAAAAAAGGATTTTGGGTAAGTTTGTTTAGCACATCAAAACCAAGCAAAGAAGCAAACTTGAAAGAAAAAAAAGAAGGCCAACAACTAGAACTAAAACTTGATGTAGAACCAAAAGAAAAACCTGAAGATGAAGAGAAAGAAACTAAAAAAGAGACTAACTCTAAGAAAAAATCTAGTAAAATTAAGAAAAAATAATGAACTCATTTAATACTGCCCTCACCACTATTAGAAGATCACCATATCAAGCCCTGACCTCAATTTTAATGGTTGCAGTTACTTTTTTTGTAGCATACGCTTTCTCAATCTTCATGATTGGTTCAAATATTGTTTTGAAGCATTTTGAAACCCAGCCTCAAATTTTGGCTTTTTTTGAGCTTGAAACGAAACCTGAAATTATTGAAACTGTTGCCAAAACAATGGAAGAAAAATCATACGTTTCTTCTGTCGAAATTATTTCTCAGGAAGAAGCACTCAAGTTGTATCAAAAGGACAATAGTGACGACCCACTATTACTAGAACTTGTTACCGCAGATATTTTGCCTGCAAGTGTTGAAGTTTCTGGTACCGATATAGACTCTTTAGCACTCATAAAAAAAGATTTGGAGAGCTTTACCCAAATTGAAGATATTGAATATCAAGAAGATGTCATCTCAACACTATCGAGTTGGATCACAACTATCGAGCTTGTTGGAGTTGCCACCACTATTGTTTTAGGCATAATCTCTTTCCTAATCATCATGGTAATTATTGCTATGAAAGCAAACGTACAGAAAAAGAAAATCTCGATTATGAGAATGCTTGGAGCAACTAAGTGGTACGTAAAAGCTCCGTACATGTACGAGGGAATGATTTATGGATTTGTTGGTGCTTTACTCGGATGGCTGAGTATGTTTGCTACTCTACTTTACTTAACACCATCAATAAATTACATACTCGGAGATATGGCCCTCCTCCCTGCCCCTCTTGAATTCTACTTTATTCATGCCGTTTGCGGTATTGTTCTTGGAATGTTCTTAGGAGCATTTGCAAGCATTTTCGCAATCCAACGATTCATTAAAAATTAAGTTACAATGAGTAAAATCATGCAAAAAATTAAATTGGCACTGATAGCTTCTTTTTTGTTTTCACTTTTTTTTGTGAATAGTGCATACGCCCGAGATTGCGAAGCTGAATTTTCTTGTAATGAATCAGATGATAATTATGCATCATGTCTAGAAAATAAAAAATCATGTCTAGAAGAGGTCCTGGCCGAAACTAGAGCAAAAAAAACTACTTTAGAAAATGCCATTAGTATCATCAATGGCAATGTAAATATTCAACAAGTTAAAATTTCACAAACAAAAAACGAGATCGCAGTCCTCGAACGGGAAATTACAGACCTAGACAATAGAATTTCGGGATTAAGCATTTCTCTAGATCGCTTATCAACGCTTTTAGTCGAAAGAATTCGTACTCAGTACAAACGGGAACAAGTTAACCCACTTTCTGTTTTTGCTTCTACGAAATCATTGGCGGAATTTATGTCTCAATATAGATATCTGCGTCTCGCCGGAAAACAGACTGCGCAAGCAATGCAGAAAGCTGAAAATCAAAGAACTGTCTATGACGAACAAAAAGATTTAAAAGAAATAAAACAAGAAGAAGTTGAAATAAAACGAAATGAGTTGCAACAAATCCAAAATGAACTTGTTAATCAAAGAAAAGAACAACAAAACCTACTCTCAGTTACCAAAAACGATGAACAAAAATTTCAACAATTACTCAAAGAAGCGCAAGAACAAATTGATTCCATCAGAAGATACGCAGTCAGTAAAGGTGGCTCTTCAATTCTTTCTGGAACAACAAACTGTGATGACTGGGGCTGTTACTATAACCAAAGAGACAGTGCTTGGGGAAGTCAGCTGATTGGACGAAGTAATGAAAATATGGCAGAGGTTGGTTGTTTAATTACCTCTGTTGCAATGATTACCTCTCATTATGGCAAAACTCTCACTCCTGCACAAATTGCTGGAAGCTCTAACCCATTTTTCTATAATACTGCTGATATGTTGTGGACTTGGTCAGGTCCAGTTAATGGTGTTACAGCTACCAGAACTAGAGTTGGCTACAATGTTGCCGCACTTGACTCTGAACTCAATGCTGGAAGACCAGCCATTGTGAGAATCACCGCTGCAAATAGCGTTGGCACTCACTTTGTTGTTATTACAAAAAAAGAAGATGGCAAATATATTATGAAAGACCCATACGAATCTGATGGAAACAATATTCCTTTTACGGACAAACATTCTCTTTCTCAAATAACTGCTGTTGATCGAGTCACCGTTCAATAAATTACCTACTGCAACGCTACACTTGTTGTAAGCTTTGCTTTTTATAATCGACTTTGTGAGAATACTCATTTTCGCAACCCTACTCTTTTTTTTGTTTACCACTCCTGCCCAAGCACAAGTGGTACTCTCTGAAGTGTATCCTGCCCCCACTTCGGAAGAAAGAGAATGGGTTGAGTTATACAACACAAGCCAAGAAACTGTTGCCATTTCTGGGTGGAAGTTATTTGATCATTTTTCTAGTAAAAGTGAGCTAGTAACTTTTGCAAATGTTCAGATTGAGCCCCACGGGTTTTTTATTTTTGAGTTACCTACAAACAAACTCAACAACTCCGAAGAAAAAATCACTCTGGAAAATACTGAAGCAATAGAAGTTAGTTCACTTCATTTTGCTAACAGCGAATCTCAAAAAAGTTTTAGTTTTCTATTTAGTGACACAACAACAATTGGAACAACACTACAATTAAATATTCCTACCAAAAATACTATTAACCAACTAGAACCTACTCAAACTCCGACACCAGAATCAACAGTACTACCACAGTCCCCAACCCCCACCGTTGCCCCAACTACTTCTCTGAAGGCCTTGACCATGGAAACAACAGAACCGTTAAATAAAGCCGCGCCTCTGACTCCTTCACCCGAAATTCTACTAGAAACTATTTCTGAAACCCCTCAAACAACAAATCAAAAACTAGAACTGTACCGTAAGATAAGCGCAAACCTTAAGCTACCAAAACTTGTTAGAATCGAAAAAGAAGGTTTAGTAAAACGCCTCCCACAACTTTCTTACTTAGTGCAGAAAAAAGTTTCAAAAGAAGGAGTCATAAGTGCTATAATTGGTGGAGCATTATTACTATTTACTGGACTCTTATTGTGAATATTCTAAAAAAAAATGTAACTATAAAACAGGCTATTATAGCCTACTTGCCACCGATCCTTTGGGCTATACTCATCTTCATTTTCTCTGCACAGTCACTGCTTCCAGGTTTTGAAGAATCAGCATATGATTTTATTTTTAAAAAACTTGCACATATTTCTGTTTATTTAGTTCTATACCTACTGGTACTGCAGGCAGTGATAACGACAATCACAGAAAAACAACCAAAAATGAGATTATTACTCCCAATTTTCATTTGCCTACTGTATGCAGCTAGTGACGAATTTCACCAGTCACTTGTACCTGGGAGATACGCAACTTTGAGAGATATAGGATACGATGGACTCGGTATTAGCATCGCTTTCCTTAAAAAATATGAGTATATATAGCCAAAAATGAAGGTTGACACTGTTTTAAAATAGTTGATAATAGTTCATCTCAGGCACTTACGTAAGTGCTATAAAATGATCATTAATTAGTAGTAAGTAGTGGCAGTGCAAACATTTAGAAAGGCCGAAAATGACTAAATCACAACTAATTGCAATTATTGCAAAAAAGGCACACCTAACCAAGAAAGCTTCAAATGACGCCGTCGAAAGTATGTTCGACGAAATCAATAGAGCACTTAAAAAAGGTGAAAAAGTCGTAATCTCAGGATTTGGAACTTTTTATATAAGTAAAGTCGGTGACAAACAAGTCGTTCCATTTGGTAACGAACAAAAACGCCAGACCATCAAAGGTCATAAGGTTGTCAACTTCAGAGTTGGTAAACCTCTTAAAAAAGAAGTTTGGTAAATTCTTTTTTCTTGAGAAAAATTAAAAACCTCGATTCTGTAAAAATAATAAAACAGATCGAGGTTTTTTAGTCCCTCAATGTTAGAATAAAGAGGTGTTCAAGAAATATTACTCAATCTTCCGCTACATGTTTATTCGTACGCTTCAATTTAGAGCGGAAGTCGTAGTTTATAGTTTACTCGATGTCTTGCCATACTTTGTATTATTTTACGTCTGGAAAGCCATATTTTCTCAAGTTGATACCATCAATAATTTTTCACTAACCCAAATAATCAACTATTACCTATTAGTCATTGTTATAGAACGTTTGAGCGCCACTCACTTTGAAAGTTGGAGAAGTCAAGAAATAATAATGGGTAAGATTGATTATTTTCTGACCAGACCTTTTTCGTACATTAGTGAGATCTACTCCAAAGAAATTAGTTCAAAGATCATCAGTATTTTGTTCTCAGTTCCAGTCATCTCCCTGTTCATTATTGCAAACATAACAATTTATAAAATTGACCAATCATACTTAACTTTTCAAAACGTTCTGATTTTTCTTGGTTTAATGCTTATAGCACACACTATTCAATTCTTAATTGCATTATGGATCGTGTTAATAACCTTTTGGGTCGAAGGTTCAAGTGGTTTAGAGCACTTTAAATGGATTGTTTTAACGCTTTTTAGTGGTGCTATGATTCCAGTTGAGTTCATGCCAAGTTGGCTTGTGTCTATTTCAAATGTGTTACCATTTAGATATATTTTTGCCGTTCCAATTAGTGTCATACAAGGAAAATATTCCCTAAATATGTATGATCTTCTTTACTTAGTAATGGTACTTTTTGGAATGATTCTCTTTTCAAAATTTTTATGGTCAAAAGCAAAATACAAGTATTGTTCGGCAGGCGGATAAGATGAAAAAATACTGGATACTCTTTTTAGCATTTCGCAAAATTCAAGTCATGAAGTTCATGGAATATCGTGGCGACTTCTTCTTCTGGATGATCGTTTCACTCATGTGGACTGCCTTCAATTATTTCTACTTTGGCCTGGTTTTCTCTCAAGGAAAAGGAATAGAAGGCTGGAACTACGATCAAATCATGCTCCTCATCTCTTTTTATACTATGATTGATGCCTTCACTTGGTCAGTTTTTTGGCCAAACATGAGTGAGTATACAAAACAAATCTTCAATGGGGAATTGAGTAAGTATTTACTATTACCAGTTAACTCTGTCTACCTGATTCTTACACAATATGCAACGTATCATAATATACCAAGATTTTTTGTTGGCCTTTTTGTGCTTATTCATACAATCAAAAAGCTCGAACTCGCCTTAAGCTTAGGACAAATACTCTTAACCATACTTATTTTCTGTTTTGGAATTTTACTCATTTATAGTTGCTGGTTCATCCTGGCGACAATTTCTTTTTGGGTAGAACGCCTTGAAAATATCAATGAAATTATGCCTCAATTCAGATCTATATACCAAGTTCCAACTAAAGTTTTTACTGGCTTACCTGGATTCATTTTCAGCTTCATACTGCCACTTGGTCTAGTAACTACACTTCCCAGTGAAGTGATACTCGGAAAAAATAATGGCCCTTTCATCGTTTATTTGATACTCAGTAGTCTTGTCTTTTTCGCTCTTTCTGTTGGATTCTTCAAACTTTCTATTAAAAAATACTCCAGTGTAGGGGGATAAAAAAAGTAAGGTAAAATAACTATATGAAACAAACCATAATTTCTGTTAAAGATCTTTCTAAACACTTTAAAGTCTATAAAAAACAACCAGGCCTTCTTGGTTCATTTAAATCTCTTTTTATAAGAAAATATGAGACTGTAAAAGCAGTTAATGATGTTTCTTTTGAAATTAAAGAAGGAGAAATAGTTGGATTTATAGGTCAAAATGGTGCGGGAAAAACCACTACTCTAAAAATACTCTCCGGATTATTATTTCCAACTACTGGTGAAGTAAGCGTTCTGGGTTTTAATCCTTGGGATAGAAAATCTAAATTCCAAAAACAATTTGCACTTATCATGGGACAAAAAAACCAACTCTGGTGGGACTTACCTGCCATAGAATCATTTTTGCTCAATCAGGCGATCTATGAAATTCCAGACAAACAATTTAACGAAACCTTAGAAAAATTAAGCACACTTTTAGACGTAAAAGATATTTTACAGATCCAGGTTCGTAAACTTTCTCTAGGACAAAGAATGAAATGTGAACTCATTGCGGCCCTTTTGCACAATCCAAAAGTTTTATTTTTAGATGAACCTACTATCGGTCTAGATGTTGTGATGCAAAAAACCTTGCGTGACTTTATTAAAGAATACAATAAAGAGTTTGGTGCAACAATTATTTTAACTAGCCACTATATGGATGATGTAAAAGAACTGTGTGAACGAGTAATCATTATTGACCATGGAACTAAAATTTATGATGGTGCTTTAGATAAAATTATTAAAACGTATGCCCGTACTAAAACCCTCACCCTTGCCTTTTCTGAGGCTGTTACTCAAAAAGAGCTTGAAGAATTCGGCACAATCAAATCATTCGAAGAAAACCAAGCTACACTATTAGTGAAGAGAAGTGACGCCACACAAATTGCTGCAAAAATTTTGAATAAATTCAAAGTGCATGATCTTAACATTGAAGAAGCACCAATTGAAGCGATTATCAGAGAAATATTTTCGCAAAAACGCGAACAATGAATAAATACGTAACGCTACTCAAACTAACCTGGCAAAACGGACTAGCATATCGAACCACCGTTATCATGTGGCGCCTCAGACAATTTTTGGAAACTCTGATGTCACTCACAGTGTGGACTGTAATTTTTGATAACAACCCTCAAGCCTTCAATTATACAAAAGACAGCATGATCACCTATGTATTTTTGGTTTCATTCCTGCAAAGCATCATTATTGCTACATACCTCAATGGACTCGCTCAAAGAGTTTACTCAGGAGAAATTAGTAATCAGTTACTCAAACCAATAAATATATTTGGTTTTTTTGCAGTAGAAGAACTCGCAGATAAAGTAAAGAACTTGAGCTTTTTACTGCTTGAAACAACTCTTTTATTTTTGATTTTTAAACCTGTCGTAGTAGTTCCAGGATTAGGCATACTTCTTCTTTTCTTGCTCTGGTCAAGTCTTGGCGTTATCCTGAACTTTTTTATTACTTTGCTCTTTGGGGCCTTTGGTTTTTGGAGCCCAGACACATGGGGCCCACGATTTTTATTTTATATGATACTTAACTTTAGCGCCGGCAAAATGTTCCCGCTTGATATCCTGCCACTCGGACTACAAAAGATTTTATACTTTACGCCATTTCCGTATCTTTCATTTGTTCAAATTCAACTCTTTCTACAACGTTTAAATGCTCAAGAAATAGCCACACATAGTGGTGTTTTTATATTTTGGGTTGTCTTACTTGGTATAATCGTTTCAAAACTCTGGCAAAAAGGCTTGAAAAGTTACGAATCGGCAGGAAGATAAATGTAAAATGAGATTAAAAACGTATCTAAATGTCTGGACCATCTTTGCTAAAAATGCGCTACAAGAAACTTTTGTAAATCGCGCATCAAATATTTTATTTATGCTCGGAAAAAATATTCGGTTAGCAATGTCATTGCTATTTTTATATTTGATTCGCCAGAATATTCAGACTTTCGCTGGATACACCAGTGACCAACTAGTTGTGTTTTTTCTTACCTACCAAGTTATTGATATCGCAATCCAAACTATATATAGAGGTGTGTATGTATTTAGTAACTTAGTGAGAAGCGGTGAGTTCGACTTTTTATTAACAAAACCAATCAGTCCTTTATTTAGAGCTCTAACCGGAAAACCTGATATAAATGACTTTATTTTTCTGTTTCCCAATCTGTTGCTATCTGCGTATATTCTCACTACTTTAGATATCCAATATAGTGCTTGGAGTATACTTTGGTACCTCATTCTTATCATAAATGCTTTTTTTATTGCCACAGCACTTCATATCCTTGTTTTAGTCATTGGTATACTCACAACTGAAGTTGATGGGATTATATGGATCTACCGTGATTTAAGCTATATGGGGCGCTTTCCTGTCACTATTTACATGGAACCACTGCGCTTTATTTTGTTTTTTCTCATACCTATTGGCATGATGACAACTATTCCAACCGAAGTTTTTCTAGGACTACAACCAAGTTATAGTTTGTTCTGGGTGTTCTTTGTTGGGATTGGGAGTTTATTTGTAAGTCTAAAGGCATGGAACTGGGCACTGAAGCAATACTCTAGTACGGGGAGTTAAACTATATAGTAATCTTGAACTACAAAAAAGCCCCCGATTTTTCGAGGGCTTTTCCAATTTCGATTTCTTTGCAAAAAATTGCGTGACTTGCAGAAATATCTGCAACCAATTCCAAACCTTAACGTTTTGGAGACTGTCTACTTCTTCTTGCTTTACCACCCATACCAATTTTTCTAGTTTCTTTCATTCTGTCATCACGTGTAAGTAAACCAGCTGGTTTCAATAATGCTTTAAAACTTTCGTCATATTTAACTAAAGCTCTTGCAATACCATGGATCATGGCTTCGAGTTGTGCGGTAGAACCAGATCCTTCAACTTTAACAGTAACGGTGAATTTACCTTTTGTACCAGTAAGTTCAAATGGAACGTTATATCTTGCTGAAACATTTGGAATAGTGTTGAAATATTGTCCAACAACTTTACCGTTTACAACAAAGTCACCAGTAGATTCAAATAATCTGACTCTAGCGGTAGCTACTTTTCTTCTTCCAACTGCTTCAACGTATTTTCCAGTTGGCATTGTAACTACACCAGCAGTTGTTTGAACTCTTGGAGTAACTTTTTTGACTTTTGTAACTTTTTTAACAACTTTTTGAGCGGTTGTTTTCTTTTTTGATAATTTTAATGCCATATTATTTACTTGCTCCTAATTGACTTGCGTGTTTGTGTTCACTTCCTGCATAAACTTTTAATCTGGTCATTCTTGGATCTTGAAGCTTGTTTTTAGGAAGCATACCTCTTACGGCACTTTCAATAATTCTCTCAGGATTCAAAATTCTTGCTTTTGCCAAGTTTTGACTTTTTAATCCACCTGGGAAGTTTGAATGTCTGTAATAGACCTTGTCTTCTTCTTTATTTCCAGTTACTGCAACTTCTTTTGCATTGATAACAATTACAAAGTCACCACTATCAATATGAGGAGTGTACTCTTTTTTGTTTTTACCAATTAATTTAGTTGCAACTTCAGTAGCTACTCTACCAAGGATTTTTCCTTTAGCATCAACTACATGCCATTCTCGCTTCACTTCTGTTGCTTTTTGAGTGTATGTTTTTTGCATGATTATTTAGTCTCCTTTTTTACAGCTTTTTTAGCTGGAACTTTTTTAGCAGGAGCTTTCTTTACTGGGGTAGCCTTTGCAGCTACTACTTTTTTTTCACTTGCAACATTTTTAAGTGTTCCAACGGTTGCTGGAGCAGTAATTAAACTGAGCTCAGCCATACCAACGTTATCACCACGTCTGACACCAATTTTTGTGATGCGGGTAAAACCAGAAACTCTATCTGAAAATTCAGGAGCAATTTTATCTACCAACGTATTAACAACATCTCTGACACCAAAGAATCTGTGTAAAACTCTTCTTGTTGCCATTGAATCAACTTTAGCTTTACCAATAAGTTTGTCAGCAATTCTTCTAGCTTCTTTAGCTTTAGCTTCAGTTGTAACAATTTTACCTTGTTCAACTAATGCGCGAACTAAACTCTTGAAGAGTGCTTTTCTGCTCTTAGTATCTCTATTAAATTTTTTAGTACTACTTCTATGTCTCATGACCGGTTATACCGTATCCGTGGCAAATTACTCGCCTAAAGATACGCCTTTCTTTTGAAGAGCGCCGTCAATTAATACAACACTCTTACCACCTAAGTTTTTGACTTTTGCGATTACGTCTCTTGGAGCACCGGTTAAGTCGCCTACTGTCTTGAATCCACCTTTACGAAGTGCGTTTGCAATTCTGGTAGGAAGATCAAGTTCTTCAACAGTAAGTCTTAAAACTTCTGCTTCTTCTGGTGATAATGTCTCTTCTACTTCTTCTACTTCTTCAACTACTGGATCAAATACTTGAGTAAATTGTCGAGCTAAAATACGTGCAGCTTGTTTAACAGCCTCAAGTGGAGAAATTGAACCATTGGTTTCAACTTCCATAACTAATTTATCGAAGTCAGTTCTTCTTCCAACACGAGTTTGTTCAACTTTGTAAGAAACTTTGATGATTGGTGAATATAATGCGTCTAAAACAATTTCACCAACAGAACTAACATTCTTTTCATCAGCTAAAACATAGCCAACACCAGATTCAACGGTCATTTCTGCAACTAATTTTTTACCTTTAGCAACAGATGCAATTAATTGATCTTTGTTGATAACTTCAAAACCTGCTTCACATTCAATGTCGCCTGCAGTAACTTCTGCTGGACCAGTGACTGATAAACGAAGCACACCCTTTTCTTGGGTTGAAGCTTTTACTTTAACTTGTTTAACGTTTAATGCGATTTCCAAAACATCTTCAGTTAATCCATCAACTGTTGAAAATTGGTGATCTGCACCTTCAATTCTCAAACTAGTGATAGCTGTACCTGCTAAAGAGTTAAGTAATACTCTTCTTAAAGCGTTACCAAGTGTGTGACCATATCCATTTTCAAGTGGATCAATTACAACAGTTGCTTTGGTAGCACTAGCAGCAACTTCCTCTATTTGGAAGGTTGGGTTCATACTGGTGATTGAGTTTAAATTGAGACTCATATTTTTTTCCTTTGTTTCTCCTCCTCTGACTTGCAGAGAATCTGTATCATGGTATTTATTACTTTATACTTTTCTATTCCTTATCTTGAGTAGTATTCAACTACTAATTGTTCTGCAATTGCTTCACTGACGTCAGATCTTTCTGGAAGTCTTGCAATTTTTGCAGCGCCACCTTTTTGTTCTAACCAAGAAACACTTGAGACACCTTCTTTTATTGCTTCTGCAGCATGTGGAACTTTTGCACCACTTGTTGAGAGAGTAATAACATCATTCACATTAACAGTATAGGAAGGAATATTCATTTTCTTTCCATTTACTCTTACGTGATCGTGAGATACTAGTTGTCTTGCCTGAGCGCGAGTTCCTGCCCAACCTAATCTGTACACAGTGTTATCAAGTCTTCTTTCGAGTAAACTTAATAAAGCTGCACCAGTAGCTGTTGGATTTTTTGAAGCTTCATCATACAGTCTTCTGAGTTGTTTTTCCAAAATACCATAAATGTATTTGATTTTTTGTTTTTCTTTAAGCTGGGTACCATAATCAGAAAGTTTTCTTTTTGATTTAGCACCATGCATACCTGGTTTAATGGTTAAGCGTCTTGCAACCTTTAAAGCGTTGGTTTTAAGTCCCAAATCTTCACCGATTTTTCTGCTAAGCTTGTTTTTTGGTCCTGTATATCTTGCCATATGTATTCAATCCTTATTTGTTGTGCTTTGCTTTTCTTGGTCTTGTACCGTTGTGTGGATCTGGGGTCATATCAGCAATCATGCCAATCCTAATGCCTTGTGCTTTTAGAACTCTCAAAGCCACATCTCTTCCTGGGCCTGGACCTTTAATAAATAAGTCCATAGTACCCATTCCGAATGCTTTTGCTTTATTAACTGCGTTTTCAACAGTTATTGTTGCTGCGTATGGAGTTGATTTTCTGGAACCAGCAAATCCTGACTCACCTGCAGTTGACCAACAAACGACGTTTCCTTGTTCATCAGTAATACTTACTAAAGTACTATTGAAAGTTGCAGTCACATAGAGTCTGCCTTTTGAAACAACGCGTGTGTTAGCTTTTTTTACGTTTTTGGTTGATTTAGTTACTTGCGCCATAATATTAAATCTTTTTATTTACTTTTTGCTGTTTCTAATTTGGCTGCCATTTCTTTAGTCATTGCACCAATAGTTTTTCTCTTACCACCACCACGGGCACTACGAGAGTTAGTCTTGGTTCTTTGTCCTCTAACTGGCAACTTCATAATATGTCTCAAACCTCTATAAGCTTTAATTCTTTTCAAACGATCAATATTGTCATTGATATGGCGTCTCAAATCACCTTCAAGCTCATACTTATCTAAGACTCTTTGAATTCTACCTAATTCTTCGTTATTTAATTCTTTAGCTCTTTTGTCTGGATCGACTTGAGCTTCTCTTAAGACAACTTCGGCAACTTTTTTACCAACGCCATATAATGATTGGAGTGCGTAAAATATTTTTTTATTTTCTGGTACATCGACACCTAAAATACGAGGCATATTATTTTATTCCTTTTTTATCCTTGTTTTCCTCTATGCTTTGGCTCAGAACAAATTCTTCTCAAAACGCCTTTGCGTTTGATTAATTTGCAATGAAGACAAATTGTTTTTAAAGATGATTTAACTTTCATACTACTATTTCTTTACTCTAACTCTTTACTTATTTTTTGACAGGCTTGAATTGTACATCTAATCTGGTAAAATGAATAGGATCAAATTTGCTGCGAACCATTTTGGGTTGATCTATACGTTATTTTACACTTTTTGAGGTCATATTTACTGACATAACCCTTGATGACATCACCAGGCATAACGCGAATTCTAAACAATCGCATTTTGCCAACTAATGTACCTAATAGTTCTTGACCAATCATTGGAGTTACTTCTGAACCAGTTACCTTAACTCGGAACATAGTGTTTGGAAGACATGCTTCAACGACGCCTTCTATTTCGAAACGGTCTGTGTTCTGTGACTTTTCTGTGGTTGTATCAACTTGACGTCTAGCTTTTGCTGCGCGTTTATGATCTTGAACTTTACCCATATTTTCTACCTTTTTTTACTTCTGGTCTTTTTGCAAACCTATACAATTTTGCATGCAAAAAGAACCTCAGAACAGATTATTATACCAGATTATAGTGATTTTGTCAGTACCTGCGGACCATCTTTGGTTACAAGCACTGTTTCTTCAAACATACCAGACAAAGAACCATCACTTGTGACATAAGTCCAACCGTCAGCAGCTTCTTCAAGAAGAGGGTTGCCCATAGTGTACATATTCTCTATTGCCAACGTTTGCCCTTCATATAGCTTGATTTTTTTGTCTGATTTACTTGGAGAACAAGGGATTGCTGGTTCCATATGCAAAGCTTCACCAACTCCGTGACCAGTAAGTTGAAATACAACTCCATAGCCTTTTCTTTTGAGAGGTTTTTCCATAGCAAAACTAATGTCATATACAGAATTACCAATACGAGCTTGGTCAATAGCATTATCAAGAGATTTCTGGCCAACTGCCAAAAATTCCTCAATTTCTTTAGAAACTTTTCCAACTGGAAAGGTCATTGTTGTATCAAGGTGATATCCTTTGTTAATCAAACCAATATCAATAGTAATAATATCGCCATCATGCACTTTTTTACCTTTTGGAATACCATGGCAAACTTCTTCGTTTCTCATAATACAAGTTGCCCAATGGTATCCTGGAACAGTAGAAAAAGAAGGCTTCATGCCTGCTTTTTTAATCAAGCGCTGAGCCTCAGCTTCAATTTGTTCAAAAGAAGTGTCAACAGTCGCAAATTTTTGCAGTTGGGTCTTTATTTTACCTAAAGCTTTTCCACCTTCTGTCATCGCGGCTATTTTTTCTTGAGTGTGTGTATTCATATTTCTCATTATAACCCGGTAATTATATCATTGTTATAGGATAAATTCAACTAAAAAGCCCGCAACTTATTTATTAGAACAGTGCGGGCCTTTAATTTACTTATTTAAGTTGTTATTTAACTTTATCAAGTTCTTTTTTGATATCTTTGAACACTGAATCAACATCTTGCTCTCCATCAACGGCAACTAACTTGCCTTGTTGACGGTAGTATTCAACCACTGGTTTTGTATATTCATGGAAAGAGTCAATTCTCTTTCTGATTGCATGCACCGTTTCATCTTGTCTATCAGAAACTCTGCCTGCAATTCTCCAGAGTGCTTCTTTATCTGAAACATCTAAGAACACTACTTTATCTACACCACCATTAAAAGCTTCTGCTTGGACTACTGTTCTTGGAAAACCATCAAGAATATAACCATTCTCATATTCTGGCTTCTCTAAGTAAGTTAAAATGATTTCAAGTGTCTTATCATCAGGAACCAATGCTCCAGAGTTAAGAGTTTCTTTTAACCATCTGCCTATTTGAGATTTTTCTTTTGCCATTTCTCTGAAAACGTGGCCCGAAGATAAATAGGGGATATTATATTCTTCAGAAAGAAAATTTCCTTGTGTGGACTTGCCTGCTCCTTGGATACCAATTAAAACGAGTTTCATGATCGCTTTCTCCCGATTCCGGGTAATTTATAAAAACCTATCGTAGTTCTGCTCAACTAACATACTTTCTACTTGTTTATATGTTTCTAAAATAACTGAGACAACAATTAAAATACTTGTACCGCTAATAGCTAGTTGCCCAATGCCAACAAATATTTGTGCTAGTGAAGGAAGAATTGCAATAATTCCAAGGAACAATGCTCCAGCTAAAGTTATACGAGTTACGACGAATTCTAGGTATTTCTTGGTTGCACCACCAGGACGAATCCCAGGCACAAAAGCACCACTTTTTTTGAGCTCTTCAGATATATCTCCTGCATTGAAAAAGATTAACGCACTAAAGAAAGTAAAGAAAAATACAATCAAAAAGTACAAAATCATGTAGACAGGAGAAGTGTCTGTGAACATAACTGTAAGAGTGTTGCCAAAATTAATTAAGTTTGGCTTACCTGACAATACTAATAATCGAGCAATAAATGAAGGTGCCATCATAATAGAAACGGCAAAAATAATTGGCATCACACCAGCAACGTTAACTTTAATTGGCAAATGGGAGGTCTGACCACCAACAATTTTACTTCCTCTGGTTCTCTTTGCATATTGAATTGTAACTTTACGAACTGCCTCATTCATAAATACAACAAGACCAATAATTGCTAAAAAGACAGCAAAGAATGAAACTAAAACAAATGCTTGATCTGAACTAGAATTTGCAATATCAATAAATGACTTTGGTAGCTGACTCATGATACCTGCAAATAAAATCATTGAAATACCGTTACCGATACCTTTTTCAGTCACCAACTCACCTAACCAAGTAACTATCATCGAACCAGCAACTAAGCTTAAAATCATGGCAACTAGCATGATCGGAGTAGTAACACCGATGAGACCTGAAGATTTCAAGAGTGCTAAAACGGAAATGCTTTGTCCAACAGCTAATGGTAAAGATAAATATCTGGTGTATTGGTTTAACTTTTCTCTCCCTGCTTCACCATCTTTTTGCATTTCTTTTATTTTTGGAAACACCATTCCAGATAACTGCATAACTATAGATGCAGTAATGTATGGGTTAATTCCCACAGCCAAAACTGAAAAGTTGGAAAGAGTACCACCTGAGAAAACGTTTAATAAACTAAGGAACTGATTAGAAGCAAATAAGGTTCTCAGTTGTAAAATATCAACTGTTGGAACTGGGATGTGTGCGAAGAATCTGAATATGAGAAGGATAGCTGCCGTAAAAAGAAGCTTGTTTCTTAACTCTGTATTTGAATTAACTCTTTTTAAAAAAGCAGTTATTTTTTGCACAGCCTGATTTTCTTCCTTTTTTTTAATTTACACAGAAATACTTATCAACAATACCGAATTTTGGTCAATTAAGCAACACTTCCACCAGCTGCTGTAATAGCTTCTAGTGCAGTTTTGGTAACTTTAACACCTTGGACGACAACTTTTCTGTTTAGTTTGCCTGATGAAATAATTTTTGCTTTACCAAATTTTGGACCAACAACTTTTTCTAGTTTTAAGGTATCGAGAGTAATTGTTTCTGCTTTCATTGAATCAATATCTGAAAGAGTAACTTCTGCAGTTGGTCTGACAACGTTTAATCTTCCTTTACCACGAAGCATTGGCAAACGTTTAATCAATGGGAGCTGTCCACCTTCAAACCAAAGAGGAACTTTTGCACCTTGTCTTGATTTTTGACCTTTTTGACCTCTGGATGAAGTGTGTCCACCTTTACCAGAACCAATACCACGGCCGACTCTTTTTGCTGATTTAGTTGTTGTGCTAATAAGTTTGTTAAGTAATGACATGATTATTTCTTTTCTTCAGTTTTCTTTTTTGCTGGAGCTTTTTTAGCTACCTCTTTTTTAACTGGAACCTTTTTTTCAGCTTTTTTGACTGATTCTGCACCTGCTGCTTTAGCTTTTTCTTGAAGTTCTTTCAATTTTGCAGCTTCTTCAGCTTCTACTTGTGCAATAGATTTCAACTTAATACCCTTGAGTTCAACGATTTTTTGAATTTGAGTAAGTGCTTCAAAAGTGGCATATACACTTGAAGCTTGGTTTTCTGAACCTAAAATTTTACTTGAGATATCTCTGATACCAGCTGCTTCCACAACTGCTCTGACTGGACCACCAGCAATAACACCAGAACCTTTTGGAGCTGGTTTGAGCATAACTCTGCCTGCACCTTTTTTGACTTCAATAGGAAATGGAACAGTTGTACCATCAAGAGGTACTGTAATCATGCGTTTCTTAGCTTTTTTGATACCTTTTTTGATAGCACCAAGTACGTCACTTGCTTTACCAAGTCCAACACCAACTCGACCTTTTTTGTCACCAACAACCATAAGAACAGAAAAACCAACTTTGTTTCCGCCTTTAGTTTTCTTTGAGACACGAGAAATTTGAATAACTTTCTCTTCAAATTCTTTTGGTTCAGCATTGTTCATGTTCATTTGTGTTATACCTCTATTCCACCATCGCGAAGTGCTTGTGCGACAGCCTTAACTCTACCGTGATACTTATATTGACCTCTATCGAAAACAACTGCTTTTACTTTTGCTTTTTTGAGCGACTCAAGCATAGCTTTCGTTGCTTCAACAGCTGCTACTGATTTCGTAAGTTCTTTTCCTTTTGTAACTGCTTTTCTGATTTTGACATCGTTAGCACTTGCAACAGTTACACCTTTTTCATCGTTGATTGCTTGTAAATAAATGTATTTGTTTGATTTATGTACTGTCAATCTAGGACGAAGGGTTGTTCCATGCAATTTAGCACGAACTCTTCGTTTTCTCTTTTCTGTGACTGATAAGTTGTGATTAATATTTGGCATTACGCTGCTGCCTTTCCTTGTTTTCTTCTCACTTCTTCGTCTTCGTAGCGGATACCTTTACCCTTGTAAGGCTCTGGTGGTCTGATTTTTCTAATGTTTGCAGCCATTTGACCGACAGCTTGTTTGTCAATGCCTTCAATATGAATTGTGTCAGTACCGTCAACTTTTAAAGTGACACCAGCATCTGGAGTAACGTCAACAGGGTGTGAAAATCCAACTGCTAATTGAATACCAGCACCTTGTGATTTTGCTCTGTATCCAGTTCCGATCAATTTTAAGGTTTTTTTGTAACCTTGTGTAACACCAAGAACTGAGTTGTGAACTAAACTTCTAATTAATCCATGATATGCACGAGTTTGTTTGTCCTCACCTTTTCTGGTGATTGCTACTGATCCATCTACAACAGAAACAATAATTCCTGGCAAAAGGTCTACTGTAAGTTGGCCTTTTGGACCTTTTACAGTTACAAGAGCGTTATCTACGGTGACCGTGACGCCTTGTGGAACACTGATTGTTTTTAATCCAATTCTTGACATAATCTATGTACCTTTACCAAACTTGGCAGAGAAGTTCTCCCCCAATGTTTTCTTTCCTTGCTTTTTTATCTGTCATTAATCCTCTGCTTGTTGAGAGAATAGTAATACCATATCCACCCAAAGCTCTTGGAAGTTGTTTTGCAGGTGCATATAATCTGCGACCTGGTTTAGACAATCTCTTAACATCATTAATTGCTGGCAATCTGCCAATATATTTTAAGGTCAAAACTAAGACGTTAAATGGTTGACCTTCTTTAACTGTAACCTCAGAGAGGTATCCTTCTGTAACCAAAATATCAGCAATTGATTTTTTGATTTTAGAAAAAGGAACTTCGACAGTGGTATGTCTTGCCATGTGTGCGTTCTTGATTCTGATGATGATGTCTGCTATTGGATCTGTGATCATATCTCTAACCTTTTATTTACTGGATTTCACTACACCTGGTAGTTCACCCTTTAAAGCTAATTCTCTAAATGTAATTCTACTGAGACCAAAAAATCCCATATAACCTCTAGGACGACCAGTTATTTTACAACGGTTTACACCTCTTGTAGAGAACTTATTTACTTTCTTAACACCAGAAAGTTCATAAGCTGATCTCTTTGCGAGTAATCTTGCGTCTTTTGCTATTTTAGATTTTTTAGCCATGTTATTTTAATTCCTCTTTTTCAAATGGCATACCAAGTAATTCTAACAATTTATAGGTATGCTTGTCGTTTTTGGTTGAAGTTACAAATACTGCTTGTAAACTTCTGATACTTTCAATTTTATCGTAATTAATTTCTGGGAAGATAATTTGTTCTTCGATTCCCATTGAATAATTACCCTGACCATCAAATGCAACTCTAGAAACACCTCTGAAGTCTTTGACACGTGGGAGAGCAACTGCAATAAGTTTTTCTAAAAATCCCCACATGCGTTTACCTCTCAAAGTTACTTTTACTCCAAGTGGATCCCCGACTCTTAATTTGAAACCTGCAATTGATTTTCTTGCAGTTGTAATCATTGGTTTTTGACCAGAAATTACTTCAAATTGATCAACGATGTTAGCGATAACTTGTTTTCTTTGTCTTGGATCTTGTGGGTCCGCAACACCAATGTTTAAGATAATCTTCTGAAGTTTTGGAACCTCAAAAACATTCTCGAGTTTAAGTTCGTCTTTAAGTTGTTTTGCAACTGTGTTGTTGTAATAATCTCTTAATTGCATGTCGTTTATTTCTTACTCTCTTTTTTCTCTGTAATAACGGTGCCAGCTTTTTTGAAGATTCTTACTTTAGAACCGTCAGCTGCAACCTTATATCCAATTCTGTCTGGTTTGTTTGCATCATTTAAGATTGCAACTTTAGCAGTAGACAAGTATCTCTCGACTAAAACTTTGTCTCCTGGTCTACCAGCCATTGGTTTAATGTGTTTTACATATTTGTTTACACCTTCAACCAACACACGCTCAGATTTAGGATCAACTTTCACAATAGAACCAGTTTTACCTTTGTCTTTGCCTGCTGTTACGAGTACTTTGTCTGCTACTTTAAATTTCATATCGTTCCTTATAAAACCTCTGGTGCTAAACTAGCAATCTTGCTGAACAACTTGTTTTTGACTTCTCTTGCGATTGGTCCAAAAACACGTGTTCCCACTGGGTTTGTGTCTTTTCTTGAAGTGATAATAACTGCTGCGTTATCGTCAAATCTAATATATTCGCCAGAAGATCTTCTGACTTCTTTCTTGGTTCTGACAATAACTGCCTTAACCTTTTCACCTTTTTTAATGTTTCCAGATGTGTCAGCTTGAATCACAGAAGCAGCAACAATATCACCTACTGTGCCAAATTTTTTGAATGTGCCACCGTGAACTTGAATAACTCTGAGCTTTTTTGCTCCTGAGTTGTCTGCAACGTTAAGGACTGTACGTAATTGAATCATTATTTAGTTCCTTCCACCTTGCTTACAACTTTAAATTTCTTGGTTTTACTCACTGGAGCTGTACCTTGGATAACAACAGTGTCACCAACTTCCAACTCAATACCTTCAACATGACATGCATAAGATTTAGTACGTTTGACTGATTTCTTATACACTGGATGTTGCCATAATCTTGCAACACTAACTTTTGCTGTTTTTGCAGTTTTTAGTGAGATGACTGTTCCTTGAATTGCTTTCATAATTAGTTTTCTTGAGCTACTTGTTCAGATCTCTTTTTCATGCTTAGTACTGTTTTAACTCTAGCAACATTATCAGATAATAAAGCTGTGTGGGTATTCTTTAGTTTGCCAGCAGCTTTTTTAAGTCTTGCTTGAGCTAACTCAATCAACAAACCATTGAGCTGTACTTCTAGCTCTTTGATTGTTTTGCCATGTAATGCTTTAATATCGTTATTTTTCATATTTATTTCTTAATTAAGGTTGTCTTTACTGACAACTTGTGACCAGCTTTTACAAATGCTGTCTTTGCCACATCTTCTGTTACTCCACCAAGTTCGAACAAAACTTGTCCTGGTCTGACAACTGCTACGTATTCTTCAATAGCACCTTTACCAGAACCCATTTTGACACCCACAGGTTTTTTAGTAATTGGTTTGTGTGGGAACACTTTGATCCAATACTTACCTGCTCTCTTGGTCATAAAAGTAATTTTTTTACGTGCTGCTTCAATTTGTCGGGCAGAAACCCAACCTCTTGTAGTTGCTTGTAAACCGTATTCACCAAAAGTAACAGTGTTACCTCTTTGTGCGGTTCCACGCATCTTGCCTCTAAATGCTTTTCGGTATTTTGATTTCTTAGGTTGCAACATATTAAATTACTTCGCCTTTATAAATCCATACTTTAATTCCAACATACCCAGATCTGGTATTTGCTGGAGCTTGATGGTAATCGATATTTGCTCTTAAAGTCTGTGTAGGAACACTTCCTTCAAAGTATTTTTCAGTTCTACCAATTTCTGCTCCACCAACTCTACCTGCGAGTTGAATTTTGACACCTTTTGCACCAGCTTGCATAGTTTTCTCAAGTGCTTGAGTAACTGCACGTCTGTGTGGGTATCTTTTGATGAGTTGACCAATGATTTTTTCTGCAACTAATTTTGCACTTAAATCTGGTTTTTTAACTTCTTCAACTCTCAAATCAATTTTAACTTTATCTTTCTTTACTTTTGCAGTATTTAAGATTTTCTCTATATCAGCTTTAACAACTTCTAAGTTAGTTCCACCTTTACCAATAACTACACCTGGTCTAGAAACATGGAGGATAACTTTGATAGCAGTCAGTGATCTCTCAATGTCAACTTTAACTAAACCTGCACTTGCAAGTTTATCGGATAAAGCTTTTCTGACTTTGTAGTCTTCGAGTACTTTATCAGAGTAGTTTTTTGGATCAGCAAACCAGCGTGACTTCCACGTAAAAGTGGTGCCGAGTCTGTAGCCAGTTGGATTAACTTTTTGTCCCATATTTCTTTTCTTATTTTCCTGTATTTAGCACAAGACGTGTATTATACTACTTTTTCTACCTTATTTCTTGACCAAAATTACTTTTCACCTGTTCTTCGTACTCCTCTTGCAACTTTTTGTGCTGCAACTTTTGTAGGAGCGATTTTTCTTACCTTTTGTGGAGCAACTGCAGTTTTCTCAACTACTGGTGCTGTTTCTTTCGATTCAGCAGTAACTTCTGCTTTTGCTTCTTTCTTAACTGCTTTTGGAGCACTACCTGCTTCAAGTTCGACTGTAACGTGACAGGTTCTCTTGAAAATTGTGTGTGCTCTTCCTCTACTGACTGCTCTGAATCTTTTGTATGATTGACCTGGAGCAACAGTGATATTCTTTAAAGTTAATTCTTCAAAACTATATCCATGGTTATGTACAGCATTAGCAATTGCTTGTCTGACAACTTTCAAAACAGTTAAACTTGATCTCTTTTGAATTACACTGAGCTGTTTTATTGCATCAGCTAGAGGAAGTTTTCTGACTTGATTTACAACCAGTCTCATTTTGAGCGCTGTTTGTCTGGTATTTTTTTGTGTTGCTGTAATTATCATTTTATATTCTTTCAACTAAATCTTAGGTTTTAGCCAAGACACGTTTCACAATCTTACCGTGACCTCTAAAGGTTCTGGTTGGAGCGAACTCACCAAGTTTGTGACCGACCATTGCTTCATTAATAAAGACTTCAACAAAATTTTTACCTTGGTGTACCAAGAAAGTGTGCCCAACAAAGTCAGGAGTAACAACACATGCTCTACTCCATGTCTTAATTGGAGTTTTATCTCCTGATGCTTTTTGAACCATAACTTTTTTGAGAAGTTTTGGGTCAATATATGGTCCTTTTTTGCTTGATCTTGACATATTTTTATTTGTTTCCTATTTAACTCTTCTATCTCTAACAATCCATTTATTAGTTCTGTGGTTTTTCTTTCTGGTTTTCTTACCAAGTGCATGTTTACCCCATGGTGTTTTTGGATGTTTCATACCAATACCAGATCTACCTTCACCACCACCGTGTGGATGTGAATCTGGATGTTGTGCAGTTCCACGAACTCCTGGTCTGATACCCATTAAACGTTTTGTACCTGCTTTACCAATTTTTCTATTCTTCCAATCTTGATTACCAACTTGACCAATTGTTGCGAAACAATCAGCATTTACTAATCTAAGTTCCTTTGAAGGCAATTGAATAGTAACGTATTTACCTTCTTTTGCTTGGATCATTGCTCCAACGCCTGCACTCTTAACCATTTGAGCACCTTTACCAGCTCTTAATTCAACATTGTGAATGAATAATCCAACTGGAATATTCTTGAGTGGTAATGCGTTACCTGGTTTTGCTTCAACAGCTTCACCTGCACTGATTTTTTCGCCAACTTCTAACCCTTGTGGAGCTAAAATGTATGCTTTCTCACCATCTGCGTATTGCAAAAGAGCAAGGTTTGCACTTCTCATTGGATCATATTCGAATCTAATAACAGTAGCGACGATATCACGTTTAGCTCTTTTCCAATCAATGATACGGAGTTTTTTCTTTACACCACCACCTCTGTGTCTCACAGTAACGCGGCCACCAAAACCTCTTCCTTGTCTCTTTAAGTGACCTGAAGCTAAAAGTGATTTTTCTGGTTCACCTTTATGTAAATCAGAACGATCAATAGAAACTAAGTGTCTTCTTCCGTTAGTGGTTGGTTTATGTGTTATTAACATGATCTTCTCTAACTCTTTCGTTATTTCTGTTCAGAAATGTCAAACAAATCAATTGCATGACCTTCTTTCAATGTAACTAATGCTTTTTTTGTTTTGCCAGTTGAAACTGACTTTCTTCTCTTACCAGTTCTTTTAATCTCTTTTTGGTTCACAATAGTTCTGATTGAATCTACTGCAACAGTAAAAAGTTTTTCAACTGTTTCTTTAATCTGATCTTTATTTGCAGTTGTTTGCACAACAAAAGTGTAAGTGTTGTCAACATTAGCAAGTCTTAAAGACTTTTCTGTAATTACTGGTTTGATAACGATATATGGGTTCATACTTATTTTGCTTTCACAGCTGTTTCTTTTGCGACTTTAACTACGAGTCTTGCTTCAATACTTTTTAGAGCTGCTTTTGTCATAACAACTGACTCTACTGCAGCAACATCAAGAGCGTTTACTAAAACATCTTGAATAATCTTAACTTCAGGAATATTGTTGAATGCTCTTAAAACATCAACTGAGTTGGTGTCTAAGATAAGAAGTACTTTTTTTCCTGTAACATTAATTGTGTCTAAAAACTTTGCTGCATTTTTGGTTTTACCTTCAATTTCAGATAAGTTATCAGCAACAACTATGTTTTCAGCTTGAGCACTTAAAGCAGTAATCAAAGCTTTTCTTCTCATAACTTTTGAAAGTGATAAGTTCCAGTTTTCAATTCCTTTTGGACCATGAGCAACACCACCACCAACAAAAATTGGAGCTGATTTTGCACCATGACGTGCATTACCGGTACCTTTTTGTTTCCAGATTTTCTTTCTAGAACCAATAACTTCACCTCTAGTCTTAACTTTACTTGTACCTTGTCTTTTGTTAGACAAATACACTCTAATAGCTTGACTTAATAGGTTCTGGTTAACTGCTGCACCAAATACTTCGTCACTAACAGAAACGGTAGAAAATTTGTTGCTTGCGGTAATACTTGTAACTTTCATGGCTTATTCTGCACTTTCTTGTGTTGCTTCTTCAGTTTTCTCTTGGACAGCGGTAAGGTTTGAAGCACTCAAATCAAGTTCGACGTTCTTCTTTTTACCAGTCTTTGAAATCTTAACCTGACTCATGATTGACCCAGGAATTGGACCAGAGAGCCAGATTTCTTTATTTGCTGTATCAATATGTAAAACGATTAAACCAGTAACTGTTTGGGTTTCAACACCGTAGTGTCCTGGCATTTTTTTGCCCAACCAAACTCTACCTGGGGTTGTGCGTTGACCAATAGAACCAACTGCTCTTGCACGATCTGATTGACCGTGGGTAGCTGGACCACCATGGAAACCATGACGTTTTATTGCACCTGCAAATCCACGACCTTTGGTAACACCTTGAACTTGAACAACATCGCCGACACTTAAAACTGCATCTGCAGCAATGAGATCACCAGCTTTGTATTCTGTTTCAGTTCCAGGTTGGAATGCATCGGTAACAACTCTCACACCTTCTAAATTCTTGTATCCAAAAGAAAAACCACCTTTCTCTAATTTAGATCGAAGTGGTTTCGTCATGTTCTTAAGTTTTTTCTTGCCATATCCAACTTCTAAAATGGTACATGGAAGAGTTTCCTTAATTTGGGAGTTCTTATCAAGAACAGAGACTTCTTGCTTACCAATAACTGCCATTTCATCGAGTGAAACACGAGTTACAGCCAAGCGTTGACCTTTTTTTGTCCAAGCTTGTGTCATTCCTAATTTGGTAGCAAATGTATTTAATATCATACCAATAATATCTATAATTTAATTTTCTTACTAATTTTTCTGTCAGGTTGCAAATAAAAGTTGGATGCAACATGAACTCCTTAATTTATTTTTTTTACTATTATTCGAACACTTACATCTTGATCTGAATTGAAACGCCTGCTGGCAATTCCAAATGCATCAAGGAATCGATTGTCTTACTTGTTGGATTGACTATGTCAATCAAACGTTTGTGAGTTTTGATATGGTAATGTTCTTGTGCGTTTTTATCTGAGTGTGGTGATACCAACACAGTAAATTCTCTCTTGTGGGTTGGAAGTGGAACTGGTCCAACAACTTTAGCACCGGTAGAGAGCGCAGTCTCTAAAATCTTTTGACTTGCAGCATCAATCACTCTATGATCATAAGATTTAAGTCTTACGCGAATGTTATACGCTGCACTGTTTTTTTGATTTTGTTTTGCCATTTTCGTTACTCTATCTTACTATTACTTTTATATTTTTTTAATTTTCTATCGTATTTAAAACGTAGGACGCAATTATACACAATATTCCTCAAGTTGTAAAGCTCCACTACTTTATTGTGTTTTTTGGTAAAAAACTAGATTGGATTATCCTCGAATGCAATCTACTTGCTTGCCAAAAAAAATTTGTTCTCTCAAACTCGTCGCCCCGCTGTGAAGCGGGGCGACAGTTTAAATTCAGTATCAAGATTATTTAATAATCTTAGTAATGGCACCTGCACCAACGGTGTGGCCACCTTCTCTAATAGCGAATCTCAATCCCTCGTGGAGAGCGACTGGAACGATCAGAGTAACCATCATTTTTGCGTTATCGCCAGGCATGATCATTTCAACACCATCTGGTAATTTGATCTCACCGGTAACGTCAGTTGTTCTGATGTAAAATTGTGGTCTGTAACCTGTAAAGAAAGGCTTGTGTCTACCACCTTCTTCTTTGGTTAAGATATACACTTCAGATTCGAATTCTGTGTGAACAGAAGTTGTACCTGGTTTAGCCAAAACTTGACCTCTTTCAACTGCTTCTTTATCAATACCTCTCAAAAGAATACCGACGTTGTCTCCTGCTTCACCTTGGTCAAGCATTTTACGGAACATTTCAACACCAGTAACGGTTGATTTTTGAGTTGCTTTGATACCAGTGATTTCAACTTCTTCACCAACTTTGATGACACCAGTTTCAATACGACCAGTAACAACAGTCCCTCTACCTTTGATAGAGAAAACGTCTTCAACAGGCATAAGGAATGGTTTGTCTAACTGTCTGACTGGATCTGGAATGTAAGTATCAACTGCATCCATTAATTCCATAACTTTATCTTGAGCATCTTTGTCGCCTTCAAGAGCTTTAATAGCTGAAACTCTGACAACAGGAACACTGTCACCATCAAAACCGTATTTGGTTAAAAGTTCTCTGACTTCCATTTCAACTAAGTCGAGAAGTTCTGAGTCATCAACCATGTCTGATTTGTTCAATGCAACAACTAATCTTGGAACGTTAACCTGTTTTGCTAACAAGATATGCTCACGGGTTTGTGGCATAGGACCATCAGTTGCAGCAACAACGAGAATAGCACCATCCATTTGAGCTGCACCAGTAATCATGTTTTTGATATAGTCAGCGTGACCTGGAGCATCAATGTGTGCATAATGTCTTTTTGCTGTTTCGTACTCAATATGTGAAATGTTAATGGTAACACCACGAGCTGCTTCTTCTGGAGCATTGTCAATATCTAAGTAGTTTTTAGCTACGTTGACACCGCCAGTAACTCTTGCTGCTAAAGTTGTTGCAATAGCTGCTGTAAGAGTGGTTTTACCGTGGTCGACGTGTCCAATGGTACCGATATTCACGTGTTTCTTATCACGTTTGAATTTGTTATCTGCCATATAAGGGCCTCCTATTATTTACTTAATTACTTTTTATTACCTATTTATACTTACGGTCTCGAGTGTAATATTGTACTGGTTTCTGATTTGAATGTCGAGAACCAACTTATCTATTACTTTTCTGTGTTTCTGCAACAATCTTCTCAGTAATGTTGTTTGGAACAAAGTCATAATGACTTGGAAGCATCACTGATGAAGCTCTACCTTTAGTCATACTTCTGAGAGTGGTCACGTATCCTTGCATTTCAGCTAAAGGAGCAAGTGCTGTGATAATAGTAACACTTCCTCTGCTTGTTGTACCTTGGATTTGTGCTCTTCTTGAACCTAAATCACCAATGACATCACCCATATATTCTTCTGGAGTCGAAACTTCAACTTTCATGATTGGTTCAAGTAACATCATGCCTGCTTGTGCAGTTGCACTTCTCATAGCTAATGAACCTGCCATCTTAAATGAAATTTCACTTGAGTCAACATCATGGTAAGAACCATCAAAAAGAGTAACTCTAATATCACTCATTGGGTATCCAGCTAAGAAACCTCTCTCAAGAGATTCTTGGACACCTTTATCTGTTGGTTTAATAAACTCTTTTGGAACAACACCACCAGTAATTGCGTTGACGAACTCGTACCCGGTACCACGATCTTTTGGTTCAAGTCTCAACCAAACATGACCATATTGTCCACGTCCACCTGATTGTTTAATGTATTTACCTTCTGCTTCTGCAGTTTTGGTAATTGTTTCACGGTAGGCAACTTGTGGAGTACCAACATTTGCATCAACCTTGAATTCTCTCTTCATACGGTCAACTAAAATTTCCAAATGCAATTCACCCATACCACCAATAATTGTTTGTCCAGTTTCTGGGTTTGATTTGATAGAAAAAGTTGGATCTTCTTCACTGAGTTTTGCCAAAGCAAGACCCATTTTTTCTTGATCAGATTTAGTTCTTGGTTCAATTGCCAAAGAAATAACTGGGTCAGCAAAAGTAATACCTTCTAGTACGATTGGATTTGCTTCATCACACAGTGTGTGGCCTGTTTTAGTATTTCTTAAACCAACAATTGCAACGATTTCACCAGCTTTTGCCACTTCAATATCTTCTCTGTCATTTGCATGCATCAGAAGTAAACGACCAACTCTTTCTTTTTGTCCATTACTTGAGTTGTAAATGTAGCTACCAGCATTCAAAGTACCAGAATAGACACGAGTGTAAGTAATTCTACCAACATGTGGATCTGTTTGAATTTTGAAAGCCAGAGCACAGAATTTTTCTTCTGGAACTAAGTTTCTTGATTCTTCTTCTTTTGTTTTTGGATTAATACCAGTAATGTGGTCAATATCAACTGGAGATGGCAAGTATTCAACAACTGCGTCTAATACAGGTTGTACACCAGTGTTTTTGAGTGATGAACCTGCATACACAGGAACTAATTTGTATCCAATAACTGCTTTTCTCAAAGCAGCTTTGAGTTCGTTGAGTTCGAGCTCTTCACCCGCAAAATATTTTTCAAGCAATACATCGTCGGTTTCTGCAATGAGTTCGACTAATTGTGCACGAAGCTCTTCAGCTCTTGCTTTAAATTCCTCTGGAATTTCTTTGACTTCTGGCTCAGTTGCTTCAGTTTTATCTTCCCAGAATAATGCTTTTCTCTCGAGAAGTTGAATAACTCCTTGGAAATCATTTTCAGAACCCATTGGGAGTACCATAACTGCTGGAGTAACACCAAATTTTTCTCTAATATCTTGAATAGTTGCAAAAAAATCTGCACCTAACTTGTCCATTTTGTTAATAAAACAAATTCTAGGAACGTTGTATTTATCAGCCTGTCTCCAAACAGTCTCTGACTGTGACTGAACACCTTCTGATGCATCAAGAACAGTAATACCTCCGTCAAGGACACGCAAAGAACGCTCTACTTCTGCAGTGAAGTCAACGTGTCCTGGAGTATCAATAATGTTAAATCTATATGGAGCTTTTTCTAAATGAACTCCAAAGTGAGGTTCCCAGAAACAAGTGGTTGCAGCAGAAACGATGGTAATACCACGTTCTTGCTCTTGTTCCATCCAGTCCATGGTTGCGGCACCTTCGTGAACTTCACCGATTTTGTAGGTTCTACCAGTGAAAAATAAAATTCTTTCTGTGGTAGTGGTTTTACCTGCATCAATATGAGCGATAATTCCAATATTTCTGATTCTTTGTAACGGGACGTTTTTAGGTTTGCCTGCCATATATATTTTGCCTTATAAATTAGTTTACCATCTGAAATGAGCGAATGCTTTGTTTGCGTCAGCCATTCTGTGAGCGGTGTTTCTCTTGTTAATTGCACCACCTTGACCTACGAGTGCATCAGACATTTCTGCAACGAGTTTCTCTGCAAAAGTGTGGTGAAGTTTACTTGGTCTTTTTGTTGCTTCAGTGATTAACCATCTTAAAGCAAGAGCGAATGCTCTTTTTGCGCGAACAGGCATAGGAACTTGATAAGAAGCGCCACCAACACGGCGGGATCTTACTTCCATCTGTGGAGAAATTGCCTTAATGACTTCTTCGAATGCTTCAACTGGTTTTCTGCCAGTTTTTTGGGCAATAATTTCTAAAGCTGAGTACACCTGTTTTTGAGCAACGGTTTTTTTACCATCTTTCATGACAGCGTGAATAAATTTGGTGACTCTAGTTGAGCCATATTTGCCATCTGGCAAAACTGTTCTGAGGGGAGCTTTTTTAGTTCTCATGATATTTTCTTCTCCGCTTATTTAAGCGAATACTTTCATTGATACTTTTTTACTATTTTCTATTAACTTTTCTTTACACCATACTTACTGCGTGAAGTTTTTCTGCCAGTAACACCAGCAGCATCGTATTTACCTCTCACGATATGATATTTCACACCAGGTAAATCTTTTACTCTTCCACCTCTAATCAAAACGATACTATGTTCTGCAAGAGAGTGACCTTCACCCATAATGTATGCAGTGACTTCCATCTTGTTAGAAAGACGCACACGAGCAACTTTACGAAGTGCTGAGTTAGGTTTCTTTGGAGTCATAGTTTTGACCACAGTACAAACACCACGTTTTTGTGGGTTGTTGGTCATAACTTGTTTACCAGTATTAGAGTTAAAACTGCGGCGAAGAGCTTGAGCTTTAATTTTTTTAGGTTTACTTTTACGTCCACCTTTTCTAATTAACTGATTAATTGTTGGCATAATTGATGCTTTCTTACTTTTCTTTTTGTATTTATTTCTATTTAATTTATCGCGATTTTTGCGTCACACTTACAACAAAAATAACGCGAGAACTGATTATAACACAAGAGATATTTTTGTGCAGAGGTAAAAAAGCCCCCGCAAACTGTGCGGAGGCTTTTTAATTCAACTTTTCATTCTGGCTATTTGGCCAAAATTCTATCTTTAAATTATACTGTAATTTCTGCTCTTTCTCTACTGGTAGGAATCAAACGACCAATAATGACGTTTTCTTTCAAACCTTCGAGGTAATCAATATCACCTGCAGAAGCTGCATCTGTTAACACATTTTTAGTGTGTTGGAATGAAGCTGCAGATAACCATGAAGCAGTAAAGAGTGATGATCTGGTAATACCTAAGTATAAAACTTTAGCAGTTGCTGGTTCACCACCTGCTGCCATAGCTTCATCGTTAGCTTCCATGAATTTTGCTCTTTCTTTCACCTCACCAGTTAAGAAATCTGTATCACCTGTTGATTCAATCAAAACCTTATCAGACATTTTTCTAATAATGACTTCGAAATGTTTATCATGAATAGGAATACCTTGTGATTCATACACAGCTTGCACTTGACCAATTGTGTACTGTTGAGTCTGAGTCAAGCCAGTAACAATGAGCAATTCTTTCACATTGATTGAACCTGCTGTTAACTGTTGGCCAGCAAAGACTAAGTCTCCGTCAGCTACAACTACGTCAGAATTCAAAGGTACTGTATATTGCACTTCTTCAGATGGAGAAGCAGTTGTCTTAACTGTGATAATCAATTCTTTTTCTGTCTCTTCAAGTGAAACTTTTCCAGAAACTTCACTAATTAAAGCCTGATTCTTTGGTGAACGAGCTTCAAGAAGTTCTTCCACACGTGGCAAACCTTGAGTCACGTCAGCACCAACGATACCACCTTTATGTTTTGTTCTCATTGTAAGCTGAGTACCAGGCTCACCGATAGATTGTGCAGCTAAAATACCAACTGGAACACCAATCTCAATCATCTTTGAAGTTGAGAAATCAATTCCATAGCATTGTGCACATAATCCTTTTGGAGACTCACAAGTGAGTGGTGATCGTAAGTCTGCAGTGGTTAGACCAGCAGCGACTAATTCTTCTGCCAACTCAATAGTAAGAAGTGTGCCTTTTTCTGCAACAACTTTACCCTTGATACTTGCATCTCTTGCCAAAATTCTACCTGAGATTCTGGTTGCAAAGACATCTGTTCTATCACTGTTGTTGATAGTAATGAAGTTTGCAGTTTCACAATCTTGAAGTCTAATAATTGCATCATGAGAAACATCACACAAACGTCTAGTAAGGTAACCAGCGTCTGCAGTCTTAATAGCAGAGTCAGTCAAACCTTTACGAGAACCTCTTGCAGATGTCACATACTCGAAAATTGTCAAACCTTCTCTAAAGTTAGATTTAGTAGGCATTTCGACGATGTTTCCAAGTGGGTCAACAACAAGTCCACGCATAGCGGCGAGCTGTTTCACCTGATCTTTAGAAGCACGAGTACCACCTGATTCAATGATCACCTTAACAGCGTTGTCAGCTGAGTAGGTTTTCCAGGTTTTTTCTGCGATTTCTTCTGTTGTATCAATCCAAACATCAAATGCAAGTCTCTTTCTCTCTTCGAGAGCAATCATACCTTCATTGTACTGTTCTTGGATTTCTTCAACTTTTTTGTTTGCTTGAGTAATAATTCCTGCTTTTTCTGGAATCATTTCACAGTCAGACACAGAAACTGAAATACCTGAGATCGTTGCAGCTTCAAAACCGAGGTTTTTGATATCATCAATTAAGGTAGTCACCGTATCTCTATCAAGAGTTTTGATAGCTTTTGTAACTAAACTCTTAATTTTCTTTGCTGGAATTGCTTCGTTAATGAAACCAAATTCTGCTGGCAATAAATCGTTGAATCTCAATCTTCCGACTGTGGTCTCAACAATCTGGTTCTTGCCACCAACTTGAATTCTCACTTTTGCGAGCTGTCTTAAGTTTAATCTGCCAACTTGATATGCATGGTATGCTTCATCTCTTGAAGCAAAAATACCTGGGAATGTTGCTAATTTTGCATCAACAACAGTGTGATAGTACACACCCATTGCCATTTCCTTGTTAGGAATGGTAATAGGTTCACCGTTTGCAGGTTTCAATAAGTTGTGGGTTGCCATCAATAACTCTTTAGCTTCTTCTTGAGATTTCTTAGTTAATGGGACGTGCACAGCCATTTGGTCACCGTCAAAGTCAGCGTTGTAACCTGAGCACACACAAGGATGCAATCGAATAGCATTTCCTTCAATTAAAATTGGGAAAAATGCCTGCATACCAAGTTTGTGAAGGGTTGGAGCACGGTTCAAGATCACTGGGTGATTTTTGGTAACCTGTTCCAAAATGTCGTAGACCTCTGGTTCGTGTCTCTCAATTAAGTGTTTTGCACTCTTCACGTTTGGCGCAATACCATTAACGATTAATTCACGAAGCACATATGGTTTGAACATTTCAAGCGCCATATCTTTTGGTAAACCACACTCATTAAGTTTGAGTTCTGGACCAACAACGATAACTGAACGACCTGAGTAGTCAACACGTTTACCCAAAAGGTTCTGTCTGAAACGACCTTGTTTACCCTTCAACATCTCTGAGAGAGATTTGAGTGGTCTTCTGGTCTGTCTTCTTCTGGTTTGTCTTGCACTTGAGCCATCAATTAATGAGTCAACAGCTTCTTGGAGCATACGTTTCTCATTTCTCAAAATGATTTCTGGAGCACCAAGTTCAATCAAGTGTTTCAAACGATTGTTACGGTTGATAACTCTTCTGTATAAGTCGTTGAGATCTGAAGTTGCGAATCTTCCGCCAGAAAGTTGAACCATAGGTCTGAGATCTGGTGGAATAACTGGCAAGATAGTCATAAACATCCATGATGCTTTGATTCTTGCTTTTCTTAGACCTTCAGCTACTCTGAGTCGTTTGGTTGCCTTTAAGCGTTTTGCACCTTTTGATTCAGTAACTTCTTCTCTGAGCTTAATAACTAATTCATCTAAATCAATAGCTGAAACTAGTTCTAAAATACTCTCTGCACCCATACCAACTCTCAAATGACTTGAAGCATTGTAATCATCGAGTTTAAGGAATTCGTCTTCAGAAAGAATTGTTCCTTTGGTAACTTTTTTGACCATTTGTTTGACAGTTTTGTAAATCTCTTCGGTTTGATCTAACTGAACTTCGAGTTGTTTCTTTAAAGCTGCTAATTTATTTTTAGCTTTGAGCTCAATTTCAGTGAGTTTTAATTGTAAAGTTTCTTTGTTAGTAACTTTATCTCTCAAGTTCTTTTGATCTGCTGCTAAAGCATTGGTAACAACTTCCATCTCTTTTTTAACGTTTTCTCTGAGTTCGTCTTGAGCAGCAACTAAATCAACATCTAAGTTTTCAACAACTGAGAGTCTCTCTTGTGTATCAACATCTAAGACGACGTATTTTGAGAAATATACGATAGAACTTAAGTTTCTTGGACTAATGTCTAAGAGTAAAGAAAGTTTTGATGGAGCGCCTTTAAAGAACCAGATATGAGCAACTGGAGCTGCTAAAGAAATATGGCCCATTCTCTCACGTCTGACTTTAGACTGAGTGACTTCGACACCACATTTGTCACAAACAATACCTTTGTAACGAATTCTTTTGTATTTACCACAATAACATTCGTAGTCTTTAATAGGTCCAAAGATTTTTTCATCGAATAAACCATCTTTTTCTGCTTTTAAAGATCTGTAATTGATTGTTTCTGGCTTCTTGACCTCACCATATGACCATGACTTGATAGTATCTGGATCTGCAATTCTGATTTCAAGAGCCGAAAAGTTAATAATGTTCTTCATATGTGTCTCCCTTATTCTTCATCCTCAAGTAATTCGTCACTTAAATCCGATTCGTCTGGTTCAGATTCGTCTAAGTCAGTTTCGACTTCTTCAATTTGATCGACAACTTCTTCTTCCATCAAAGTCTCAGCTTCTTCTCCAGACATTTCTTCTGGTAAAAGCTCGACTTTTTCTCCTGTCTCGACTTCTTCTTCCTCTTCAATTTCATGAGGAACAACATCGATACCTAAAGAGTTCAACTCTCTCATTAAGACTCTGAAAGATTCAGGAACTGTTGGTTCTGGAATATCAAGGCCTTTAACGATAGACTCGAAAGCTTTTGCTCTACCCATGACATCGTCAGATTTAATGGTAAGCATTTCTTGTAAGGTATGTGCTGCTTTATGTGCTTCAAGAGCCCAAACTTCCATTTCTCCAAGTCTCTGACCACCCATTTGTGCTTTACCACCAAGAGGTTGTTGAGTAACTAAGGAGTATGGACCAGTTGAACGAGCATGCATCTTGTCCTCAACCATGTGAGAAAGTTTTAGGATGTAACCAATACCAACTGTTGTTGTTTCAGCAAATTTTTCACCAGTTCTACCATCGATTAATTGAGCTTTACCAGAAACTGGCAAACCTGCTCTCTCGAGTTCTTGCCAAATTTTAGCTTCTTCGAATTGCTCAAATGCTGGGATAGCAATCTTGTAGCCAAGTTTCTGTGCTGCCCAACCTGCATGTGCTTCCAAAAGCTGTCCAAGATTCATACGAGCCAAGACAGAAAGTGGAGAAATGATAATATCGACTGGAGTACCATCTTCTAAATGTGGCATGTCAGCAGTAGGAACGATCTTTGAAATAACACCTTTGTTACCATGACGTCCTGCTAACTTGTCACCGACAGTGATTTTTCTGACCTGAGCAACTCTCACAGTCACTTCTTTCAAAGTTCCTGGATCAAGTTCATCTCCTAAATCAGTATCTAAAACCTGGACTTCAATAACAGTTCCTGCTTGACCATGTGGCAATCTCAAAGAAGTATCTCTCACTTCTCTTGATTTCTCACCAAAGATAGCACGGAGTAATCTTTCTTCTGGAGAAAGTTCTGTTTCACCTTTAGGAGCAATCTTACCAACTAAGATATCGCCTGAAGTGACAACACTTCCGACACGGATAATACCGTCTGGAGTTAAGTTAGAAAGGTACACTTCTGAGACATTAGGAATATCATTAGTGAGCTCCTCTGCACCTAACTTGGTGTCCATCACTTTAGCTTTGTATTCGTTGATTTGGACAGAAGTCAAAGTATCATCTCTGACTAATCTTTCTGAGATCACGATAGCATCTTCATAACCAAGACCTTCAAATGAAGCGTAGGCGATTGTTAAGTTTGCACCTAGTGCTAACTCACCTTGATCTGCTGCAGGTCCATCAATAATGACATCTCCTGCTTTGACTTTGTCACCAGCTTTTACAATTGGTCTTTGTGAGTAAGAAGTTGATTGTGAAGTTCTGACAAATTTGGTAACAACATAGGTGTCAACACCATCAGCATAGTGATAGAGTTCATCATTGAGCATTTCTGCTTCTGATTCTGCTTTTTTAGCTGCTGGTTTGGTTAATTCAATAACGACTTTGGTTGCATCAACATAGGTAACTGTACCATCATGTAAAGCAGCAACAGTTCTCTTCATTGCAGTTGCGATTGCAGCTTCCATTCCTGTACCGACAATAGGAGCCTGTGGTCGTACTAAAGGAACAGCTTGACATTGCATATGGGTACCCATCAATGCACGGTTTGCTTCGTCATTTGCGATAAATGGAATTAATGAAGCTGAAGTACCAATAACTTGATGAGGAACAACATCAATAAACTGAACTTCCTCAACAGGACCTTCAGTAAAGTTGTTCATATAACGAATAGCAACCCATTCGTCTTTAATCACACCATTCTCATCAATATTTACACTTGCATGAGTAATTCTGTAATCTTCTTCTTCATCAGCTGAGAGGTAAGAAATCTCATCTGAGACAACCATCTTGCCATTTTTGTTCTCAACTTTTCTGTAAGGAGCTTCTAAGAAACCGAAGTCATTCACTCTTGCGTAGAGGGTTAAATAGGTAACCAAACCGATATTTGGACCTTCTGGAGATCTCACCGGATCAATACGTGAGTATTGGGATGCATTGATATCACGCATAGAAAATGATGCGCGTTCTCTGGTAACACCACCAGTACCCATAACTGACAAACGTCTAAGGTTATCAATTTCTGAGAGTGGGTTGGTTTGATCTAAAATTGTTGAAAGTCTGTTTCTTCTAAAAAATTCTGAGATTGTAGCAATTAATGGTCTTGCATTTACCAATGCTGCTGGAGTTAAAACATCTTCAGTTTTGGTAAGAGACATTTTTTCACGAATTGACTTTTCTAATCTGATTAAACCAATTCTGAATGCTGATTCTCTAACCAATTCACCAATTTGTCTGACTCTTCGATTACTTAAGTGATCAATATCATCAGTTTTACCTTGGCGATTTTGCAATTTAAGTAAGTATTTTACTGTTGCAACGATATCTTCTTTTGTCAAAACAGTTGTTTCGACTGGAATTGAAAGACCAAGTCTTCTGTTAAGCTTGTATCTACCAACTCTGCCAAGATCATATCTTCTTGGATCGAAGAATAATTGTTTGAAGTATTCTCTTGAAGTTTCTAAGACTGCAGGCTCACCTGGTCTCATTTTTTCATAAATTTCAATTAATGCTTCTTCTTGAGTTTTTGTTGCATCTTTTTCTATAGTGTTTGCAACTAAGTTATATTCATCAAGTGCGATCTCTTCTTTAAGTAAATCAAGAATTTCTTCATCACTTGCATATCCCAAAGCTCTTAATAGAACTGTGACTGGGATTTTTCTTCTTCTGTCAATTTTGACAGTCATTACATCACGCTTACCAACGGTAACTTCAATCCAAGAACCTCTCTTAGGACGAAGTTCTGCAGTAAATAAGTTACGACCAATGGTATTTTCCATTGCACCACTGAAGAAAACACCTGGAGATCTGACTAATTGGGTAACAACAGCACGCTCAATACCATTAATAATAAAGGTACCGGTTTTTGTCATCTTAGGAATATCACCTAAGAAAACTTCTTGAGTCTTTTCTTCGCCAGTTCTTTTGTTGATCAAGGTAGCTTCGACATACAAAGGCATATCGTAGGTAACGCCTTTATTTTTTGCTTGGGTAACAGTGTATTTTGCTTTTCCAAATCTATATTCACCAAAAGAAAGAGACCAGTTTTTACCAGTATAGTCTTCAATTCCTTTTTCTGAGTTGACTTCTTGTAAAGCTCTTTTGATTCCATTGGTTAAGAAATCTTTATAAGAATCCAACTGAAGTTTGATAAGGTCTAATTCTGGAAGGACTGTGTGTGACTGTCCCCAATTGAGGCGAAGATTTTGTTGCATGCGAAGGCTCCGTTTCTACTTAGTATCTCGAGGTAATTTTTTCTTGACCACTAAAAAATGGAGAGACCAATCCCAAGGATTTAGTTCTCTCCTTTAACAACTATTTAGCTGGACTTAAAGTCATAGACTTTATTGTACTCAAGAAATTACCCCACTATTTTTTGTACACTGAACTGCCGATTATAACAAAATTTATGCATTAACGCAAGTATTTGTTTATATTTGCATTATGTTGTTCGAGAGTTTCCGCTGTATACATTCTGCCATCATCAGCATGAATGTAGAATAAGTCATCAGTTTCTAAGGGAAGTAAGGCTGCTTTTATCGCGTCAACTCCAGGATTTGCGATTGGATGAGGAGGTAAACCCGGGTGCAAATACGTGTTGAATAGAGAGTCAACTTGCTTCTGTCCAGCAGTTGGTGGCGCCCACCATGATTGCTCTGAAGCATTGTAACCAGTGCCGTATTGGAGGGTTGCATCAACTTGTAGTGCCATCCCTAAATCAATTCTATTCCATAAAATACCTGATACTTGTCTCATCTGTTCATAATTTCTTGCTTCACGTTCTATTAAAGAAGCCATTATCAAAACATCTTCAAAACTTCTTTCCGAGTTTGAAATTTCATCTGCTAGCTCCTGAACCACTTTTCTCTCAAAAGTGTTTAATAACATGCTATGAATATTTTCAGTACTCATCTCTCTTGGAATCAAGTATGTGTCAGGATACAGCATTCCTTCAGAGTCTTTTGCTAGCCTGATAAATTCAGCTTTATCAAAAACATCTAGATCTTGTGAATCTAAGCTTTCTGCGATTTCTTCTGTACGCCAGCCTTCAAGAATTGTAATCCAGATATCTTGAGTTCCATTAGTAAGGAACTTTGCTATCTCGTTCGTACTCATTGATGGAGAAATATCGAAAGAACCTGCCTGAATGGCTTGCTCCAAGTTATTGATTTTAACAACTACTCTAAAAGCAAGCGAACTCTTAATTAAGCCAACGTCTTCGAGCCTTTCTCCAATAATGCTAATTGCTTGTCCTTTTGGAATAACGAATCTAACTGGCTCTTCATTTGCAGACTTAACTGGTTGCAATAAAGTATATACATATACAAATCCTAGAAAAACCACAGCAATCAAACTAGCAATACTTATAGTTATAACTTTAAATGGTTTTATTTTAGCAATTTTCATCTATCCAATCTTGCAAAAATTCAGCAGCTGCGTAGTGATCTATATTACCAGCACGCTTTGATTTTTTTGCCATTAATAACTTTTTATGAACAGTATGAGAACTGAGCGTTTCATCCATGAATTTTATTGGCAAGCTAATATGCTTTTGTAACTCAGTAACAAACAGTTTTGTTTTTTCTGCCATTACATTTTCTGACAATCCCACTAAAACTAGTTCTGCGTCATGCTCCTCACAGATTCGAGCAATATTCTCAAAGAGTTTGTCGTCATTTGGTAGGACTTCTAAAGGATCAGCAAGTGTACCCGCAGAAACTGCGATTCCCACTCGAACCGTACCATAATCAATTGCAATAATTTTTGGAATTTCCATAGTAAGCTGATTGTAACACTACTCAACTAACTGAGCAGTTACAATGCCTCTCCTTAAATAAGTACCCTCTGGAGTACAGGTCACTAACTTGAGTTGTTTTGCATCATACTTTTGAGTCAAAATATACACATCTTCAGGCTTCACCTCAGTTTTGTTATTTACAACATACGTGTATTTAACGCCATCTGCAGTGACATAAATTTCATCACCATTCTTAAGAGTCATAATAGTACTAAAAATAGAGTTGTACCTTCTTGGGTTTTTCAGACTTGGATTATAAAACTGTCGCAAAACTGAGTGACCAAAAATAACAGGTGCCCCCGGTTCTCCAGGCAAAGCTGTTCCGCTGTATGCAATTAAACTATTATTTAAATCTGTTCCACCAACGGTTACGAGTGCATTCTCTATTTTGAGCTTAGGAATATCTAAGATGTATTCTGTTACAGCCGTCGTTGTTTGTTCTGATTGCAATTGGGGTAAAGCTCCAGCAGCAAACCAGTTTGACAAGTTTGTGTAGTCAAGCTCTTGAGCAACTATCTCAACTTCTGTTGACTCACTTCCAAGAACATCAGAAGATTTTGTGATTACCAACGGAGTCACATCCATCACTTGTTCTTGAGGAATAGGGGCAGTCAACTGAGCAACCTGAACCCCATCTTTGTCAATATATGAAGCTAAAATTGGGACCACTGCGCTTCCTACCAAGTACATTCCAATGAGTAAAAACAAAACTGGCATAATAAAAGCGCCCACTCTTACAGCTTTTGGAATTTTTTGTTTGGCAACTGTTTCACGAATTTTATCTTCTTTTTCCTCGATGTATTCACTTACACTCAGTCGCTTTAGGTGGTGATTAATTTTTTTTTCAATATCCGCAACAGATGTTCCCTGTTGCAAAGCTTTTCGATACAAATTAATTAAATCGCTCTGCAATATTCGTGGTTGCTTTTTTGAAGTGTTAAACATTGTAGCTACTACTTACTAAAAGTAATTATGATTTTATCTACTGAAGTCGCCACTTTTTTGACAAAAGAACTCAAGAAACCTGGTTTTACTTGAAAAGTAACGTCGCTGATTTCTTCTTTAGCAACGAGGGTTTCTTTTGCTTCAGTCAATGATTTTCCAACAATTTCTTTCTTAATTTCGTCTTCTGAAAGCTTTGGAATTGCGTATGAACTGATATTTACTTCAACTGAGACAACTGCCTCAGATTCAAGCTTATCCAGATCAGTTTGGCTTGGTGATGACAAAATTTGAGGATCGGTATCCTCAAGTTCATAGTTTTCAGGAACTTCTTTTGAGAGTATTTCTTGGGCGACAGGCTTCAGGTCACCGCCACTATATGTAACTGCTTCAACCTCTATTTCTAAATCCAAAGAAAGTGACTCAGCCTCTTTTTCTATTTCACTGTCATACTTAGCCTTTTCACTGATAATAGACTTAGAAGGTAGAATATATGTTCCATTACCAGATTCATTGGCAAACTCTTCGTTAACTTTTGTCAGTAACTCTTCGCGAAGGTCTTTTAAAAGTTCGTCTAAATCTTTTTGAGCCACCACGCGAACTTCTCTGCTTGAACCACCGATAAAATTATCATCGATGATAAACGCAGTGTATGAGCTACTATCATATGAGCCAACAACAAGTTCAGCCCCTTCTGCCAAATTGCTTTCCGCACCAATCTGTGAAGCTGTGATAGCAACGTCTTGTCTACCATAATCTTCTCCACCTTGTTTGGCACTCGCAGAAGCAACTGTAATTTGTTCGTCAAGAGCAAATAAGAGATTGCCAGATTTCAAAACTGTTCCTTTATCAAAAACCTTAACCGCATCGGTCTTGTTGTAAACTGCTACCTTACCTTTTGCATGTTCACCTACAATTTTGATTCCAGTCGTTTGCATGGTACTTTTAGACGCTGCTTTTCTTGTAATGGTGTCTGCAGCAATTAGCAATTTTTCTACGTCGGTTTCTGTTGCATTAGTATCTAAGGTAAGCAAAATGTCTTTCGATATTAATTTTTTGTTTAGCGTCACCGCAACTTCTGTCTGAGCTATAAAAGAAGATCCTAAAACTATACCAGCTATCAAAAAAAGTAGCCCTAAAATAAAGCCAGAAACAGCAAACCACTTGGTATTTTTACGATGAGCCCAATCTCTCTTTGGTTTGTCTTTTTTATCAAGAACAATTTCTTTTTCTTCACTAGGAGTAAATATGTCATCTACTGCCTTTAAGTTATCAATTTCATCAACTGCCGTTTCTTCTACATTCCTTGTCCTAATTGGAATGCCAAATGAAGTTGGAGCATCGTCTAAAGCATCAGACGACTCAGAAAGTGGATCAGAAAATCCAAACTCAGATGAGTCGATCATGCGAACATCACTTTTACTTATATTTTCACTATCTGTACTTGCTTTTGCACTTCCAACAGACGCTGCTAAAGCAAAATCTGTGAGACCTTTGTGAGCTGCAGCATTTTTACCCGCTTCTCTTGATAAGTCTGCAAGCATTTTTTCTGAACTAGTAATTTCTACTGTTGGTGTTTGCAAAAATATAGAGTTTGCTTCCCAGTCTTGGTCATATACCTTCTGCTGAAAATCATGTAGCTCTGGTTCGGAAAGCTCGAATGATGCTAACAAAAGCTTTGATGGTAAATAATTTCCTTGTTTTTCAACAATCTTCTGAACTCTAGCAATACCTTCATTAAAATCACTCTTAAAATCAACAGAACTCCCCACTACTTCCGTTTTTTTAATCTTACCCTGATAAATAAGAGTAAACATAAGTTCAGTTTTGGTCAGTAAAACTATTATTCCTGAAAATAGTGCATTCTCAATTAACTTCTGTTGAGCTAGAGATTCACTCATATCTATAAACCCAAGTGGATTCAAGCTCAAATCTTCTGTAAGTTTCTTAATAAATGGCTTTTTCTCATCGATAACTTCTCCCTGTTTTACCCAAGAAGGGTTAACGGCAAAAATGGTTTCACTGACTTTCTCTGATTTTCTATTGAGCTGCTGCAAAGCAACATCTGTCTGCTCGACGCATTTATCTAGACCTTCGTACTCCACTACTTTTGATTTATCAAGAATCGCAACACCACCACGAGAAAGCTCTAACAACGCAACTTGTACCGCTGCATCCGAGATTAAAACAAACAAGATAAGTTCTTCAGTTTTTGCTTTGACACTACTTGAAAATAAATTAGGCAAATCCATATATTTTTTTGTTTAACACAAATACACACCTTACTATTTAAGGAGTATTACCATTAAAGCAAATTTACTAATCAAATTAAAGGGGGTATTGATTAGATTTCAATTTCGCAAATGAGCGGGAGATGATCAGAAACATCAGCTTGAGGAACTGATTTACTCAATATTTTTACATCGGGTGAAAGAAACATCATATCTACAACAGACGTTGCGAAACCTGGATCTTTGACCAAATCCTTATGTTTAAGGTTAAACGAAGTCACTAATGCATCTTTAAATACGTTCACTAGCTTCTCTTCAATTTTGGCAATAGTGTGAGTTTTTTCATTCACGTTGAAATCTCCAGCCAAAAGTAATGGCGCATCAGAGCCCACTTCTCTCACAATCAGATCGCCCATTTTTAAGCGCCTCTCGTTATCATTGCCATCAGTTCCCCAAATTCCTTGAGTGTTTAACAGGTGCAGTTGCTTACCAGCAACATCAGCAACAAGATGTTGCAAGTTACGAGGAGTGAGTTGGTACTGAGTATCATTAGAATCCCTCTTGCGAAAAGGTTCATCATAAAAAGTAATAGATACTTCATTCAAAGGATACTTACTCAGAACTGCGTTCCCTTGAATAACATCTCTACCCTCTGCATCTTCTGAAAATGCTGGTGCAAAATGTACATATTGATATCCTAAGGTTTTTTGAAACTCACTCAGTGTCCTATATTAGATCTACTGCATAATTGCACATTAACAAACCGAATTCACCCAAAGTCT
>CAZDWQ010000006.1:0-38544 GCA_964509285.1 uncultured Pseudomonadales bacterium
AAAATAGTCTTAAAAAAGCAGTAATGGCAGAAATTTGGGAAGAACGTTTTGAAATGTTGTCTTCTACCAAAGTAATGATTTTTGCACTTATCGTTTTCGTCGGTGCGTTCATTGCACAGATTATCAGAGTTTTATGACATACACATTACACCAAATTTCGGCACTCGGGCTTATAAAAGCAAAAAACGGTCAACCTATATACAACAAGGCTGCAATTAAAAAACGCCTCGCAGAACGCAATATAATGCGTACAGCAATGGATAAAAGAGGCAACAGCATATACCAAGTTACTGATGAACAAATAAAAGAGATAAACAAACAATAAACATTATTTAATTTTTATGACATTATCAGAACAATACGCTCAGATAACAAAGCAAATTAAATTGCTAGAAGAGCAACGCTCAGAAATAGGGCAAAAGTTAATTGATTATTTACTAGAAAACAATATCAAAAAACAGCCAACAGAATATGGGACATTCACCATTGCAACACGCAAAGTATGGAAATACACGGACGAAGTAAAAAAATTAGAGCTTGAATATAAAACTCTTAAAAACAGGGAGGAAAAATTAAATATCGCCACTTGTACAGAAAAGCCATACCTAATTTTTAAATAAACATTATTTATGACAGTAAAAAAACTCCCAAAGAATATTGTAAAACAATTACAAGAACCAATGCCTGAGGAAGCAATAGCCCCACACGAATCAAAGCCATATCTTTCAACAATCAAAGCAATATACATAACAGAGAGATTAAATAAAGTTTTTGGTATTGGTTGTTGGGATATACAGCATGAAATTATTAGTGACACACCTGAATATGTGACTGTAAAGGGAAGACTCGTGATACCAGAATATGATTTAGTAACGCCATACCAATACGGAGGGCATACGAAAATTGGGAAAGGTACTGAGCCAGCTGATGGATATAAATCAGCAGTGACAGATTGCCAAAGCAAATGTGCTAGTTATTTAGAAATAGGTATTGATGTATTTAAAGGAAAACATAGCACTAAAAAAACAATTAGCAACGCAAAATATGACTCAAGACCAGTAACACCAAAACAAAACAATGCAACGCAAATAACTAGTGATTTACCTTTTTAAATTAGAAATAGTATATGCAATTACGTAGAGTTACATTAAAAGCGGTTAACCACCAAAAAGAAAAACAAACAAGTATTTTGATAGACACAGCTCGTGGCGAAGAATGGGCTACAGCTTGGAAAACAGGACGGACAGATCAATTAAACAAAGGAGAAACTATTGACGCTTTCTTCTACATGGAAGAATACAATGGAAAACAATACTTAAAATTCAAATTGCCAAGTATTGATCACCTGTTTGCGTTTCTTGCCACCCCACCAAAACAACCAAAACAAGAAGAAACAAGACCTACAGCGCCGACATCTTACGACGCTAAACAAATGGCACAAGCGTTTAATGGTGAAATAGCAAAACAAGAAATACGAGTAGAAGATATTCCTTTTTAATATTAAATATGAAAACAAAAAAAACTAACAAAACAGAAAAAAATATTGAAGAAGCACTCGAAAAAACAATACAACAACTTAAAAATGAATATGACGAATGTAGATGGTGGGAGTTTAGAAAAAGAAAAAAATTAATAAAAGAGGGTGCTCAAGTTTTAAAAACGATGGCGATTTATGAGTATTTAACAAAATCTGCTCTTAAAAAAAATGGGGGGAAATAACATAATAAAAACAAAATCCCCCTTAATTGGGGGATTCTGCTAAACATTATTTTTAGCAAACCATAAGCATCACGCTCTTTGTCTGCAAATACAATATACCACACTAATCTACACAACGCAATCCACATTGTGGATTAAAATTTCTGAGTATGGTATAATAGTAAATGAACACGCACAATAAAATCAAAACACTTGCAACATAAATTATAGAAAGTCTATAACTACCCAAGAGGTTTCATCGCAAGTGTTCCTCGTAAGTAGTTATGGGCTTTTTATTTTATCTATTAAATTGACAGTATGGCTCAAAGAAGAATGTTTAACAAAACAATTATAGGATCTGCTAAATTTTTAAAAATGCCTATAGATTCACAAAATCTTTATTTTCATCTTGGAATGTACGCTGATGACGACGGAGTTGTTGAAGCATTTCCAATTATGAGACTTATTGGCAGTTCAGAAGACAACCTAAAGGTGCTAGCGTCAAAAGGGTTTATAGTAATTTTAAATGATGATTTAGTCTCTTTTATCTCCGATTGGAATGAGCATAATTTAATTAGAGCAGACAGAAAAATTGACAGTAAATATAAGAATTTATTAGTAGAAATAGTTAAGGACGTAAAATTAGTAGAGCCAAGAAGCAAAACAAAAGAAAAAGTGACCGCGCCGTCAAATGACGGACAAATGTCCGCACAGGATAGGATAGGTAAGGATAGGACAGGTAAAGTTAGTATAGTAGAAGATAGTATAGGTAATAATAGTATAGTTAATGCTGTTGATAGTGTTGCACAAGTGCAACCAACACCAGCAGAAGAAGCACAAAATTTTTTTAATAATCCAGAAGTAAGAGACACAGTGATTAGAAGACTAAAAGAAAAAGGAATGGATGAGGAATTTATCCGCTCTGAGATAAATAAATTTGTTCTTTATTGGACAGAGCCTACCAGAAACGGAAAAAAACAATTATGGGAAACAAAAAAAACATTTGAAATACGTCGCCGTTTAGTTAAATGGTTTAGCAACACCAATCAAAAACAACAAACTAATTATTCAAAACCCAAAGGAAAAAATTATGACGAATGAAAATAAATTAACAAAACGTCAAATGTGCTTTTTGTCTAGAGATGGTTCCATGTTATGGGTAGATGCTGAAAAAGCATTGCGGATACAGAGCGATTTAGAAGAAAAAAAAATACATGGACATTTCAGAGTAGAAGGGCGCACACTTAACACAGTGGAAATAACAGGAGTATATTTTCCTGAAGATATTGAAGACATGACAAGAAGAAAAAACGGTCAATGGAAGTGTCTTACAGGAGAATGGCATGAAAGAAATACAAAATGCGAATGTATTAAAAAAGAAGATAAAATTTTAATAGAACAAAGAGAGAAGAAAATTAAAGAATGTGGGAAATGTATTAGTGGGTGGGTACGTACTGATAAGGGAATGAAAAAATGCGGATGTGTTTAAAATAAAAAGAACACAAAAACTATCCACACCACGCAAAAATTGACAACATAACTCTACTATGGTAGAGTATAAACATAATAAAATAAAGATATGCAAGAAACACAGAAAAGAAGCGTATTGTCTGATTGGATGACAGTGGATGAATACGCAAAGCAAGAGGGTATTACAAAATGGGGGGTGCACAACAGAATAGGGGCAAAGATTATCTCCCCTAAAGATGTCATAGTGTTTCCTCAGAAAGTCAAAATTTTGATTAGGAAGCGAAAAAAGAAAGAAAAGGCTAATATGTCACACCTTGACCAAAAAACCTCGCAGAACGCAAAATTTGAAGCGTAGGAGGGAACTGGCATTGTATAAACAAATCTATATAACACAAAATGAATTATGAAAAAAGAACATGCAAAAAAATGTCCAAGATATTTAAAAAAACGTTTTAAAGGTGGGTGTACATTTTGTGATGGGTATCACACATTTGATGAACTTTATGAGCATAGAATAAGTTTGTATATCCAACTGTGTAAACAAATTTATCTCCAACCATACTCTAACACAAAAAAATATGATATTTGGAGGTCAAAAAAACACCATGACGGTACTATGTTTGACGGTATGTTTATTATGGGTATTGGCACAGGAAAAGGAAAACAAATAACTTATCATCTCCCACTTAAAAAATGGATGGAAACTAGATTTGCAAAAACACTTGATTTTGCCCCAAAATTTGATAACCACACAAGTGATGATGTACTAAAAAGATTAAACACTTTATAAAAATAAAAATTTAAAAAAAATAATATTATGACAGATTTAGAAAAATTTATCGATACATATAAACAGTTCGGTATTGAAGTTAATACTTTCAATAATTCCAAAGGTAATATTGAAATAATTTTAAGTGGATTTTTAATGTTTGACGAAGAAATAAATCCGACAATAAGTAATAAGTTTAACGGATTTGGATTTTCAAATTTAGAATTTACTAAAAATGGCAAATTTATACAACAAGGTTTTTGGGAGCTGTAATTTACTACTTAAAAAATAATTAACATAAGTCATATAAAAAATATATGGATTCAGATATCAAAATGGCGTTTACAATAGTTGTGCTAGTATTATTTTGTATTTTTTTGGTAATTATTTCTCCGTTTGCACTTATAAATGCAGGGCATAGAGGAGTAGTTGCAAACTTTGGAAAAGTTCAAGAAATTGTATTGGACGAAGGATTTCATTTTATTTCTCCATTTTGGACGGTAACTGAATATGACGTTCGTACACAAAAAATTGAAACGCAAGCAGACGCAGCCTCTCGTGATTTGCAATCAGTAAGTGCGGTAATTGCCCTTAATTTCCGTGTAAACCCAGATACGGTGCAATCTTTATATCAACAAACACAAGGGGAATACGAAGCTACATTGATTGCCCCAGCAATTCAAGAAAGTATTAAAGCAGCAACAGCGCAATTTACTGCTGATGAACTTATAACCAAACGTGCCGATGTAAAAGAAGCTATGACAATTGCTTTGCGTGCACGAGAGTCTATGAAATATTTTGTTGTGGAAGATGTTTCAATTGTAAACTTTGCTTTTTCCGAATCTTTTAACCAAGCGATTGAAAACAAAGTACGAGCAGAACAAGATGCCCTTGCTTCTAAAAATAAATTAGAGCAAACCAAATACGAGGCAGAACAACGTGTGGTACAAGCTCAGGCTGAGGCAGAAGCAATCCGCATTCAAGCCGCAGCCGTAACATCACAGGGTGGTGATGATTATGTCCAGTTGCAAGCAATTCAAAAATGGGACGGTAAAATGCCTCAGTACATGCTTGGAGATACAACACCATTTATACAGATAAGCCAATAAAATATTTAATTATTAAAAACTATAAATATATTTAATATGCCAGCAATATTTATCACTGGTATTATAATGGGGTTTGTATTAGGCAGCTTATTAACATACCTATCGGTACAAACGACTAAAAGAAAATAATTTTGTACGTCGGCTCTGATCCTAAACGGTCAGAGACGGGCATATAAAAAAGACAAGCACTTGCTGGATTGTACGTAGACACGCATCTTTACGTGGTGGAATAAAACATCATGAGAGTGTACCCACTATCGGCAATCTGGATGCCCTTTTCTTTAAAAATAAACATTATTTATGTCTCAAGTAGAAAAATTATTTGAAATTTTAAAAGATGGGAAACCTCACCGCACAGACGAGATTTTAAAAAAAGTATATGGAAACAGCAAGCTAGGAATAGCAAGAATTGCGGCAAGGACCTACGATGTAAAAAATAGATATTTAGTAAAAATTGATTCTTGGAATGACAAGAAAAAAACACCCTCTGGTGGTATCATATGGTGACAAAACCAAAAACAGTATTTAAAAAATAATATGAAATTTGTAGAATACTCAAAACATGTTAATGCAAAACAACACGTAATTGATTGGGTTATCAAACATTTAAAAGAAGAAACAGACATTACAGAAGGAGAGCATATTATTGATTTTCTTGTTTCAGACAAAGCCCCAAAAAGACTTGAGCGTGCTACTTTTATGCAAATGAAAAAAGAAACAGAAAAATGGAACGCCGCTCTTATTAAAAAAGGTGAACATATTAAAGAAGAAAAATCAGACACAGAAATTGTGTTAGATTTTGGGGATGGATTTAAAATAGTTAAACTCATTGGAAAAAAAGCTTTTGAACGTGAAGGGTATTTAATGAGACATTGTGTAGCTAGCTATTATGGAAAAAATGCTGAGGTTTATTCTCTCAGAGATAAAGATAATATACCTCACTGTACAATAGAAAAAGACAAACAAATTAAAGGAAAGGGCAACGGAGATATTTCCCAAAAATATATTCACTATGTTGTAAAGTTTCTAGAGCATGTTGGGATGAAAATTGGTGATAATGAGATGAAGCATCTTGGTTATGTGAATATCACAAGTATATTGGACGAAATTCATGAAGATGTTAAAACCATGTTATTCCAAAATAAATATTTTCCAATTTACAAAAAAGATAAAATTATAAACCAAAATGGGGAAAAAATAGTACACATTGGTTTACTTGATTTTTTACCTCTTATTGAAAAGACAGGAGACAACATTAAAATTGCATTTGATATTTCTGCTTTGCAGAGTAATTCTGTGGAATGGATAAGAAAAAAAACAAATAATATAAAAAAAAATCAAGCAGCACGGTACAACAGTTGTCTGGAAACAGAAGACTACAGTCATCTAGTAGTAGAGTATGGAAGCAATCTGGCAGTAGGGGACTACAGCCGTCTGGCAGCAGGAAGCAAAAGCCATCTGGTAGCAGGGAATTACAGTTATTTGGCAGCAGGGGGTCGCAGTTGTTTAGCAACAGAAGGATGGAGCAATCTGGCAGCAGGGGAATGGAGCAATCTGGCAGCAGGGAATTGCAGCAATCTAGCTGCAGGGGACGACAGTTATCTGGCAGCAGGGGGATGGAGCAATCTGGCAGCAGGGAGCAAAAGCTATTTGGCAGCAGGGGAAGACAGCCATCTGGTAGCAGGGGTTAACAGCCGTCTAGCAGCAGGGGGTCGCAGCTGCCTATCAACAGGGGATTGCAGCCATTTAGCAGCAGGGGACGACAGCCGTCTGGCAGCAGGGAGCAAAAGCCATCTTGCAGCGGGTGATGAAAGTTTTTTAGTAGCAGGGAGTTGCAGTCGTCTAGCAGCAGGGGACTACAGTCGTCTGGCAGCAGGGTACGAAAGTTATCTAGTAGCAGGGAACGAAAGCCATCTTGCGGCAGGGAACGAAAGCCATTTGATAGCAGGGGGCCACAGCTTTTTGGCAGCAGGGGACAAAAGCAATTTAGCAGCAGGGGAAGAAAGTTTTATAGCAGCAGGGGATAACAGCCGTCTATATTTAGGTGGAAAAAATTCTTTTGGTATAGCAGGAAAATATTCAAAAATCAAAGGTAAAAAAGGAAGCGGATTTGCTTTGGGAGTGTATGATGAAAATGACAATTTGATTGACATAAAATCAGCATTTATAGATGGTGAAAAATATAAAGAAGACACATTGTATTGGATAAAAAATGGGGAGATAGTTGAATATATTGAAAAATAAACAATATGAAACCCGAAAATACAAAAAAAACTTGGGTTAGCCAAAAATTAGGTAAATTATTTCTGCTATTAACAGAAGAAGAGCGTGAAAAAATTATACAAAAATTGTTGCTTAAATATGGAAAATAAAACTTATTTAAAATTTACAAATTAAGACAATAATTATAAACAATATATTTATGAATAAAAAAACATTTAAAGCATTTAAATTTTACGAAGAGACTTGGAAAGCAAACATAACTTTTTGTGTTGGGCCATTAAATGAACTTAAAAAATATTGGGATAAACGGTTAAAAGATAATATTGATTTTTCAATGTATAACGACGCTGATGGGTCTGCCGCAAAATTAAAAGGAAATAACACAGAATATAGATTTTTATGGATTGATAATTTTAAGAAAAATGATCCGTGTAGTCATGGAATTTTAGCACATGAAATATCTCATCTAGCAATACAAATCCTTGAAGACAAAGGGCTTTCAGTTAGACATGAAAACGAAGAAGCTATTGCTTATTTAATTGATAGGTTGACAAGACATTTTTATAAAACAATTTAGATAAACATATAAAAAACTAATATGAAAGAACAAAAAAATTCAATTCCATATAGGCACGGTGATGTACCAATTTACCCTATAAAAAAATTGAAGGGCGAAAAAGTACAACATAATGGCTCACATGTTCTTGCTTGGGGGGAAAAAACAGGACACAACCATACAATTAAGGTGTCGGATGTTTCTTTAATGGATATATATAAAGTAAGTGAAAACACATGGTGTCTAGATTTAAAAGATACAGCAACATTGGAGCACCCAGAACACAAAACCCTCATTATCCAGCCAGGTAAATACTTTGTAGGCAGAGAGCGGGAAATTGACCCATTTACTCAAGTTACTAGACAAGTAATTGATTAGTATGCTTGACAAATTAACAAAAGAACAAAAAGATTTAATTCCAATAATTCGAGACAAATGGATTAAAAAAGCGATCACTCCAACAATGCGCCCAATTTCTGTAATTCAAAATAACATTAAAGAATTATATGAAATGGCAAATATTAAAACTGTACCAGTCATTGTTTGTACATCATTAAAAGAGTTTGAAAAAGAATTGTCTATCTTTTTAAATTCATCAGTGTGGTCATCAGTGTGGTCATCAGTGTGGTCATCAGTGTGGTTATTAGTGAAGTCATCAGTGGAGTTATCAGTGGATTCATCAGTGAAGTCATCAGTGGAGTCATCAGTGTGGTCATCAGTGGAGTCATCAGTGAAGTCATCAGTGCGGTCATCAGTGGGGTTATATTATTGGGCAGAGGATTTTGCTTACTATGATTACTGGAAAACAATTGGTGTGTATACAGATAAAGAAAATATTGCAAAAATAGAAAAATATATTGATTTACTTTCTGATTGTTCTTATGGGTTTATTACAGATAAAATAGCAATTGTACTTACCAAACCAGTAGTACATGTAGATGAAAATTGGATGTTGCATAATACAGAAGACAAAGCGTTGATTTGGTCAGACGGAGATGGAAAATATTATTTACATGGAGTAGAGTTTGACGAAGATCTTTTTAAGAAAGTAACAAGTGGTGAAATGCCTTTTGAAGAAATACTTGCTATTAAAGATATTGATCAAAGAACTCAAGCAATGAGATTTGGTGACCCAGAAGCATTTTTCAAACATGTAAACGCCAAACAGTTAGACATATACCAAAAGAAAACACTAGATGGGAAAGAAGTAAATTATGTACTTTGGAAAGTACCAAAAGGAGATATATTCCAAACAGATGTATATTTCATGATGTATAACTGCCCGAGTACAGGAAAACAATACATGAGTGGCGTTCCTAAATTTAAAACAGTGCCAGAAGCTATGGCGTGGAAGCAATCAGATGATTGGCATACTGTGACGCCAGAACAATGGAAACAGATGGTTCCTTTAATACATGAATCTTAATTATATGACATTAAAAGAAACAATAAACTTATATTGCGATTATGGAAAACATGTTGTAATAAACAATGGTGTATGGTTCGTAATTTTTTCTCCTTTTAAAGACAAAGAACATGAAAATTATAGATGTTCAACCTTAGAGCATTGTGTATCGGACTGTAGTTATTCTATAAGCCGTTGGGATTGCTCAGACTACGAATTATCAAATATAGAAAAAACTGGATGGAAATTCCATTCAATATGGACACCTCCAGCCCCTAAACAATTTGAGGTTGGGCAGTTAGTTGATGTATTAGAAAATGCAAAAGACCATGCTCAATTTAACGATTGGAATAAAGAAGCAAAAAATATGGTTGGTCAAAAAGGGTTAGAAATTAAAGGAATTGATGACGAAGGTTATAACGTTTGGCAAAAAGACAAAAAAGATTGGTGGCTTTTCGAACACAAATACTTAATTCCACATATTCCAGAACAAACCACTGATATTCTTATAAAAAACGGGAAGAAATATAAGGTTCAGATAATAGAGGAAATTAAATAATAAATATATGCACAAAATATATGTACTTTCATAATTATACAGACACAGGGACGTCAACTTCAACAGGAATACTAACGTTTGAGTCAACCAATAGATTTATTGAATACGAAAAAAAATACACGCAAGGACAAATTGCCAGTCTCATTTCAAAAGGCATGCTCAATTTCTTTGAGGAAACAGATATTGGATATTAAATAACAAACCCCTATGAACATAGTATGAAATATACGTTTAAACATGGAAATTATGAGATTGTCGCTTATTTCCAAACAATAAAAGAGTTGAGTGTTTTCTTAAAAATTGTACCAGAACATGAACTAAAACACAGCATTGTATTAAAACACACTAAAAACGGTGCACCCAGAGTAGGGCGATTTATAAGAGACAACAAACTTGTAATTTTTTAACAAACCCCAAATATATCTCACAAATGAACAAAATATATGAAGACTTTCTCGATCATTACAAATTATCATGATGTATGAACAAACAAACACAAGAAGAAAGAGCAAACTTAGCTCGTAATATATAAACTATGGAAGAAGAAAAAAAATACGTTTACGTTACTAAATCACTAGCCGATAAAATAGAATCTGCACAAAGTGATAGGACAAAACTAACAATAATAGAAGATTATATTCGCGAATCTAAAAATGAAATAAAATCGAACTTAGAATCCCTGGAAGAAGATGTGGTTATTTACAAGGGTCTAATGATAAAAGCAAAAGAGGCTTTCAGAGAAGTAAAAGAGGAGCAATTAACAGCAAGCTATAAGGTATGGGAAAAATTTGATGAGGAAATGCGCTCTGTTTCAGAGTCGGTAAAAATAGCAAAAGAAAAAATTATCCCATTGAAAAAAGAGATACAAGAAGTCAATGAGCTTCTAAGAGAGTGCTCAACATATAATCTGAAAGAGTTGTTGAGCATAATAAAAGAAATATCGTCAGAACTTTCTTACGATAGCAAAACGGGAGATATTTTGAAGTTTCTTTTCAAGGAGTACAAAAAACCACCAACCCCTAGTGGATTATAGGGGATAAAGAATAATATGATGGTAAAAGGAACACATTATAACGATGAGTGTAATTGCGAAAATTGTATTCGTATAACGAAAATGAATAGACACTATACTCGCAAAAATAATATGCTAAAACAACAACTACAAAAGACAGAGGAAGGGTTTGATGAAAAGTTTGAATCAGTAACTCTAAAAGATATACAAATACCTTCACAAAAGTACGTTGATGGTGTCAAACAATTCATCCGCCAATCACAAATAGATGCAGTCAAGGCGTTTGCTGAGGAGACAAATAAAAAATTAGACGGTATGCAATTTGCAGACACAACACAGTCTGGACGATTTGCACTTCACGCTGATGGGTATAATCAAGGCTTAGAGGAAGCAATAGATGAAATAAATAACCTACTAAAAGATATTTAATATGTGGAAACATCCACAAAAAAAATGGGAAATATATGCAATATTCGCTTTATCACTACTTAATTGGTGGGCCATGGATGGTGTAATTGGTTTTATTGTCGTATGGGTTATATTTTATGTGGGGTATTTACTTGTGTCTAATAAGGGTAATAATAAATAATAATATGAAACTAAAAGTAAAAAAAGAGGGCACAACCATACAATTAAGGTGTCGAATGTTTCTTTAAAAGAAAATACATTTAAAATATGGAAATAGCTGTTGAGCCATTATTTTTTGGGGAATATTACGTTGCTGTATATAAAGATAGGAATTTAATATTAGATAAAAAATATTATTGTATAAATTTAGACACAGCAATGATAACAGCGGGTGTTTTAAAAGGAAAATATCCAGAAGCAAAAATTGTTATGTATTGATAAATTAAAATTGGCAAGTTGTTACTTGCCTACCACGCACTGTTCTCCTGAGTCTCCTCCTTTCTCGGTTGTAGGACGTGTGTGGTAGATAGGTAATAATTTAAATATATATGCTAACAGTATCAAAAACAAAACAAGAAGAAGAATCATGTAAATACTGCGATACGCCTATTGGCGAAGAAGGTCAAGAACATTTTTGCGGTGAATGTGGTGAAGAAATAAATGAAACACAGTGCGAAGAATGGATAGGGGTTTGCTGTGGGTGTGCGTGGAAAATTAAAAGATAAAAAAATATATGAAATTATTTCAAGCCCCTAGTACAATAAACAAAATATCTACCCTGGTAGATTCAACAATTCGTATTGTAGTAGATTGCCAAGAATTACCACCTGAACAAATGGCAGAAATATTTAGATTAAAAGGGAAGTTAGGGTGGTTTTTATTTAAAGAAAACGAAATTGTAATTGAAGACGTACCAGAAGTTGAGGCAGAATTTGAAGGACAAAAGTCTTTATCTGAAAGATTAAGAAACACGTTGTATGTTTATTGGAAAAAAAGGTATGATGAAGGAAGTATTAAGAAAAATTTTGAAGAGTTTAGAAAAGAATGGTATGAGCGCAAGATTCAACAAATAAAAGATAGTATTGATGTATGAAACGAGACAAATACGACAAAACATTCTCAGATTATGTTCGCTTGAGAGATAAGTACACTTGCCAAAGATGTTTTAAGCAATACAAAAAAGGTGATTTAGGAATACATTGCTCACATTATATGGGTAGAACTAATCAATCTACTAGGTATGATGAGGAAAACGCAGAAGCTCTTTGCCACGGTTGTCATTCATATTTTGAAGATAGAAAACAGACATATTATAGAGATTTTAAAATACAACAATTAGGGAAAGAACGTCTTGTCGCTCTTGAGCAAAGATCAAGGCAAATTAAAAAATGGAAAGTAGGGGAAAAAGATGCTTTAAGAGAAGAATATATTAAAAAAATAAATGAGTTACAAAAAATTTTTTAATTAGACAAAAATATGATTAACGACAAAGGAAAAAAATATATTGAAGATATAAATAAAAAATGGAAAATAATAAAAAATAAAAAACATATTTGTAATTCAAATTGTAAAAAAACATGTATTATCCAATTTTTGTTTGAACAAGAACGAAATGAATACGAAAAACTAACATATGAAAATTCAAAAGTTCAAGAAAGAATTATGCGGTTAGGCGCAGAAGCAAAAATGTATAATTTAGATACAACAAATGATTTAGAACAAATTGCAATTTGTTCATTAAGAGAATATTTTATTGGAAAATACGAAAAAAACGCGATGCTAGGGTAAGATAACCCGCCAGTTACTAAACTGGAAATCCATGTGCAAGTCATGGGTGTCGCTCTAATAATATCTACACAAGGAGGGAAGTGTGGGTATTAGTACCTGCGATACAAAAACACTGGCACGGAGGAAGCCATGTCAAAAAGAAAAAAGGACACAAGTATCCACCACATTAAGCCTACTAGTAGGGGAGGAGTAGATAAAAATAATTGTGTTGGGATACCAAAAAGTATCCACGAGGCTTGGCACACGATCTTTGAAAACATGACCAATGACGAGGCACACCAGTTTATTGACATGCTCATGATTCCAAATAAAATTTGGACAAGGAAAGAAATACATGAACTTCGGCAATCGTTGAAAAGGTGATCATATAGGTTCAGGCGTACCTTAAAAACGCCTTCCATTTTATATTAGTGCCTACACAAAGGAGGAAAGTGTGGGTATTACTACGGAAGTTATACTCGCAATAACGCCATAACAGGAGACGTCCATGTTGTGCAAAAAGTGTGGTGGAGACACCACAAAAAAAGAAGAAGCGCCGCATTATACAAATTGTATGAAGTGGCAACGAGTTATTTACAGCTGTTCGTGTGGTTGGCATTACTCAGAAGAAAAGCAATATCTCCGATTGGGAAAGAAAGATATCCCTATTGAAGAAGTTGCGAGACAAGTCAATCAACCAGCGGCAAAGTAGAAAAGGTTTTGGGGTGTACCTATAAACACCCCACCATATAATTAAATGCTTGTATTATATGAAAATAACATGCTCGAGATGTAACCACGTCTTTTTTAGTGATATAGAATATCAAAATTGCTATGATTGTAGGATAAAGATTTTAAAAATGTTAGGGTTTACTTACAAAAAAACGTTTAGAGAACTAATACGAATGGAAAAAGAAATTGATTGGCTTTTAGAAAAAAATCTATACCAAATAGAAGCTACCGAAGGTGAAGACCATTTTTTCTTATTAAATGAAATGGATAACACAATCAAATATTTAAGAAACATAAGAAAAAAATTGATAACGTTTGGAAATTGGCAAGGAAATAGCAGAAATGGGCTTACTAGAGAAGATATATCGTACTACAATACACATATATATAAATGGACAAATAGTTTTTAAACATTGACTTTATCAGATTAAAGTATTACACTATTTATGTAATAATATTAACGTAACATAAATATGAGTGCAGAAACACGGTTACTATCTTTTGGAGAAAAAGCAGTGGGGTGGAAGTTCGATCCATCTGGTGAATCAATGGACCAAAAACTTAAAGAACTGTACGCTAAGATCATTGATTTGTGTAACACCGCAAGGGCAGAAGCAGGGCATGGCGAAAAAGGACGTTTGTATTCAGTAGCAATCACAGAAGCACAAGCAGCTCAAATGTGGGCAGCAAAAGCTGCTACTTGGGAAGATTAAAAACATAAAGTTAACAATATTGTAAATTAACAAAAAAAGCCTTATTAGGGCTTTTTTGTTTTAGACCTCCCAAAGCGTCCTTTTTTAACACACCGTACCTCTTGATCGTAGAGGAGTGTGCATAGGGCTGAATCAGGGAGTCTATTTCAATTGTTTACCTGCTTTATATTCAATGCACGCTTGGAGCACCGCTCTCATACCAGTACGTACAGCCATAAAAAGAAGCCCATACCATGTACCATCTTTGATATTTTCAAGAGTAATATCATTAATATGGATTAAAATTTCAGTAGCAAAGCCTGCCAAAAAAGTAGTGGCTGCACTTTTCGCGTAGTCTTTCCATTGTTTTTTGATAAATTTCATATATTAGAGATTAAGTATTTTTTTAACATATTCATGGTTACGTGCTGCAAATACCACAGCTTGCTTAAGTTTTTCAGGTTGATCGTCAAAACGTATTTCTTTTCCTATAGGGTATCTTTGAAGCTCTGCTACGCTTAAAATTTGGACTTCTGAGAGGCTTTTACCTGTGTAAAGGTAATATGTAGGCTCATTTTCAATCCAACGTCGTTTTCCGTCCTCTATTATGTATACTTTAGTATTGTCTTTTGTTTTGACAACTTGCCCTTCTCTATTAGATGGGAGGCTATTAAAATCAATCCATTCAATAGATTTCCACCATTCAGATGGTTTTTTGTAATCGTGTTCGTGGACATTATCGTCTGTTTTATTAGCAAGGTCATTTAATGTATGGCAAAGTTCGTGGATAAGACGACCACAAAATTCATCACCACCACGGCGGACACCGTTTTTTTCTGCTTTCATAGCAATAAATTGCATACCATATTTTGCTTGATCGCTATTTTCTGCATAAGCATCAGCGGCTTCTTTGTGCCAACCTTTATGCTCTTGAACATATACGCAGATATCTTTTCCTTTTGCTCTTGAAATAAAGTTTTCTTTTACAAAGTCTGTAGAAATAATATAATTTTCGCTACCCTTAACCCATTCTATAGAATCAGTGGAAAATGTAGCGTGGACTATAGAAAAATCTAGCAATAATTTTCCGCCTGTTTTTTCAGAAAAAGAATTAGCAACATAGTTAATTTTTTCTTGTAAGTTTTCCCAAAGAATTGTGTTTGCAATAAGGCAAACAGATAATTTTTTAGGCTCTTCATCAGTAAAATACATATCAGGATCAACAAAGTTTGATTTTTTGTCAAGATCTAATTTGCCATTTTTACTTATGTCTACGTGAAGATGTGGCCCAGTAGATAGCCCAGTGTTTCCCGTGAAACCAATGATGTCACCTTTTTTAACATTTCCTACTTTCTCTATTTTTGAAAGATGCAAAAAACGAACTAATTTATTATATTTATCCACTAAAAACAAAGTATTTCCGCCTTGTTTTCCGAATGTAGATGAAACAAATCCATCTTCATGTGCGTAAATTGGTGTTCCTACAGGTACAGAAAGATCGAGACCTAAATGGAAATCATTGTAATGTGTTTTAACACCAAATGTGTATGTTCTTTTTAATTTTTTCCAGTTTTGTAGTGGGTACATATTACGCTACTTTTGTAGGATTATATAATTTTTTTGTTCTTTTTTTAAAACTAGCCCCTGTTTTTTTATGTTTTATGGCTTTTTTAGTTGCTTTGTGTCGTATCATATGTTTCTAAATTATCGATAAACCATTTATTGAAAGAAATTTGGTCATCTGTCGCTTTTTTTTGATCAAATAAAATAAAGATAGTGCAAAATAATATACTTAATAAAATTATAAAATATACAAAAAGCCAGTCATTTACATTCATAACAATTTAGATGTTACTATATATATTAAAATTTGAGATAAAAACCCACCAAAAAATAAAGCGACTGCACTGTATACGCTAAATTTAGCGACAAATCCAATACGCCATTCTTCTAAAGCTTTTATGCGTTCATCAAGTTTTTTTTCTTTTTCTTCGCTTCTAAGTACATATTTTTCAAAAGTTGCAATAAATTTTGAAAAATCTTCACGAAGATGGTGAAATTCATTTCCTAATATAAGTACGGAAATATCTTGTTTTTCTGGTGCTTGTTCCATATTATTCTACATCTTTTGAATTTCTTAAATCAATAACCTCTCCATTATACCTAATCATGTATTGTTTTATTTTACTATATATATTGCTCATAATTATATTTTTATCTCTATCAAGAATATCAGATAATTTTATTGATGCAATTATTTTTTCATCAGGTAAAACAAAATCGTCTTTTCCTACAGACACAACAAATAAATCAGGCAAAGGGCGAGATGTATCGTTAGGGTCATTTTTTACCCTGTCTCTTACTTCTTGGCTACGCCAGACATCAAAACGAATTTGACCGCCATGGTCTATATCTATTTCAAGAGATCTAAATCTTAAGCAAGCTTGTATTGTTTTTTCCCTATCTCTAGGATCTTTTATTGTTATTTCAAGAGACATATTAGTGTATTACCCCTAAAGAAAAATCTAATGGGGACGATAAATAAAGAAATTTTCTTGTTTTTATTGCGTCAAAAACATTATCTTTTGTCGGGTCAAAAACGCCATTTTGTACTAATTCAGAATACGGAATAGACAATGTTATTGTTCCATCGCTAGGTAATGTTTGACCATTTTCCTCGATACCCACACGTAATAATTGAGGTAACCTTGAATCTATTACTGGTGTGCCAATTACAGACACATCTGTAAACGCTGCCATATGTATTTCCCCAGTTGTATCTACATACCCAAAATTTGCGTGGTATACAAACCAATATGTTGTTATGCTAGACAAACTATCTTCTGGATCTTGAATGTCAATTTCTATGTAACTCATATTATTGGAAAAAACCGTATGTTTGTTGATCGTCTAAAATAGAATTTGTTATTTGTTTTACATTTTCAAGGTCAACACGCAAAGCATTTATTTGTGCAATAAGATCAGCAAAATTGTTGTTAAGATTTGCGTCGTCACCAGTTCCAACGATGGCGACTACGGTTGTTGTCGGAGTACCACCAGTAGAATCAGTAAGTGTTTGAGATGTAAGATTATTTTGAGTTCTTGTGGCAGTAGCGTATGTTTGTGTGTATGCGGTTGTTCTTGCGGCGGGGGTAACACCAAAAAACCCTATAGCAGAACCATCATGATTTATGTCTCCGTCTACTTCCAGATCATCAAAAACATGCACAAGACCAGCATCAGTAAGTTGTAAACCAAGAACAGGATCGGCAGCCCCAGTTGTTCTTTTTGTATAAAAATTTAAATTTCCTTGCGAACCTTGTGCGGTGCGTTCATGAATGATAGCCGCCCCAACAAAATTTGCGGATGCTTCAATAGAAAATGCGATACCAATACCTTCTCCAGTATCATCAGCGGGGTTTCTAAGGTACAAATGATAATCTGTAGGATCATCTAAATCTCCAAACGCATTCGCAGCGTTTTCAATGTCAAACACAGCATCAGGTGTTTGCAAACCAACTCCTGCGCGTTGCCCGAATATACTAAATGCTATATTAGAATCAGAAGGAAAATTAGCTGCACTCACAGCGTTATTTGTCCAAAATCTAAAACCATTACCAGCGGCACTTGTGCCATTATGGTGGGTTGAAATCCAGTTGTTAAATGTTAAAGCAGAAGAAGCACTAAATCCTAAGGCGGCAGTAGTGTTTGCCCCACCAGAATTTCCACCATTGATATGAGAAACGGCGACAATTGTAACAGAATCGTTGACACGAAACCCAACTTTGCTATCAGATTCCACACGTAAATTAAGTCCTGTGTTTGCTCGAAAACGTGCGACATCAATAGTTGAACCTACGCGCTGGTTTACTTGAAAGTGAGCCGTCGGGGTTGTTGTATTAACAGCAAGTGCACCATTTGAGGAATCCATAATTAACCGCATGTATTCAGTTGTTCCGTCGGCAGTTGTCCATCTTCCCCCGCCAGCTAAAAGACCACGTTGTTGCATCCCACCTGTAGTATTTGATTTTGTCGCAATAAATGATTCAGCTGCAATATTACGGTTGAGGTTAATACCAGCATCAGGGTCTTCAACTTCAAACGTAGTGTTAATGACAAACGCTTCCGCACCTTGAGTAATGACAAACCGAAAAGGAGATGGCTGGATTTTAACAAAAGAAGTCCCTGCTACAGTAGCAATAAGCGATGAACCAGAGGCACTAAAATACCACCCTGTATCAGTACGAGTGGTATTTGAAAAAGACGGTAGAGAAGCTGTACCGTTAGTTAATCTGAGTTGCCCTGTCATTGGCGTGTTTGAACCGTCTAGACGAACATATAACCCATCATTTGCTACTGTTACTGTTACATTCCCATTTGCGTCGCTTGTCGCTGTTACACCATTACCAACAAAATTAAAACTTGTCACTTTATTAGTAATAATTGTTCCGTCATCTTTTACAAAAATGTCCCCACCCCCACCGTGCCATCTTTGGTCGCCAGTGTTTACTGTCTGTTGTCTGTTTAAAGTTAATTTTCTATATAGATTTTCTCCATTTTTAAGATGAAGAATATCTAATCTCTCGTCGCCTTTTAATTTTTTTATTTCTTCTATTATTTCTTTTGATGTTGGAGACACCCCATCCTTGCCATCAATACCGTCCTTACCGTCTTTACCGTCCTTACCATCAATTCCGTCTTTCCCATCAAAATAATCAACTCCTTTAATTGGTGTATACCCATCTTTCCCATCAACCCCATCTTTTCCATCTTTACCGTCCACACCGTCTACACCGTCTTTACCATCTTTGCCATCCAAACCATCTTTACCACTAGTTAAATCTTTTTTTTCTTCAATAAATACTTTAATTTCATCAACAATTTGTTTAATTTCTTCAGTATTATTTTCGACATTTTCTTCTATTTCGTCGATAATATCCGCTACATAGAGCGGATTTTCTTGAATTTGTATTTTTCGGACAATTTTTCTTGTTTTTTTGTCCATAGTATTGACTTATGTGGTACTATTTGTAATAGTATAACATTATTTTAAAATATTTTTTATGACTATTGGAATAGGCATAGCACTAGTTTTAGTTCTTATTTGGTTTCTTGCTGATCTTTAATAAATAATTCTTTCACAAAAGGAGTAACGTATTCTGCTAAATTTTTTATTTTTTGTGTTTTTTGTGAAGTAAGAGCGTTTGCCACATATGTTTTAAATGGTACGGATTCAATAGTCATTCTTACCAAAGAAGGGATAAGAGAATTTGAACCGCTAGTTAAAACTACATCTTTAAATGTTAACAATTCATTTGGTCCAGCAGAATTTATTCTTCGCTCCATTAAATCTCTTGCTTTCCCATAAATTGCTAATTTTTTATTAAGAGACATGTTTTTAATTTCTGGTATAGCAATTTCTAATTGTTCTTTTACCCCACGGGCAATTTGTTTCGCTGTTTCGTCTTCTGCGTTTGTTAATTTGCCATAAGAATTACGCAAAATTGCATATGTATTTTTTTTAAATTCTTGGGCTTCTTTTACATCAATTTCTCCTTTTTTGACAAAATCATCAACTTTTTTTCTAACCGTGTCTGCCATTTCTGGAAAAGCACTGTTTTCATAAAAATTTATAAGATCTTTTGTTGCTTTTACTACTTCTTTTGAATCAATTTTTTTACCAGCTCTGGAAGCTTCATCCACAATTAAATCAAGGGCATTTTCTGATGCGTTTACTACCTCATTTGCTTTTTTTGCTATACCTTTTTTTGTTAAGCCACTTATTCTTTCTTGCAAAAATTCTTTGATTAAATTTGGATTTTTTCTTAAATCAGTCTCTCTAATTTTAAAAGCACTTGACATTAGTTTTCCAGAAAAACCTTCTGCGCCTTCTTCAACTAATCGGGCTGCAGTTTTTGTCTGTGCTAATCCAGGGAAAGCATTTAAAACATCCTCCCCAGCCTGTAATACCGCTTTTTTGGGTTCATCTGAGTATCTAATAGATGTTTCTCCAACAATAGGTAAATCTACTGTTTCAGGGATAAACTCTTTTCTTAATTGTTTCCCAGGGTCAACCATTCCAAGTGTTCTTTCAGAAGCAGCCCTAAGACCTGTTTCGCCAATAGATTTTGCTACACCAACAACAAATTTTCCAGCACCTTTAAGAAAAGAGGCTATAGGATGTTTCTTTTTTTCTTCTTCTTGCATTTTTGCTTTTTCAAGTAATCTTTTTTTTGCTTCTCTTTCAGTTTTAATTTTGTCAATTTCTTCCCATGAAGACACAGCTTGTGTTTCTTGTTGTGGTTGAGAAGAAGTTTGTTTCATTGCCTCTCTTACCATTTGTTTTTGTTCATCAGTCAATGGCATATTATAATAATTTAGTGTTTAAAAACGATGCTACTTGTTGAGATGTGTATGGTTTACCGTTTTTGTCATACATTGTAATATCTACATGGATTCCTGTTTTTCCGTATGTTTTACCAGTGTTTCCTTGTGTCCCAATAATAGATTCAGCTGTAATTTTTTGACCAGGCTTTACGTTTATTTTGTCTAAATGTGATAATCGAATAGTTTCTCCATTTGGCATTTTTATTTTGACGCTATTCCCCCAAGCTCCATCATTTTTTGCTTGTGTTACTTCACCAGCAAAAGGAGTTTTAACTTTAGCTTTTTTCCCACCAGGTAAAACAAAATCAAATCCATTACTCCAAAATTTTGAACCCTTCACTATTCCTGTAGCGATACCTTCACCTAAACTTGTAGTGACCCTACTCCCATCTTTTATTTTAGAAACGTCAGTAGAGCCTTTTACGCCCATGCTAAGGGGCTTAGATTTTCCCGATTCTTCTAAATAAAAATCATACACCTCTTGTGGGTTCAAATCTTTTGGGAGTAGAGATCTAATTGAATCAAATTCATTTATTTCTGAATCAGAAGCATTTTTATAAAAATCATTAACATTATCATAAGTGGATTTTCTTTCTAAAAATCCGTCTAATTCTCCAATAATAGTATCTGCAAGGTCAACTCCAGATCTTTCAGCTTCTGAAACACGAGATTGAATATATGGGTCTTTTTTAATATCTTTGATTTTCCCATCATACAAAGCCTGCATCAATTCTCGCATTTGTTGGCGCTGGTCATCTCCTAACTGGTCACCTTTTTCTAGTTTTTTAATTCGTGTTTTTAATGAATTAAATAAAGATTGAGATTTTTGAATTAACTCGACATCTTTGTCTCTTGTAACCGCTCCAGCATCGATAACTTTTTGAAATTGGTTAATAGCAGTAATGTCTGCAAGCCCATTTTCAGCATTAAGGGCATTTAGAACATTATCAACAAATCCTTTCATTTCTACCACACTTTTATAAGCAGAACTTTTTGTTGGTATTTTTTCATTAATATCGTTAATTATTTTTTCTTGTTTTGCATTGTATTTTGTTATTGGCGCCCCCTGTGCGATAACATCAGACTCAGTCATACCATAAGTAACATCATACCCTTGTTCACGAAGATTTTTAATTTCAGAAGGAGACAAAACTTTTTCTGAGCGAACAGTGGAAGTTTCTTTTGCGGCTTCTTTCGATCTTAAGAAATCTAAAACATTTCCATCTTCTTTATTCCATTCTCCTCTACGGACAGCTTCATCATATTCTTGGTATAATTCAGGGATAAGATCTTGTTCTGCTTTTGCTATATCTAACTCTCTTTTCATTTCTTCTTGTGAAAGTTTTGATAACTCATACATTTTAGCTCTTGCTTGAGATTTTAATACTTGTGATGGTACACCAATTTGAGAAGCGTATGCTTCTATATCAGCGTCGTCAACTAAAGAAAGCCCATCAGCCCCAAAATTTATCAAAGAAGAAGAGTAAAGATCTACATTATCTTTAATAATACTTTGTAAATCTTTTTGTACAGCAATATCATCTTGGATGGCTTTTCTTTGCCGTTCTGCTTCTTCGTTGATGGTAGCCTTCATTTCTTCAAGTGCTTTTGTTTTTCTTTGAAGATTTTGGTTATATGCGTCATACGCCGCACTAATTCTTTTATAGTTTTGCTCTTGCAAGGCAATTCTGAGCGAGTTTACGGCACTTGCTGCGGCTGCGTCTATTTCAGCAATTTTAGCTACACCTTGATCCACTGCATTTTTAATGTTTCCTTCAGACAATTGCCCTGCATATCTTGCTCTTCCAGATGTAAGCTCTAATTGAGTAATCCCGCTTTTATAATTTTGGTTATATTGTTTTTGTTCTTCTTTCAATTGGTTGAACTTATTTACAACGTCATCAATTTGTCTTTGTTCATACGGTGAAAGAGGAAACGTTCCATTTTGAATAGATTCGATTTGTTCTGTATATTTTTTATATTCGTCATCTGCTTCTTGATCTAATTTCTTTTGTTCATAAAGAATATTATCAATTTGTGTGTTTCCAGTAGCTTTTGCTAAATCGCTACCGAGTTTATTTTTTGCATCAATTTCTTGTTGTTTTAATCTATTTGCTTCTTCTTGAGCTTTTTTTTGTGCATCTGCCTCTTGTTTTGCTATTTTAGCTCTTTTGTTTGCTTCTGCCTGAGATACAATATCTTTTTCAGCCTTATTTAACGCCCCTTGTTTTAAGGATAAATCAGATCTAGCGTTGCTACTTGTAATAACAGGCGCCCCAACTATATTATACCCAGCTTTTTTATAATCAGCGGCTTCTTGTCCTTCAGCTACGTCAAAACTAAGTGTTGGTTTCACACCGTATTTTTTTTGTTCTTCAAGAGTTGTGGCTCTTTGTGCTTGTAGCGCCATATATATTATTAATTATTTTATGCAATTGCTCTCCAAAGAATTTGTAAATCCCCAGAACCACCATCACTTCTAATAGTAGCCCAAGAAATATCAAATTGTGTTGTTGTGACATTTTGCAATGTACCTTCCCAGTCTACTTGTGATGATTGATTTAAATTATAAGCGACTCTTGATGTATTTGCACTTACAACAGGAGAAGTAGTGGTTCCATTCCATCCAATACAATTTTGTCCACCAGCATCATAAAACCCGAGTGAGCTTCCAGCTTGATTTGTACTCATTTTACGGACAACTTTTATTTCAATAGACCGAGGTACTACGTTTAAATTATGTGTTATTGTTTGCGTTCCAGTAGCCCCGCTCCCACGAGTTGTCGCCCCGTTACTTACGGTAATAACTCCTTTGTGTGTGTGAAAAGCAGATGCGTCACTTGTAGATCCAGCGACAAGTACATCAGGGGTTGTTTCTAATTCAAATACTGGTCCTGTAGAATTATAGACAAAGCAATATGTTTGTCCTGCGATAATTGAGTTAGTTTGTGGGTCATCGCCAGAAATTTTAATATTAACAGCTCCAAGACCATTTACATTGAGCGTACAAGCCCCTGTGTTTGATGTATCAGGACGTAGCCATACTCGCATACCATTTGTGTACGCTGATGGGGCTGGAGATAATGTAACGGCGTAAGTGTCATTCCCAGATGAAGAAGCCCCAAAAGTTTCAGTTCCTTCTTGATATCCTGTTTGAGTTACGTATGTGTTAGAAGACCCTACAGTACCACCGTTTCCAACTAATGCATCTTTTTCTGCCGCTGTTGGAATTGACGCAAAACGAGGTGAAAAATCCATTGTTGTTGCTGTAATCGCCACCCCAATTTCTACTTCAATTGTCCCAGGTGTATTAGAAATAGCCCCAGCAGTATCTGAAAGATATAATTTATCTCCTTGTGTAAGCCCAGATTGTTTTGTATCTTGCCCAAAAAGAAGTACCCCACCAGAAATAGCATTGCCATTGGTTCCAGCACCTTGTGCAATACCAAGAAGTACGTTATTTACTGTTGTCGCAGTATTCGCATCAGTCAATTTCCATTCATTATCTGTTTCATCAAAATATACCGCTTGACCAGCGCTTATTGTTTCCCCAGCAGTAGCAGGCACAATTGTTGCGACAACACTTACAGAACCACCAGCTGCTGTGTCATCCACATATTTTTTAGTTGCGAGCTGCACATCTGATACAGGAGGCGAATATACATCCATTTGTGGTATTTTTGGATCTGTGAACGTCCATTGCCCTGTAATTGTTTCATCGTCGTCTTTTGCTGTTAGTTCATTATAAAAACCAGCGGTATTTGAAATAACAAATATTGAACCACCCGCATGGCTTTTAGCTAGATTTGGTGTTTGGGTATATGGGGCAGTAAATAACACTGTTTTCACACCAGTAAGCGTTGCTGTTCCATTGGCATTTTGAGTAACCCCAGTAAAAGAAATTTGTTCTTCTGAAGTACCATTTCCTGGATCTATGGTACCAAACCCAACGTCACCAAAATCCGTCATTGCTAAATTTACTCCGTCAATAGTTTTAAAAGAAGAAAGAGCAACAGTAGAGTCACCAATTGAAACACCAGAGCCCGCAAGAGTAAAAGGTTGTAATTGAGCAAATTTAAAATTATCTGCCATAAAATTATATTAAACTTTAATATCATTATTTTGGTCACCTGCCAACAAAATTTTAGAACCAAATGCTAGTAATTCCCATCGTTGATCTACCCCATTGCTTGAAAAAGTAATTTGTTCTTCATAGAAATATTGTTCTCCAAATGTTTGAATCCAGCGAAATTTTGGTGGTAACCCATTTGGATCAGTCTGATTTAAAGAAGAACCCAAAGGATTTTTTCCAAGAGATACTTTTCCTAAAGACGCATCAGAAGAAAAATTACACACGAGGCTACTCGTCCCAGCTAAATTATAACTGGTCATTCTTGCACACCCATCAATTTCGTATTGTTTTCCTAATGTCAACGTAGTGTTTAAATCTAAATAACCTTCAGAATAAAATTCGTTTGTTCCTTTTTTTGTTGTTCTTGTGCCATAATTATTAAAAGAAAAGACTGCTTTTGCACTTATTGGGTTTCCGTTATCGTTGTATCCAGTAAATAATTTGTATGTTTCCCCGACTTGATAAGAGTGTCCATATAATTCTCCATTTATTATAGCAAATCTTGAAATAGGAAGTATTTGCGGTGCTTCCCAAAAATTATTTACTATATTAAATATACGGACAATTCCTTCTGTAGGTACTGCCACATAAATAAAATCTCTAAAATACGCCACAGAGGAGTAAGTAAAATCATAAAAATCAAAATCATTTTTAATTGAATTTGATATATCTTCAGCTTGTTGGGTTAGCACAACATTTTTTACACGGCCAAGAGTATTAAGTGTTGGTTCAAAAGAAATAAACACAATGTCATTTCTAGTTTTTGCTGTAGCCGCTTGGCTTCTTGCTGCTTGTCTTGACGCTGTTTTAAGGCGCACAACCTCAAATGATTCATCAGCTAAATTTGACGAAAGAGTAAAGCGGGTTTCATACCATTGGTCTTTTCCTGCGGAAATGGTCATTTTATCTTCCTGTGGGATAATCGCTGTTGGCGTCCCGTCAAGAGTTACAAGAGCCCCTTCTCCTACTGCACGCACAGGGGAAGTAAATGAAAAATCAGTATAATCATTTACTGCTGATATATACACGCTTCTATCTGTTAAAGACCCAATATATATTTGATTTCTCAAATTACCTATAAGTGCATTCCCAAAAGTAGCCGGGATGCTTGTCATTGACGAATTTGCTGTTGTCTTAACTTTTTGATGAATAATTGCCCCTACCGCATGCCCACCAAGCGTAGGATCTGGCGTAACCCCAGTAAATGTAAGCCCACTTACCCCAGTATACGCGTAATCTATCCCGTCAATAACAATAGACCCAAATGGGGCGAGGTTATAGAAATTTAATTCAGGGATTGTTTCTGTTCCTTGAATTGTAATTGTGTTTATTGTAGCCGAAGCAAATGTTGCAAGGCCACCGCTCCATTCATATATATTAGAAGACCCATCAACAAATAACACAAAATCTTTTTTTTCAGTATTAAAATCCCAAAAAGTAGTAAAATTGAATTCCACGGATGTTAAAGAAGTCATCAAATCTCTCCATGTGACTGTGCCACCACTTGTCACATATCTATATTGTAATTTTCCATTACTACCTGTGGTATTAAACCCCGCTCTAAGATGTCTCTCTTCACCTATATGCATGTCCCAGTCATAAGAACTTAAAATTGGCGCTATATCTGTATTTGATTGACCATCAAGGGTGTACCCTTGTCTCACACCAATACGTTCTTCTGTAGTAGTAAGAACATTTTGTGACCCAGCGACAAGAACACCAGGCGGAAGATTTGTTACGTCTTCTCTGTTTCTATAGCCCAATTTGAAATTGGATACTATGGTAAAATTTTGGCCACCGCCTGATTGTCTTGGTATTCCTGCCATATTAGTTTATCCCTCTTGCGTAATAATTTGAATAATTATAATTATTTTTTGCGTAATACACTTGCTGTGGCTTTTGTATTTCACTTTTGTATCGTGCCTTGTACATCCGCAACGTATCAGCATATTTTTTTTCAAAATACTGAGCGTCAAATTGTAATGCATTTACACCTTGTTGTTGTTGCACCGCATGTTGACATACTTTATACAAAAACAAATTTCTTGTTTCGGTATCGAGATTTACCAAATCATTATCAGAAGTAACATTTTCTTTAAAAGCACCAGTCAATCCATCTCTAAATAAAAATCTAGAATAATACTCACATTCAAGAATAACGCCCATACGAGAAGCGTAACTATTTACCAATACGCCAGTTTGCAATGTTGAATTATACGCAAAAGTTATTCTTGCGTACCCTATAGCAGAAGGATCTGGTGCACCAGTAACCGTTGCCCCATCCCATGCAAAAGATAGTTGGTTCCACCCATCTACAAATGCATTCCCTTGATGATCAGTAGTTACTGTTCTTGAATAATAATCCCCCGAAGAAGAACCCCATCGTAAATCTACGGACGTTACATCAGATGCATCTGGAAAATATACGTACAAAAATTCAGTGCCTTGATTTAATTGTTCGCTTAAATTTTGAGTACTAAATGTAGAATTTTCTATATATCCACTAGCTTGACCGGCCAATAAATTAAACTGAACAGAACCACCAAAGTTAATAAAATTAATATTGTTTGTTTCAATAGTAGAAGCTCCTCCGCCAACAGACCATGTACCATTCCCTGTAACACTAGACAACTGGTTGACAATGACACCTTGTTGTAATAAAGGTGCGTTAATACGTAGTGTTTTAACAGCTGTATTAAAGTCTATAGTGAAATTGTTATCCCACGTCCAATTTTTAGCAACGTCAAATTCTTGATTATACGTTTGAGACCAAATTTGATACGGATATCTGAATAATTGTGGCTTTATGTCTATGACACAATTTCCTTTAAGATCACTTGGGCAATTATAGTCGTATACTTGATAAAAAATTTGATTTGCTAATTGAACAGTTCTTTTTGTTTCTTGTGCGTCAACATCTAACAAAATATCCCCAGCTGCACGGTTAAAAAGACCATACAAATTAACAATCTGGTTAAGTGTAGTACCATGAAGCATTGCTTCAAGATCTGCCTTACAATTAGTTATTGAATATGATGTCATATGCGACCCTTATGTTAAATCTTGTTAAGAAACGTATGCAAACGCACTGTAAACTCCATCAGTTGTTGGGATTACCTTAACTCTAAAAGCCGCAAAAACATCGGAATTTGGGAAAGTAACTATAGAAGACGTGTTTGAATTAAGAGTAACAGACGCTACACGTGTATCAGTTTGTGCATTTGTATTTGTTACATTTGTTGTAAGTCTATTATACGGAACCCAATTTTGGTTGTCGTTTGTAACTTCAACAGTAAAAACACCATTACCAGAAGTAACAGACGAAGCAACAAATTGGATAGACGTTTTACCAATGTCATAACATGGAATAGCAGCAGAAACGTATTCTCTTGTCCAAGCAAAATTTGTTTCGGTTTCAGAAACAGCAAATTCACTTTTGTTTGAACTTGTTAATGTCATTGCGGTTGCTGTAGTTGACGCTTCTAACGCTAACAATGTTCTAATTTTGTATGAATCTTCAAGAGAAAGACCAGAAAACGTTGATGTGGCAACTTCTGGAGTGTTTATTGCATTAGTAAGATTTGTTAAAAATGCGGCTCCGTTAGCACCATTTAAAACTTCTCCAAAAACTGGAATTAAAGATAAAGACGCTACTGACGTAAGCACTACCCCACCAATAGTAACGGTTTGGGTGTCTACCGCATTTCCAGAAGAAGTTAATATCCATGAAGTTGCTTTTGTTACAGAAGCACCGGGGATTGCTGTATATACTTGTGACATAAAAAAATATTAGTTATTTATTTTTCCCCCTATAAAGAGGGAAAAGAAAGAACCAAATTATGAACCAATTTCAAGATAAGGAACAGTAAACGTAAATTTACCAGCGGTTACATTTTCAACTGAAATAACAACTTGAAAATCACGAGCAGCGGTGGTTACAGGAACCAAAGAACTTGTAATACTTGTAGGAGCGTGCCCACCAATATCCCAAGGGTTAGCAGCATTACTAATTGCAATTGCAGGAATAACAGTCCCATCAGTAGGAACAACAATAGCAATTTCAGCCGCATCAGTAGCGGATGTACATGTTGTGACAACACGATAAAACGCTAAATGAGACATGATAATCGACCCTGAAGGAATTTGGATAGTTGATGCAGGGGTAATTGTTCCAATTGTCCCACCGTCAACAGCAAAGTCGTAAGTAAAACAAGCAGTTCGGAAAATTGCTCTAGTAGGAGCAAGCCCAGGAGTTTCTGCGCTTAAAGCAGAGAGAAACCCAAAAGAAGGAGTGGCACCAGTACCGTTGTCTTTTAGCACAGCACCAGACGCAAAGCCGTCAATTTGAGTTGGAGCCCCAGCAGAATCGTACCCCAAAAGCCCAGAAACGTTGTTTGAAGACATTTTTTGAGGTGTTACAGCCCCATCTTGCAACATTGCGGTTGTAATTGAGTTTGCGGCAGGGGTTCCACCAACAGCTGTCCAAGAAGGACTAGCGGCAGAGCCAATATTTTGGAAAAGAGCGTTATTTCCTGTTCCGCTGTCTTTTCTAATAGCGATTGCCCCATGTGCGAATGTATTGGCAGTGCTTGGAGGCGCGCCAATTGTTTCTGCTAAAATTGCAAACCCATCTGAATTAGTAAGTGAGGCTTGCACTGTAGAAGAAATAGGAGCAAATAAATTTGTACCTACGTCAATAGACATAAAAATACGATTAAGAGCCTAGTTTTTAGGCTAGGCTCTACTAAATTAAAGTTTAGACACCAGTACTACCAATAACACCAACGTAATCAGTTACGAAAACTTCTTCACGGTAATTCGCTTGGTATAAATATGTGAGGTTATTAGAATAACTCCAATCTCGCAATCTAGTTTCGATACCTTGTCTTACAAGACGAGAAACAGAGTGATTTCTACCTAGAAGAAACCATGCAGTATCTGAACCACCTGCTGCCGCACCTAAATATGGAGAAGTATACACAGTAAATCCAAATGCTGAACGGTAGATGTTAAGATTGTTGTTTCCACTATCAGCAATTAAAGCTGATTCTGTAATTTGTTTTGCGTGTGTCCAAAGTGCTAAAGGTACAAGCAAGATTTCAGGGTAAAATCCTTGGATAACACCTGCTTGGTTTACTTGTTCTCCAGCAGCAACAATAGCCGCATCAAGAGTTGCATTAGAAAGAGCACCAGTAACAAGATTACTGTATGTTCCACCACCAATAAGAGGATGCGCTGCATTTACCATTGATACACCATCAGCAGTAAGCGACGTTGTAAAAGCCCCACGGTAAATACCGAAAGCATGTCTGTCTTGTGATGTTCTCGCCATTTCAGCAAAATTTGATACAGTACGTGACCAAACACCATGCATGTTGTCATCAAAAAGTTGTTTAGAAATTTCGATACTATCTGCAAATGTGTCAACAAGAGTAGTTTGCTTATTAGCAACTGAAGGCGTTGATGTTGGTACAGTTTGCAATTCGTTAATTGACGAAAACAAACCAGTTCCTTTAAACGTTTCAGTAATGTAAGATGCTTGGCTAGTTTCAACTTGTTTAAAAACAGCCTCTGTTGCTGCGGTAGCCCATCCCCATGGAGAATTAGGATACTCAAAATTTTGGTAAAAAACAGTGTCAAGTTCAGTTTGAACTATGGCGAAATTTTGTGCTTCTGTAAAAGCCATAAAAAAGAATTAGAAATAAATATTTAGCGTTCTAATTCTTAGCGTTATTACAAATTGTTATGCGGTATATGATAGAGCTTGTCGGAGAGAAAAAGCCACTTTACCTGGATACACAGCAATATCTAGTGGTTCGATAACCAAACCTTGTGTTGCCCCATCAGTAGCAAGAATGGTTTGTACACCACTAGCACTACAGTCAAGAAGTACACGGTCACCGACAAGAGCGTCATATTCTGCTTGGGTGTCAAACAATGCAGGATTGTTAGGAGCTATAAGATAGATAACCCCTGGTACGATAGGCATCACAGAAACTTCACCTGCTGCAGAAGCAGTTTCAGTAGAAGTTGTAGTTGCAAGACCAGCAAGAAAGTTTGTACCAACAACAGGAAGTGTCGCAGTATTAGCTGTCCAAGCAGTCACCACATTAGCTCCAAGAGCTTTAAGAACAAGTTCACCAGCTTGGATAGACGCTGTAGTACCAGAAGCCACCTTAAATTTTTTTGCTCCAGTAGACCCAAAAGCCCCTGGAGACAATACTTGTACATCACCTAGTGCCATATAATTTAGAATTAGATTTTTAACAATAGCGTTCTAATTCTTAGCATTCTTATTTTTGATTTTTTAGAATATTTTGCTTGACTTTTTCAGGATCAATTTTACGTTTTTCAAAGTAAGCTAATTGTTCTGGCGTAAAGTAATTTTCTTTTACCTCACCCATGATCCCAGAACTTGCGCCTTGTCCAACGCCAGACGAAATTTGAGAACGATTTTGCATAGCAATTTTCAATTCTCTGTTTTCCTTAATTACTTTTTCAAGTAATTCTTTTTCCTTATTTTCAAGCTCAATATTTCTTCGTTCAGTTATTTGCTTCTCAACAATAGAAGCAATTTTAGATTCTAAATCTTCTTCAGAATCAAAATCGTTAAGTTTGCTTTTGGCTTTAAGTAAGCCTTTCTTGTAATTGTCACGTTCTTGACGCACAATTTCAAGTTCAGTAGCAATGTCAACAATTTCTTGTGCAACAGGAGCAACTGCACTTTTTGTTTCAACTCCTAGCTGAGGTGCAGCGTTCTCAGATTTTTCAACTGCTTGTTGTTCTAACATATATTTATTTTAAAACGGTTAAAGGCAATCCGTTCGCCTCTAGTAAAACACTAGGTGCAAAGTATGAATGGAGAACGCTAAGAAACACCAATCACACTCTGCACCCAGCTTTTTACAGCTGGTCCTCTTTTATTTTGAAATCATTCAAAATATCAATAATATTTTTTTGTACTTGTATAATATGGAGCATTGCTTTGCCAGATTTCATATCATCAAAAGATTGGCTTTTTTCAAACATTGATAAATAAGCCTGCTGTTTCAATGTTTCCTGAAAAATGTTCCATAATCTTGTTTTTTTAAACAAGACAGCTTCATGTTTTAAATCTTTTAAAAACTGAGGTTGTATCTCAACTCCTCCCAAAAGAATTTTGTCTAATTTACCGCCAGAAGTTTTTTGTATTGTCAATATATCTTCTGCTTTTATTTCTTCTAATTTTTCTTTTTGGATTATAGGAGTACTGTGCTCTCTTTCAAATTGCATTTTTTTCTCTAAAAGCTCATTTGCCCTTGCAAACCCTTCTTTATACCCATCACCAAACCCTTGAACAAATTTATTTTGTGATAAATCAAGAATATCTTCATGAAAAAGATTGAAAAACCACCCTCTAATACGTTCCCAACGAGAGTCCAGTTCTTTTGTGTGTTTTCTACATTGTAAACATTTTCTCATATTATAAGAATGTTGCTTTTAACTCACTAAATGGCTTTTTTGACATTTCTTCACGTACAAATGTATCTACTGTAGGGCAAAAGTTGTCGATCATATTAAAAGCATCGGCCAATGTTTCTTCTTCAAACATTTTGATTAGTTCTAAAATGGCAGTATTATTTTTATTTTTTTTGTCAACCATCTTGTCCAGCTCCATTTGCTTTACTTTTTGTTTGAGCATTTGATTTTGAAACGCTTGGTGTAACCCTACTGATAATGTTTTTACCAACATTTGTACATCTTGCACACTTCCACCAGTTTTAACTAGAAATGGGTAAAGCTCTGTTTTAACTTTTTCTCTCATTCTTTTAACTTTTTTTTCTTGTCTTTTTTTCTCTATTGCTAGAAGTTTTTCTGTTTTTTTCATAGCGTTTATTTTTGTTTATTTACTAATTTAATTGTTTTTTTAAATAATTCTACAAAATCGTCACTTTCTAATTTTGTATATTCTTTCATTTTTTCCACACTAATAGCAGTTAGATCTTCTTGAGTGTACCCGTCTGTTTTAACTACACCCCCAACGACATGTGTCCCACCACTTCTTGGGATTTTAAAAATTTCAACTATTTTTCTTCTGGTTTCCCATGAAAGAGAAAGCCAATCACTAACATTTACTTTTTCAAACATAGCGTTATGTAGCCATTTCTGGCTGATTAATTAAATTTAATTCATTTGGTTGTTGATTTTGAGTTTTTTGGGCAACATCTAAATTTTTGTTAGCCATATCCATAATATCTTGCTTTTTTAACATGTATTTATCAGGATTTTTCTTTGTTGCCGGCGATGTAGCCAAAAGCAAATCTCTTGTTAAAGCATCATGGTCTGTATTAGGCTGCGCAATCGCTCGATCAAATGTTTCTAGAGAATATGCTCTTTCAAGATTTTCACTCATTGGGGTCAAGACATCTGGTGTTATACTTACCATGTACTTCAAATTTCTAAATAACTCAGGATTTACACGGTAAATCTCTTCATCATTTTTTTCTTCTTTACCAAGAGTATTATAACTTTCTTCCATTAACTCATCTTCAGTCATTTCTTCTTTTAAAGAAGAGTCAAATATAATTCTTTTATTTTTCATTTTTTCTTTAGACGACCCTGAGCCCATGAAGAAAGTCTTATACACTAATTTTGGATCATCTTCTATTTTACTTACATCTGCAATAGTTAAATATTGTAATATATCGTTTATTCTTAATTCTCCGTATTGCTTTACATGATCAGAAATCATTTTAATAAACAATCCAAGCACTGTTGCAGCGTTTTGTTCCAATCTAGATATTTCATAAGCTGTTTGAGTACCTGGATTTTGTTGCCCACTTTGTAATGGATCTTCAGAGGATTGGTTGATACTTTCGTTTACCTTAAACATTGTTTCCATTCCAGCTCGTAAGTTGTTTGAAGTGTTAATAGCTCTTAAATCAGCGTCTGGACTTGACAATGTTGTCACAGCACCAGGGACAATAACATCAGATCCTATTATTTCCCCACCGACACTTATCATTGGAGGCATCAAATTAAGATATGTTCCATCAATCACCATTGAATAAAGTGTGTTGATTATGTTTGCATCAGGTGCTAGTTTAAACGCAAGAGATTTATAATAAAAACAACGACCGTTTATAATCTCATATCCAAATTTATCAAAAGGGTATCTTTTATCTTTTCTAGGGTTACAGTTATTATGAGGAGTCAACATGACTCCATTTACTATAATTATTTTAAGATCTAAATTTCTATTCCAATATATCACTTCTTCCGCATCATCTTGCCGCATGTTTGAATCGTAAACCTGATAAAAAGATTGGTTTGCGTCGTTATATATACATTGGACACCTGGTTTTACATATTTAAAATTCTCGTATATCTGAGCATATTTGGATTCAAGCAAAGAATACGATTGCACCCTACGCCAAATAAGCCAACCTTGTTTTTGTATGTCATTTTCAAAAAAGTTTTCAATATATAATTCTTGAACTGGCACTAAGGTGTCTTGAAAGCCAGAAAAAATTTCGTCTAATATTTTTTCTTGTTTATAGCCACCGCTTCCATCTGGAAACATAACTAATCTATACGCCTCGGCATATTCAGTATGTCCTATAGACGCAGGAGAATACATCGCCGTCAAAATACGGATAAGTGAATAGTAAGAAAAATTTGATTGATCAGCAGACCATTCCATTAAATCTTCCATTACACGAGCAGCTAATTGTTGTGATTCAGATTGGTTATTATATGCAAAAATTCTTGGGAAAATAAGTCGTGCGGTAGCGTGGGCGGCAATAGAAATACATTTATTTCGGACAATTGGTCTCATTGCGTTGCTTTTCCAAGAATTTATAACATCACCCTGTAAAGGCTGCCCATCATTTGGTTGATACGTATTCCACAGCATTTGGTCAATTTGGTCTCTTTGCAAAACACTCATGTCATTTAATTCAACACGCGGGGTTTGCATATTTAGATCCCCTAATTGGAAATGACGCAATATCATGTTATATGTGTCTCTTTCTTCTTTTGTCATCTTGTATTCAGATACGTCAAACAATTTACCATATTCTTCTGGTCTTAATTTGCTTTGTTTTACATCTTTAAGCAACTTTTCTTTTGCTTTCAGTAATCTGAATGTTGGTTCCATAATATTATTTAAATTTCGGGTAAAAATGTCTTGCCATCATTTTCCCTTGGGATATTGGCACATGCATCATAATTGCATACCGCAATGCGTCTAAAGCATGATCGTTTTCTTTAATAGGATTTTCACTTTCATTTTTGAAATCTTTTTTATCAGGATATGAATATGTCTCTAACTCAGAAATAAGATTGACACATTTTTTATTAATTTTAAGTTTTCCAGTTTTTAATAATTCTGTTACTTTTTCTATACCACTTTTAATACTATCTTTGTTTTTCACTACTTCTCTTACATTTATAAATTTTCTTTTTAATTCTTCTATACCACTAGGGCTTTCTGGATCAGGATAAACTTTTTCATAATTCATTGCCGCAACATATTCAGCTATTTCTGATTCAGTTTTCCCAGTTTTATAAAATTCATCTGTTACGTAATAATTCCCGTCGTTATCTTTTACAATGGATATAATTGCACATGGGTTTTTAAACCCAAAATCTATTCCTGCAATATACTCTTGTCTTCTTATAAAGAGATCATCGCCAAAAAGATGTTTTTTTCTATCAAATTCTTTGTACACCAATCCTTGTGTTTTTCTAAAATCAGCCAAATATTCTTGTGCAAAACTATCTTCTGTCATTTCTTTTTTTGCTTTGTCAATTTCTTCTTTTGGAATATATGGATTATCGTAAGTAGAAAAATGAAATGATTTAAAATCTCCATCTTCTATTTCCTTGTTATAAAGGTCATAAAAATGATTAAACCCTTTCGGTGTAGAGATAAACAACGCTTCACCTTTGTTATCCGTAAGCGTTGGGCGGATAACTTCAATCCACTTAACCCAAAAGTTTCTCATCTGTGCAATTTCATCTATTACCACAAAATCAATTTTTTGCCCTCTAAGTGTTTCAATGCTTTCCCACCCTCTTAACAAAATTATAGATTCGTCGCCATCTTTTGTTTTTACTCTAATCTCTAATCTGCTTTCATTTATTTGGAGAATTATCGGTTGTAATTCTTTTTTTAAAATCTCCCAAGCGATATCTCTTGCTTGTTGGTATGTTGGAGCAACGTATACAATCTTACTTGGTTTTGAAAGAGCCTTCCCTTTTATTTCTTCTACTGCTAATGTTGTTTTTCCAAATCTACGCCCACAATTTACTACTCTGTATCTGTGTCTATCAATCGCTATCTCTCTTTGTGGATTTGTTAAAATCATATTTTGCTGCAATTGCTTGATCAATAGATATAATTGGTTTTCCGTCTGTCTTTATATCTAAATTCTTACTGAGCTTAATGATATAGTCTAAATACATCTCAATACTTCTTTCCTTACCTGCTTTTGCGTTGTCTATCAAAACTTTTAATACCTCAGGAACTTCTTTTTTTGCTGAGTTAAGAGCAATTTCCAATATTTTTTCGTGATTTTCTTTTTTTCGAGCTTGGTAGTAATACGTAGCTTCATGCACTCCCCACTTTTTACAAAATTTTACTACAGTTATTTTTCTTATTGATTTTGGTGTTGCTTCAAGTTCGCACATAGCATCTAGCCAATTGGTGTGCTTTTCTTCAGGTACTTCTTCTTGTGCTTTTTCATTTGTTTCTTCCATAGAATTAACCAATAAATTACTGTAATACAAAACACTTTTATTTTTTACGACCTGATTTCATTACCATTGTTTTTTTAACCATTACCATAGGTTTTTTAGGCATTTTCTTTTTATCCATTTTACCCATTTCTTTTTTCATAGTTTTTTTAACAACTTTTTTAACTTTTTTTTCTACACCTTTGATAGTTCCTTTGTTAGCACTTGCATAAAAAATACCTTTTCCTTTTTCTTTTCCATATTCTTTCTTCATCGCTCCCATGATTTTTTCCCCTTTTTTTGTTAGTGGCATATATTATTTTTTACTTTTATAAGATTTTTTTGGCATGTCACATGTAACGTCTACATCCATCATTTTTTGCGGAGAAAATGCTTTTGCAATTTCTTCTGTAAGGGCTTTTCCTCTTTTTTTTGTTGTTGATAATTTTGACAAAATCAATCTTTTAATTCCAGACATATAATTATATTAAACCTAAAATACCCAATCTAACTTTTTTTTCTTTTACATTAGTTGGGTTTTTTATTACTTGTTTTAATTTTTTATTACTAACAGAAATTAAATCACCCGGTTTAGGGTTTTTTATTCCTAACTTTTTTGAAAAATAATTTATCTTCTTTTTAATTTCAGATTTCATAATTTTTCGCTAATTTCCTTTACAGAATTTCCATCCCCATCAATAAAGCCAGCATCTTCGCCATATTTGTCAAAGTATTTTTTTAAAAATGCTTTTGCTTTATCAGACAAAGATAATGGGAATAGTTGATTGACTATATCAGTGTACTTTTTATTAAATTCAGCAATTACTTGTTCTTTTTGTTCTTCTGAAAGTTCTTTTTTTGCAATAGCACTGTTATGTGTTTTTACTAGATCAGAAACATCTTTTTCCACTTTCGTTACTTTTTCGTTTGTTTCTAGAAAAAATGATTGGCGCAAAACTGATTCATCAACATTAAGGCGTCGGCGACATTCTACTTCTTTTCCTTCTTTGTCATTTTCTTTTTCTCCTGTAAAAGAAACAACATGACGGAGTAAAGAAATTGCGTGATAAGATAATTCCATAGTTTTTATTATACTGTGACGGGGGTAAAAAATGCGGTTTTCCCCGTCATGCCCATGCTTATATGTACACGGGTTTTTAAACCGCGTCACAAGATAACAAAAAACTGTGTTTTATGGCACAGTTCTGTTTTCGAGAGATTAGACGGCAAAGTGAAACCTCTCTTGACAGAGTTCTGCCATAAAGGTGTTTTGCCGTCTTTTTTTCTTGTTTTTTTGTCTATAGTGTTGAATTATGTGATAGCCGTTAGTAACGACTATCACACTAGTACTGTAGTACCGCTTTTTTCACACTATAGGCAAAAAAATAAGAAAAATTATCTAAAAAATACAAATGTATATTTTTATTATAAACTAGCTGAAAAATTAGCACAAACGCACTTATCCACACCCCATGTTATATACATGTTGACAACCGTCGCAAGCCGTTGTATACTATATTTATAGTGATGGAAACATCACAAACTAGAAAAGAGGACGAGACGGCTACGGCTATCTCATTCCTCTTAACTAGATAAACATTATGAACGCTTATATGTTTGAAAACATTGCGACACGGCTACTTAACCAAGATCTTACAGGTCTTGAACGATTAGCAGAAAAAACAACAGCATGTGTACTTACTTGCTACACATGCGGACGACAAGAAAATGAAGATAATATGACGCAAGTAGACAACCAGTTAATTTGTATCGGTTGCACTGATACGAATTACGAAGAGAGAGGGGAGGTGACAGAATAATATGAAATACCACATGGGATACAAAGAAGGGAAAAATAGTCTTAAAAAAGCAGTAATGGCAGAAATTTGGGAAGAACGTTTTGAAAT